>JAEUHD010000378.1 GCA_016793645.1 Verrucomicrobiales bacterium
GTCTTTGTATTTGTCCCTTACGGCGAATCGTCTGGGTCCGGAGGGACTGAAGGCCGTCCACGACACCGCGGGCTGGAGCGTGCTGATCTTCACCGCCGCCGGTGTGGTGGCGCTCGCCTGGTGGTTCACCCGCAAGGAGGAGCGTCTCCAACGGGAGGCGGAATCAGCGCCCGCTAGGGGAGCGGAGTAGGCGATGGAGGGGGGCGCAAGTCCGGGAGTCGTCAAGGATCGGTGGGTGTCGCCAGGGAGAGTCGGACCGGGAGCGGTCGTCACAGAGGTTTTCCTTGAGCTTTGGGGAGGTCGTCGGTAAGGATTACATCCACAAACTCAGGCAACACAACGCATGAACCTCTTCGACTTCAGAGGGAAGCTTCTCCCTCGTGTCCTTCCGCTCGTCACCCTCTTTTCATTGCTGACTTTTCGGGGACTCGGTGCGGGAAAGCCTGACGGAGCCACCGCTTGGTATCCTCTCAACGGCAATGCACAGGACTCTTTGTCAGACCAGAGCGGAACGTTGGTCGGACCGGCCGGGTACGGGTTGGGAATCTCCGGGGAGGGTGTGCGCATCGAAGGGGGAGGCTATGTGCAACTGGGCTGGGATCAGAGGCTGGACCGCCAGGAGTTTACGGTGGAGACGTGGATCCGCAGGAGGAGCCTGGATCAGGCTGGAGTACACCCGATAGGAGACGGGGTTATTTTCGGAGGAACCGGGAAAGGATACAGCTTGTGCATGGCCCGAGGGGGTCAGCTTTTCATGAGCCATATCGGAGTCAATTCGGTGTACGGAGACGGGAGAGTCACCGACACGGAGTGGCACCACGTAGTGATGGTCCGATCGGCCGCAACCATTCGATTCTATATTGATGCTCAGCCTGCGGGCACGGTGGACTATGGAGCCCAGTTCCAATTTTCAGGCCCCTATGCCATTGGAGCCATTGGAACGCCATATGACGGGGAGCGATACCCGTTCTGGGGCGATGTCGATGAAGTCGTCTTCTACCCGAGGCCCTTGACCGATGGCGAAGTCTTGGCTGCGTATCAGGCGACGGATCGGAACACGGCAGGCTCCTGCACTCCCAAGCCAGACGGGCAGAGAGGTTGGTGGATTGGAGATGCGGGAGGGACCGACATTGCCGGTGAAGGTACGGGGGTCCTGACGGATGGTGCGACCGTCGAGGAAGGCAAGGTGGGGCAGGCCTTTCGATTTGTTGGGGGAGCCTCCAGGGTGTTGATCCCCCCGACCCCAGGGTTGGAACTTCAGGATTTGACGGTGGAGATGTGGTTAAAGCGATCCACCACCGGAATAGCATCGGATGCACTCGCTGGAGCAGCTCTATTTGCCGGGGATACCGGAGCCTATGGGTTCGTGATTCTTCATGGGGGAAATCTGGGATTTGGGAAGGTGGCAGGGCCCCGGTACGATACTCCGCCGCGGATAGTGGATACGGATTGGCACCACATCGCGGTCACCAAATCGGGGGCAAACCTCGTGTTCTACGTGGATGGGAAGGTGACCGACACGGCGACGTTTGGAGAGACGTTCACGTTTGGAGGACGTTTCGCGATCGGAGCGGGACCCGAACCGATCGGAGGGTCTCATTATTCATTCCTCGGCTCACTGGACGAAGTCAGCGTTTATGATCGCCCTCTGGGTCCGGGGGAGATCGAGCGGATCTGGTTTGCTGGCTCGGGCGGGAAATGTCGGGGTGGTCTGCGGTTGAGTTTGTACGCGCCGGAGGAGGTCGTGGTGGGGCGGCCGTTCGAATTCGTGACCACGGTGGGAAATCAAGGGACAAACGTCCTCGCGAATGTGGTGGTGACCAACCGGATTCCCCCGGGGTTCAAGGTCGGAAACATCCAAACCACCGCCGGGACCGCCGTGACCGAGTCCGGACCCGACGGGTCGAGCGTCATCCTCAAGGCGGTGGATCTTCCCGCGGGCGCCCAGGCGACCGTCCAAGTATCGCTGCAGAACTCACCGCAGGGCAGGTTTACCCTCGAGGCGACGGCCGTCAGTTCGGGGGACTCCCCACCCGTGGCGGCGTCCACGGAAATCCTGGTTCGTCCGGAGTGTGTCCCGGCGGCGACGGGTTTGGCGGCCTGGTGGCGCGGGGAAGGCAGTGCCTGGGATGAGATCGCGGGAGTGGAGGGATCCGTCTCCAACGGGGTTTCCTTTGTCGAGGGACGGGTGGAAAATGCCTTCCGGTTCGATGGACTGGCAGGGTCCGGAGTGAATCTCGGACGGGTTCCGGCACTGCAGCGGAATGAATTCACCATCGAGGGGTGGCTCCGGAGGGCGTCCGCGAGTGCGGTCTCCCAGAGTGGGGACGGAGGGAATATTCTGGGCGCAGACTATGGCGGATGGACGTTCGTTCTCCTCAGGGATGGGAGTCTGACCTTTGGCCGCAGCGACATCTCGTCCGTGGTGACGAGCCCCGTCCTTCTGGATGTGGCGTGGCATCATGTGGCCGTGGCGAGGACGTTGTCCGAGGTGCGGTTCTACGTGGATGGTCAGCGGGTCGCCACGCGGCCGTATGTGGAGACCTTCAATCTCGATCTGGACTACGGCATCGGCGCGATCTTTCCCAGCGGACGCAATGCGTTCCTCGGGGAGTTGGATGAAATCGCCTTCTACAATCGGATTCTGGAGGACGCGGAGATCGCGGCGATTCCGCAGGCGGGGGGAGCGCCCAAGTGCGTCAACGATCTGCAGGTGAACGCCGGGGGGAGCGGACCGATTCCGGTCGGGGAGAATTGGGAAATCCCCATCATCGTCACGACGAAGGGGTCGGTCGATTCCACCCAGGTGCGCCTGACGAACGCGATTCCGGCCGGACTCCAGCTCGTGTCGGCGACGTCGACCCAGGGAACGATTGAGAATCTCGCGGGATTGCTCCGCGCGGATCTCGGGACGATTCCGGCAAGGTCCAATGCGGTGGTGACCCTGGTGGTCCGGCCGTTGTTGGAGGGAGTTTACGACCTCCCGGTGACCGTGGGGCGCAAGGAGGCGGAACTAACCGACTTCAACAATCGCACGACCATCCGCGGGACCGCCGTCCGCCTGACGGTGAGCCTCGAGGGGGGTGTGACCACCACGGAACCGAATGAAGCCGAGTTCGCGGTGGTGCTCAACGCACCGATGGTGAGGGCGGTGTCCGTGAACTACGCGACCGAGGAGGGAACCGCCAAGGCGGGTGTCGATTTTGAGGCGAAGGCCGGGGTCCTGGAGTTTCCTCCCGGGGTGGTTCGCCAGACAATCAAGATCCCCGTGCTGGGAGACGGCGTGTATGAGCAGGATGAGTCCTTTGCCCTTGTCCTGTCCCAACCGGTCAATGCGGAACTCGGATTGGCCCGGGCCCTGGGGAATATTGTGAGCCCGGATCCGATCCCGGTGGTGCGGGTGCGATCCGTGACGGCCCCGGAGGGCAATGCGGGTCCGACGCTGTTCGGATTCGAGTTCGAGCTGGATCGGCCCTCGGGCCTGCCCTCCCGGCTTCGCTTTGCGACGACGGATGACTCCGCCAAGGCACCCACGGATTATGTGGCGAAGGAAGGAACGCTGGAGTTCCCCCCCGGCCAGACCCTGGGCACCGTGACGGTGACGGTGAATGGAGACACCGCGGTGGAAGCGAACGAGATGTTCCTCCTGGCGTTGAGTGATCCGGAGGGACTGCGCTTCGAACCGGCTCCGCCCGCGCCGGCCATCGGCACCATCATCAACGAGGATGCCGTGGCCGGATTGGCCACGGAGTTCCGCTGGCAGGGACTGCCGGCAACCGTGGAGGCGGGAACGGCATTCCCGGCGCAGATCCAGGCGCTGGACGGCTACCTCAATGCGGTCGCGGGATTCAATGGCGTGTTGGGGGTGCAGGCCTACGCCGGACCCGGCCGTCCGAGCCATGTGATCCTCACGGAGATTGCCATCAATACCGGACGAGGAGTGGAGCTCCAGAATGTGTCCGCCGGGGACGTCGATGTCAGCGGATGGAAGGTCTACTTCTATGATCCCACCCTGTGGCCCGCGCCGAGGTACACGTTTACGATTCCCCAGGGAACCACGGTGCGTCCGTCGGAGGTGTTCACCATCGAGGTGAATCCGAATCTGGCGAGTCCGGGCCTCTATCCGCGCTTCCGGCTGACCGGGACGCTCCGGTGGAATGATCGGGGGGTTCCGCTCGGCACCCGACCGATCCTTGTGGGAGCGGTCGTGACCGACCCGAACGGAGCGGTGGAGGATGCGTTCTTCGGCGGGGCGGCGGATCCGCGCGCCGTGGGAATTCCGACCGTGTTGAGCGAGGAGGATTGGGCGGGCAATCCCGTGGGCGACCAGGCCGGCGGGTTTGGGTTTTATCGGCCGTCCGGACAGAATCGGAACCTGCGCCGGGCGACCGATTGGAAGGTCTCGACAACGAGCACGGCGTCGATGAATCGGGCCAACACGGGCCTGGTGCTGCCATTTGTGGATTCCGTGCCGCTGGCCGTTTCGCCCGACGCGGTGTCCGGATTCACCGGAGGGTTGTGGTCCGGCAGTCTGACGCTGAACGGGTATTCGTCCCAGGTGAGGCTCCTGGCGGATGACGGTAACGGGCACCGCAGCTTGAGCGAACCGTTTGCCGTGCGGGTGGCCGACGACCTGACCGTGGCCATCGCGGTGGATGCGGTGGTAGCGACCACGCCAAGCTGGAGTTCGGAGTTTGTGGTGTCCGTGACCAACCTCGGGCCTGTGTTGTCATCCAATGTCACCGCGAGGGTGCTGCTGTCGCCGACGTATGGAATTGCCACCAGTTCCATTGTCGGTCAGCCGACCGTGACCCAGGGGACGGTGACGGTGCGGACCCGGCTGTCGCCGGCCTCCGGTCCGCAGCCGGAAATCATCGCCAACTTTGGAGACCTGGGTCCGGGAGGGATTGCCAGTCTGGTGATTCGGGCGGCCAAGTCGGTGTCGCCCAATGGCAGGGACCTTCCGATCGCGATGGAGTCCTCGGTCGTGCTGACCCGGGAGCCGGCGGAATTGAATCTGGAGAACAACGCGGCGGCGGTGATCCAGGAATTGTCGGCCCCCTGTGCGCCGCTGGCAGGATCAGCGGCTGCCTGGTGGGCCGGGGAATCCGGCTATACGGATCTCCTGGGGGTCCTGACCGGGGTGGTGGACGGCGTGGTGGGAGTCGGAGAACCGCGGGCGGGGACGGCGTCCTTTGAATTCGACGGCGTCCAGGGAGCGATCCGGGTTCCGGATGCCCCAGCTCTGGATTTTGGAGCGGGCGAGAGCTTTTCCCTCGAGTTCTGGATGTCGATTCCGCCGGATGCCGGGAATTCCCTGGCGGTGCTGGGCAAGGAAGCGGTGAACGGCCCGGCCCGGCTAGGGTACGCCGCGACCGTGGAGTCGGGAGGACTGCGCTTCCGTATCGGAGATGGATCCGATTGGATTTCCTGGGGCATCGGGAACCCGGTGGGCCAGCCTGGGGACCTCCGGGATGGGCAGTGGCATCACGTGACCATCGTGGTACAACGGGGTGAGGGGGCCACGTTCCGGGCCACGATCGATGGAGTCTCGTATTTCGGGGCCGGAGTTGCCCCCTTCTCGGGCAGCATCACCAATGGGGCTCCTCTTCGCTTCGGGGAGGCTGCTCCTGGTTCACCCGAGGGACGGTTTAAGGGGCGCTTGGATGAAGTGGTGGTTTATCGGCAGGCGCTGACCTTCGAACAGAGCCAGGCAGCCTACCGGGCGGGAGCCCACGGCCATTGCCGCAGCGAGTTCGTCATCGAGCCCGTCCGTCCGAAGTTCACCGCCAATGCCTTCGGGTGGGCGCAAACGGATCCGGGCGTGGTGGGTCAGCCGTACCGGTTTGACTTCCTCCTCCGGAACCGGGGACCGCTGACCTCGCCGGTGTCGTTCTCGGTGATTCCGAATTCCGCGGACACGAATCTATACCTCCTCACCGTGGACGGGTCGGTGCCGTTCAATCCCGAACTGTTCGCGGCGAAGGCCGATCTGAGCCAGCCGCAAAGTCCGGGAGAGGAACTGCCGTTTGGGGTCTACATCACCAGCACCAATCCCACGGTTTCGCTGAGCCTGTTTGGCGGGGGATTGGGCCTCCAGCAGAAGACCGGGACGGCGGCGGTCGTGATCACGATGCGTGCGGACACCGACGGGGACGGGATTCCTGATGAGGTGGAGACCGCCATGGGGCTGAATCCGCTGTCCAGCGCGGATGCGGCGTCCGACACGGACGGCGACGGATACTCTGCGGCTGCCGAGTTCGAGGCGGGCACGGCGTCCAATGATGCCAACAGCGCCTTGAGACTGCGCATCGTGGAGGGTCAGGTGGTGGTCGATGCACTCGCTTCCCGAGTGTACCGCCTGGAGTACCGGTCCGATCTGGGAGCGGGAGTGTGGACGACCCTTCGGGAGGTCCGCCCCGAGGCCGATGGGGTCCTGAACGTCGGTCCGCTGGGGTCGGGAGCCGACCCGCTGTACTATCGGGTGACGGTCCAACAACCCTACGCCGGCCAACCCAACTAACCCGTCCGTCAGAGATACCGTTTGACCCGGGGAGGGAGCGACGCCTAATCACGGTCGTGTCTGCGACTGCGCCCAAGGCGGCGATCATCATCAGCACCTACAACTGGCCCGCCGCCCTGCGGCTCGTCCTGAAGTCGCTGCTCGGACAATCCGAGGGGGACGTGGAGGTGATCGTCGCCGACGACGGATCGAAGCCCGAGACCTCGGCGGTGGTGTCCGCGACCCTCGGCCCGGGCCGGATGGCCTGGTGTCATGTCCGCCAGGAGGACACGGGCTTTCGCCAGTCGAGGGTTCGCAATCTGGGTGCCCGGGTGTCGAGCGCGCCGCTGCTGATCTTCATCGACCACGACACCGTGGCGCACGCCGACTTTGTCGCCGATCACCTGCGGCTGGCGGAGGACGGCGTTTTTGTCCAGGGGAAGCGGTGTTTCCTTCCCCCCGGGGAGACCGAAAGGCTCCTGAAGTCGGATTGGGAGGGAGGGTGGTGGCCAAGCCCGTGGATGCGCGGACTCGGGAACCGGAAGAACGCGGTGCACCTTCCCAGACTCGGACGATGGTTGGCGTCGGCGAAGTCCTGGGAGACGTCGATCCGTGGATGCAATCTGGCCGTCCGTCGGGACGACTTCATGGCCGTGGATGGATTTGATGAACTGTATGACGGCGTTTGGGGCCGGGAGGATTCGGACCTCGCCTACCGGCTGTTCCACAGGGGTGTGCGGTGCCGGAATGCGGCGTTCGCCGCGTTGCAGGCGCACCTGCACCATCCGCAGGTGAAGAGGACGGGGAGGGACCGGCTGGATGACGAATTGGACCGGACGGTCGCGGAGAGACGGGTCAAGGCGATCCAGGGATTATCCCAAATGGGAGCCGAGGGTAGGATCGTGGCGTCGTCACCGGGATTTTCCGGGAAGCTTGGATGACGGAAGCCACCCCGGTGGCGGGAAAACTCGGAGGGAGTTCAGGAACGACCCGGGGATTTCGGGGGCGGGTCCGGGCGACGGTCGTGATACGTCTCGTAGAGCCGGGTATGACGGAACAGGGTTGAATAGGAGGAGGTGAAGGCGATGAAGAATCCCGGGTAGCCGTCCAGGAAGCCGCCGCGGAAAAGGTAGGCGCGGAAGAACCGCCAGAGGGATCGGATGACGACCGGGGCGGTGGACCAGCGGGCGCCCGCGGCGAGCTGCTGCTTCAGGTGGATGTCGGAGAAATAGGGGATCTTTTGGAGGTAGCTCGTGATCGACGGATTGCTGTAGTGCAGCAGGTCCCCGCGGAGGCGTCCGACGGAACCGGTGACTTCCAGACGGTCATGGGGGTCGGTGCCAGCCCAGCGGGCGCGTCCGGCCCGCCACAGTCGGGTCTGCCGATCCGGATACCAGTCCCCGTGCCGGATCCAGCGTCCGCAGAACGCGGTCAGACGCGGGAAGGAGAAGGCGTCATGGGCGGGTTCCTTCCCGGGAGTGGACAGCAGACGTCGAATCTCCTCCTGGAGATCCGCGCTCAGGGCCTCGTCAGCATCCAGGCCGAGGATCCAGGGCTGCGTCGCCTTCGCCGCCGCGGAATTCTTCTGGGCAATGTGTCCCTTCCAAGGCTCGCGTTGGACCGAGGCGCCGAGGGACCGGCAGACTTCCTCCGTGCCGTCGTGAACATCTTCGTTGAGCACCACCACGATCTCGGAGGCAAGATCCGCGACGCTCCGGAGGGCCTCCCCGATGCGGGAAGCCTCGGCGCCGGAGATCACGCAGACGGAGAGCGGGAGTCTCTTCATGGGGAGCGTCCTGGCCGGAGGTCGGAGCGGAACGCCGTGGCAATCTAGGGGCGGTGGACTGGGGGAGGCGAGAAAAGTCCGGATCGCACGTCGAAGGCGGGTGCATGGCCCGGCGTATCCCCCGGTCGCGACAGGCACTCAGACCATCGTCGATGACCCCGGCGCCTCCTTCGGCGGACGGTCCAACGAACCACATTTTCCGGCCGTGGACGGAGGTTCGGGGGTTCCGAGGGGCTTCTCAAGAGGCCACCCACCCTCGTTTCCCGTACGCAAGTGGCTTGCGTCGGAGCGGAGGAGCGGCCTACAACCTCGTCACACGGTCCGATGATGCCCACTCCGCCTTCACCCGGCCCCAGCCGTTCGGTGATTTGTTTTGGCGTTGGAGAAGGGTGGCCCTCCGAGGACCGCCGTCATGCGTCGTTCCTTTATCGTGTCGGCAGGACCCACGTGTTGCTGGATTGCGGGGACGGAATGAGTGGCGCCTTCAAGGCCACGGGGATTGAGTACGACGATGTCGATGCGGTGTTCCTGTCCCACATGCACAGCGATCACGTGGGCGGGTTCTCGATGTTTGTGCAGTCCCTCTGGCTCCAGCAACGGCGTCGTCCTCTCCCGGTTTATGCCGCTCCCAAGGCCATCGCAGCATTGAAGGCGTGGCTGGATGCCGTGGTGCTGCCCGCGGAGCTCATCGGGTTTGTCATCGAGTGGCGTCCCCTGGTGGCCGGGGTACCCATGACCGTGGGGGACTTGGTGATTCACGCGCACCCGACCCGGCACCTGGTTTCGTTGGAGCGTAGTTTCGGAGCCCGATATCCGCAGACTTCGTTTGAGGCGTTCAGCTTTGTCCTCGAAGGAAATGGATTCCGAGTGGGTCACACCGCCGATATCGGGGAGGTCCGGGATTTGGAACCGCTGCTGAAGGCTCGACCGGATCTGTTGATTTGTGAGTTGTCGCATGTGGACCCCGAGCCCCTCTGCGCGGTCCTGCGGGCGTCGCCCCCCGGCCGGATCGCGTTTGTCCATGTGGCTCGGGAGCACCTCGAGGTCCCGGGCCGGGTGGAGGCCTGGCTTCGGGAAACGCTCGGGCCGGTTCCCTTCATGCTGGCCCGGGACGGCGACGTTCTGTCTTTTTGAACGCCGGAAAGGCGGCGCGGCGCGGTCCGGTCGCCCCGGAGACCGGCGTCTGCCGGGTTGGGGAGGTGCCCACAATGCCCGTCGGTCTCCCGGAAATACCGTTTGACCGTGTTTTCCCAACGTCGCTACGTTCCCGGGCTCCGAGCACCTCGGTTCTATCGCCATGTTTGGCACCATTCGAAAGCATCAGCGTTGGCTGTGGGCGTTAATCATCGCCGCCGTCATCGTCAGTTTTGTCGCCTTCTTCAGTCCCAACCAGCGCATGGGACGGGGTGAGGGCACCTCCGTTGTGGGAACGATCGACGGGCGACCGTTGAGCGACAAGGAGGTCCGCGACCAACTCCGGCTCGCGAATCTCAGCGGGTATTTGCGGTTTGGCGCCAACTATGACTCCCCCCGGTCCGGATTCAGCCGCAAGCAGGCCCTCGCCCAGCGGCTCCTGATCGAAACCCGTCGAAAGGCCCTGGGCATTGAGGTCAGTGACGACGCCGCCGCGCAATGGATTCGGGAGTATCTCAAGGATCCGAAGACCGGCGCGGTGAATTTCGACGGCTTCATCCAGAATTCCCTTCGGCCGGCCGGCTTCAACGATTCGGACTTCCTCGATTTTGTCCGACAGGAGGTGGCCCTGCAGATGATGGAGCGTCTGGTCGGCGTCAGCGGGCGGCTCGTCACGCCTGCGGAGGCGGAGAGCGAGTTCCGGCGGGCCAACGAATCCTTTGCCGTAACCCTGGCATCCTTCCCGGCCTCCAATTTCCTGGCGGCGGTCACGGTGGATCCCGCCGCGGTGGGGACCTTCTTCACCAACCGGCTGGCCGAATACCGGATCCCCGAGCGCGCCGTGCTGAGCTTCGTGAGGTTTGAGCTGACCAACCACCTTCAGGAGGCCGCCACCCTGATCGCAGGCCGCGCCGACGTGACCAACCAGATGGAGCAACTCTACCAGCAACGGGGAGCGGATGCCTTTCGGGATGACGCCGGCAATCCCCTCACCAAGGAGGCGGCGATGGAGAAGCTCCGTGAGAGCTTCCAGAAACAGGTCGCCAACCAGGTCGCCTATTCCAACGCGGTCGTCTTCGCCAACGAACTCGGCCAGATCGAACCCGTTTCGGCGGCCAATCTCGCCACCCTGGCCGCAAAGAAGGGAATCCAGATCCAGAAGACGACTCCCTTTGGGCCCAATTCGCGACCCGGCGGTCTTGAGGACATCCGGGACCTGGGTACGGGCCTCAGTCACATTTCCCCGGATCAACCGTTCACCCCCCCGATGGAGGGAAGCCGGGGCGTCGTCATCGCCGCCTTGACGGAACGGATCCCGAGTTCCATTCCGGCCCTGGATTCCATCCGGTCGCGGGTGGAGTCGGACTTCAAGGAGGTCCAGGCGGCGTCCGCGGCGCGGGCGGCGGGACTGCAGTTCCAGACCGCCGCCGTCGGCGCGGTGGCGTCCGGAAAGACCTTCGCGGAGGTCGCCGCCGGGAAGCCGATCCGGGTTTTGGATCTGTCCTTCACCCCAAGTTCCGGCTCCATCCCGGAGCTCGGGAACGCCCTGAATCCGGCCCAGGTCAAGGCGGTGGCTTCGACGAACAAGGTGGGTGCTCCGTCCGCGTTCATTCCGACCGCCGACGGGGGGTTCGTGCTCCTGGTCCGCGAGCGGAAACCCGTCGACGACGCGATGGCGAAGGGGGCGCTCAACAGTTTTGTGGAGGAGCAGCGTTCCGAGCGGGAAGCCGACGCTTTCCGGGTCTGGTTTGCCGAGCAAATGAAGGAGTCCGGCATCAACAAGCTGGTCGAGGATCTCCGGCTGTAAACGGCCATGAACGTGGCCGAGCCGGTGATCCGGTTGTCGTCGCCGGACACCCGTGAATCCTGGGCGGTGCCCGTGGTCTATGAGGACGACCACCTCCTTGCGATCGACAAGCCCTCCCGTCTGTTGAGTTCGCCGGATCGCTACGATCCCCGGCGGCCCAACCTGATGCGGATGTTGCACGACGGCGTCGCCCAGCAGCGACCCTGGGCCGCGTCCCGGGGGCTCCAATACCTCGCCAATGCTCACCGGCTCGACTTCGAAACCACGGGCGTCCTTCTCCTGGCCAAGACGCGGCCGGCCCTGGTCGCCCTGGCGAATCACTTTGGATCCGAGATTCCGCGAAAGACCTACGTGGCGCTCGCCTGCGGGTATCCTCCGGAGGATGAGTTCACCGTGGACGCCCCGCTGTCCCAGGATCGGTTCCGCCCCGGAGTGATGCGGGTCAGCCGGGGGGGAAAGCGGTCGTGCACGGACTTCCGGGTTCGTGAGCGCTTCACGAGCTGGGTGTTGCTTGAGGCGAGTCCACGCACCGGCCGGACGCATCAGATCCGCGTGCACCTGAAACACGCCGGGTTCCCGATTCTTTCCGATCGGGTCTATGGCGGGACGGAGCTGTTCCTGTCGTCCCTGAAACCCCGCTATCATCGGAGTGCGGACAAGACCGAGCGTCCGCTCCTGACCTCCATCGGGCTCCATGCGTGGAAACTGGAACTCCCCCATCCGATCACGGGAGAGCGGGTGAGCATCGAAGCTCCCTGGCCCCGCGAGTTTGAGGTCGCCCTGAAGTATCTGCGGCGCTGCGCGCCCCGCCCCGGGGGAGTCCCTCCGAAAACATAGCCCGACAAGAATTCCCTTCCGCCCGGGCCCGGACGGGCCTTGTATTTGCCGACGATGGATCCGCTTCTGAAACTGCTCGCCTCCGACGCCTCGCTGTCCGCCCCCCAGATCGCCGCCCTGCTGGGCATCACCGAGGCGGAGGTCCGCACCCGGATCCAGCAGGCCGAGCTGGACCGGCTGGTGCTCGGGTATCGGGCGGTGTTGAACGAGGAGAAGCTGGGACGGGATCTCGTCCGGGCCATCATCGAGGTTCGCATTACTCCCGAACGCGGAGGAGGTTTCGACAAGCTGGCGGAACGGATCGCGAAGTACTCCGAGGTTCGCTCGTGCCACCTGATGTCCGGAGGATACGATCTTCTGGTCGAGGTGGAGGGTACCAACCTCCGCGAGGTGGCGACGTTTGTTTCCGAGAAGCTGTCCACCATCCAGGGCGTTCTCTCCACCGCCACCCATTTCGTCCTCCGGGCCTACAAGGAACAGGGCGTCCTCATGTCGGGGTCCGCACCCGACGAACGCCTTGCCGTCGCGCCCTGACACCCCTTGACCAGCAGGCGCTGCGGGCGGAAGGTTGATCCGTCGTGACGCCTTCAAGCTCCAGGATCGTGGTGCTGGTTGAACCGCCGACGGCGTATCTCCGCGTTGCCGGGAGGGCCGCCGTGGAACGGGCGCGCGACTTCAAGCTGCTGGTGCAGCGCCTGAATGGACAGGGCATCCGGAAGTTCTGCCTCGACCTCACGGAATGCCGGATCATGGACAGCACGTTTTCCGGAGTCCTCGCCGCGCTCGCGTCCGAACTCGGCCCGGTGGCCGAGGGCGCCGGCACCCGGTTCGTGCTCGTCAACCCGAATGAACGGGTTCGGGATCTGCTGGATAATCTCGGGGTCCTGCCCCTGGTGACCGTGCTGGAGGGGACCTCCCCCGAGGGGCCGACAACGGGGGCCGAGGAATTGGCCAGGGGTTCGGAGAGCCGGGCGGAGACCACCGAGTGCTGTCTCGACGCGCATCGGTTTCTGATGGCGCTGTCGCCCCAGAACATTCCCAAGTTTCGCGACCTGACCCGGGTGCTGGAGGCCGAGCGGTCCGCGGCGGAAAAAGGCTGAGGCCGGGTCAGCGGGCCACCGCCAACCGGAGTTCCGCTTCGAATCCGGAGGGTTTCCGGTTCCGAAACACCAGCGTCCCCCGGCACGCCTCCACGCAGGTGCGGACAATGGCGAGCCCAAGGCCGGTGCCTCCACTCTCCCGGGCGCGCGCGGGATCGGGGCGGAAGAACGGTTCGCCAAGTCGCGCCAACGCCTCCTCGGGAACGCCGGGACCCTGGTCCCGCACCGTCACCACGGCGACAGTGCCTTCCTCGCGGGCCTCCAACACGACTGGGCCCGCCGTCCCTGCATACCGGAGTGCATTTCTCAGGAGGTTGCCGAGCGCCCGCCCCAGAAGCTCCGTCTCGGCCATGACTGTCAACGGGGCCGGGATGCGAACTTCGACGGCGGGGTGCTCGTTCGCTTCCCGGGCAACGACCCCGGCAACCACCTCGGAGAGATTCACCCGATCGAGCGGAATCTCGCGGCCCTTCAGTCCCGCCTTGGAAAAGGACAACAGTTCGTTCACGAGGCCGGACATGTGGTGCACATCCTCCCGGAGGTCGGCGACGTACTCCCGCTGGGTTCCCTCGGCGCGTCGATCCAAAACCCCGAGCGCCATCTCCATCCGGGCCAGGGGAGAGCAAAGCTCATGGGCGATGTCTCCGAGGAATCGCTTTTGTCCGGTGACAAATCCCTCCAGGCGTCGGGACATCCGGTTGATGGCACCGCCCAGCCGCCCGAGTTCGTCCCCGCGACGGTCATTCAGAGCGACGTTGAAACGCCCTTCGGCGATGGCCTCGGTGGCGGCGGTCATTTGGCCGAGGGACCGGGTGATGCTTCCGATGAAGGGGATCCACCACAGGACGGACAGAAGCAGCACCGCGCCGCCGGCCATCCACCAGGGACGGGGATCGAAGAAGAGTCCTCCCGAAGTCAGCGTGGGCGACTGGATCACGAGCCTTCCGGGACGGATCGGTCCGCCGCCGGACATCGCCATCGGCGCCGGCAGCGCCGCCCAGTAGGACGGGGGTGAGCCGGCCCGAATGAACCCCCGCAAGGGACCGGGACTGAACCGCCGCCCACCGCCGCCGAAATCCCCGGGTCCGGAGGGAGGTCCGTCCCGTCGGGGTCCACCCCGGGGAGACCGGAACCGTTCCTGCACCTCCGCCGGCAATTCGAGCACCGGACCCGCCAGCGTTTCCCCATGATCGTCGAGCAGGCTGAACCGGACTCCATAGGCTTCCGAGAATCGTGCCAGCGTCGTGCCCCATTCGGCCTGGGGACGGCTTCCGAGTTCACCGAACAGGACCTCGGAAACCTTTTGCACCCGATCCCCGGCTGCGACCGCCAGCAGGGAATCGACGCGAAACTCGGTCTGGATCACCACTCCGAAGACCAGGGCCAGCATGGCCAGGTTCAGCACCAGCCACACCAGGAACCGAAGGGACAGGGGTACCTTCCATTTCATGTCAGGAGGCGTCGGGATTGATCAGCATGTATCCGGCGCCGCGGTAGGTCCGGATGAACCGCGGATTCTTCGGATCGTCCCCCAGCTTTTTTCGGAGGGCGGAGATGTGCACATCGATGGAGCGGTCGAAGACGTCGTAGTTTCGATCCCGGGCCTCCTCCAGCAGTGCCTCGCGGGAGCGGACCCGTCCCTTGGCCCGCGCGAGGGAAACCAGCAGGTCGTACTCGACGGGCGTCAGATCCAACGCCACTTCGTCCACCCACGCCGCCCGGGTTTCCGGGGAGATGCGCAGCGGTCCGACGACCAGCTCCTCCGGGGCGGGTTCGGCAGCGGGCCTCGTCCGTGCGGAACGGCGCGTGACCGCCCGGAGGCGGGCCAGCAGCTCCCGCGTGGAAAAGGTCTTGGGCAGATAATCGTCGGCGCCGATCTCGAGTCCCACAATCCGGTCCGCTTCGTCGCCCCGCGCCGTCAGCATCAACACCGGAACGTCGCTGGATTTTCGGATCTGTTTGAGGACCTCAAATCCGTCGAGACCGGGCAACATGAGGTCCAGGATCACGGCCTGCCACGACTCCGCTGCGGCCCGCTCGACGCCCTCGGGTCCCGTATGCACGGTTTCCACCTCGTATCCCAGCGGACCCAGATAATCCCGGATCAACCGGCAAAGCTTCCGGTCATCGTCGATGACGAGAACGCGGGTGGCGAGGGACGGACTGGAATTCATGGGCGATCCGGACGAAAGCCTATCCCGGCTTCGTCCCGGATGCCGCTGGTTTTACACGGGGTTTACAAAATTCCGGGCGCCCCGCCCACGCCTGTCAGCCCGGATTCGAGGCGAGCCAGACGCGGATGGCGGCGGCCTGGGGATGTTTCGGATCCAGGATCAGCACTTGTTCGTAGTGGGGTCGTGCCAGCGCGGGTTCGGCCAGGTCCCGGGCGTAGATGCCGGCGAGCGCCAGGTGAACACCCGCATTCCCCGGGGCGAGGGTGACCGCCTTCTCCAGCTCCTCCGCGGCATCCCGTGGATAGCCCGCCCGGGCAAGGGCGGCGGCGAAGAGTTGATGGGAGGATGCCGCCGAGGGATCCAGAGTCGTCAATGCCTCGCCGGCCTGGAGCGCGATCGCGGGCTTCGAGGTATCCAGGGCGACGCGGCCCAATTCCATCCAGGCTGCGGCCCACGATGGATCCTGCTGCACGGTTCTTTGCCACGCAATGAGTGCCCCTTCGTTGTCGAGACTGGCCTCCGCCTGCCGAGCGGATGCTTCGGCGGCGCTGCGGTTTCCGGGGGACACAACCGGCGCCGACTTGCGGACATAGCGCGGCACCACCGGCTTGGGGGCGGGCGCTGCCGCTGGCGGCGGAGTAGAAGTGGCGGGGGTACGCGGCGCTGGGAGGGTTGCGGGAGCCGAGGAGTTCGTTGCGGGCGGGCGGGCAGCGGGCTTCTCCGATGTCTTGGCCAGGTTGGAGGGCGCGTTGGTTTCGCCCTCGGAACCCCGGAACCACTTCACCGGATTTCCCCAGTTCACCGGGCTCACCTTTTGCCAGAACGATTTCCTGGCGGAGTCCTTGCCGGCCTCGTCGCGAGGCGCATTGGATGAAGGCGCAGTGGTGTTCGGTGTCGAGGTCCCCTCCTTGGCACCGGCGGGCGCCGACGCGGTCGAGGGCGGCGGAGGATTGGTTGCAGGTTCCGGTGCGGGCGGAGTCGGGCGAGGGGACGAGACGTCCCTCGCCGGTTTCAGCTCGGGCACCTCGTCCACGCGAACGATCTCCACCGGAACCTCGGGACGCGTCTGGGGTGCGGGAGCCGTGACCGGGGGTGTGGCGGGAGAAGGCGCGGGAGTGGAGACGACCGTGTTCGAGGGCGCCTTTGGGGCGGAGTTGGTGGGGAGGGCGGACGGGCGAATGGCCGGGGTAGCGGGTCCCGAAGGTGCCGGAGCCTTGGTGACCGGCGGCGGCGCATTGGTGGGTCGAATGGGACCGGGGGGCGTCGCGGCGACACCGTTGGTCGAGGGTTGCGGGGACGCCTTGCTGAGCGCCCCCTGAAGGATGTTGGTGGTGGGGATCCGATTCGTCGCGACGGCAGGCGGACCCGCAAGGGCCGATTCCAGTTGCATTACCCAATCCCGAACCCCGGAGACTTCCGGGCCAGTCGGATTCAGGGCCAGATAGGCGCGGTAATGTTCCAGGGCATTTTTGCGGTCGCCCAGTTGCTGGGTGACGATCGCAAGGTTCAGGCGTGGGGCGGGATTCCTGGAATCGAGCCGGACCGCCTGGAGAAAACGGGTCTGGGCCTCCTTTGCCTTTCGGCGGGCGGACAGGGTCAGGCCGAGGCTGTTCAGGATCGAGGGATCTCCCGGGGACGCCTGGAGGGCGATGGTCAAGGCGCGCTCGGCGGGTTCGAACTGTCCGGAACCCAGGAGGGAATCCCCCAGAATCTGCCACGCCACCCCGTTGGTCCGGTTGGACTCCACCGCGAGGTAGGTTCTGAGCTCCCGTTCCGCTTCACGCCACTGGCCCTGCTCGAACTCCAGGGCGCCGAGATTGAAGTGGGCGTCGAAGAAATTGCGGTCGTCGTTGAGGGCGTGGAGGTAGGCCTTTTGGGCCTCGGTTGTCCGCCCCGCCGCCTGGTACGCCAGGCCGAGCTGATTCCATGCGGCGGCATTGCCAGGAAGATCGGCGACCGCCCGCTCCAGCAAAGGAATGGCTTCGTCCACCCTGCCGGCGGCGAGCGCCGCATCCCCCCGTCGGAGCGCCTCCGGCCCTCGGGGGGAACAGCCTGGTACGGCCAAGACCATGACCAGCACCCCGACCCGGATCAGTTCAAACCGACGCACACGAGGGTGGTTACGGGGGAACCGCCGATGCGTCAAGGCAGGCGACGACCCAAAGCGGTTTCCTCGACCGCCGTTCTCGGCCTTTGCATCCTCCCCCCTTCCCCTCCATTCTGGGGGCGTCCAATGGGGACCACGCCGATGACATTGCGGGCGGTGACTGTTCTCGGGCTGGGATGCTTCCTCCTGGCCGGGATCTGTACTGCCTCGGAGGCGCCGGCGACCAACCCACCGTCGTCCGCCCCGCGCGCCTCGGCGGTGGCGGTACAGGATCCCGCGGCAACCGCCCATTTTACCCCCAATACCGATGTGGTCCGGAGACTGGTGGACCGGGGAATTGCCGCCTTCTCAGGAAAACCCACCGCCTCCGAGGGCTGGAAAACGCTGCTCCGTCCCACGGACACCGTGGGGTTCAAGGTGACCTCCGGGCCCGGCGACGTCAGTGGGACGCGTCCCGCCGTCGTTCGTGGCCTCGTGGAATCCCTCCGGGCATCCGGGCATCCGCCGGATCGGATCGTCATCTGGGACAAGCGGTCGTCCGACCTACGCAACGCGGGCTGGTATCGGATAGCGGAGGAACTGGGCGTGCGATGTCAGGCCAGCGAGGATGCCGGGTGGGATCCCAACAGTGAGAAGGGCTATGAGAAGTCCGTCCTCGGACGCCTGGTGTCCGGCGACCTGGAGTTCAGTCGAAAGGATCAGCCTGGCGCGGGAAGGCGTTCCTATATTTCCCGGCTCCTGACCCAGGAGCTCCAAAGGATCATCCCGGTGGCGCCCGTCCTGAACCACAATGTGGCGGGAGTGAACGGGAACTTGCTGGGACTTGCCTTCGCGAGCGTGGACAACACGCTGCGCTTCGTGAACAACCCGGGCCTTTATGCCGAGGTCGTTCCGGAGATCTGTGCATTGGATGACGTGTTCCCGAAGATCGCCTTTTGTGTGAGTGATGCGTTGATCTGCCAGTACCGGGGCGAGGACACCACGCGCCTCCACAACGCGGTCGTCCTGAATGAACTTCGCTTCAGCAGGGATCCCGTGGCACTCGACATCCTGGCCATCGCGGACATCGAACAGGCACGCGGGCCGATCCCGGAAAGCCCCGAGACCCGGGTCCGGGCGGATTTGTATGCGAACGCCGAACTGCTCGATCTCGGCGTTGCCGATCCGAAACGGATCGACGTCAAACGGCCCAATCCATGAAACGACTGACTCCGAAGGAAGTCCGGACCGCAGCCGCCGCAACGCCGTTGTGGACGCGTCGCGGCCGGGTCCTGTCCCGCACCCTGATCCTCACCGATTTTCGCGCCGCCCTGGCGCTGGTGAACGCCGTGGGACGGGTTGCAGAGAAGGCGGGTCATCATCCGGACATCGCCATTTCCTGGAATCGGGTCCGGCTGGACCTGACCACCCATGATGCGGGCGGCCTCACCGGCCTCGACTTTGCCCTCGCCGCGAAGATCGACGCACTGGCGGCGCGGCGCACCTGACGACCGTGGACCCGGCTATCCGACCGCCCGCGGCAAAAAGAATCCGCGCTGACGTTCCGAAATCGGAAGGGACAGCCGCTCCATCACCGCCAGCATGTCCTCCCAGACCTGGCGCTTCACCGCCGGGGTCTCGCTGCGGAGGACGAAAGCCGGATGGAAGGTCGGCATGACCGGCACACCCTGGTAGGTCTGCCAGTGTCCCCTCAGCTTCATAATCCCGACGGTCTTCCCGAGAAGGCCCTCCACGGCCGTGGCCCCAAGGGCAACGAGAACCTCGGGCTGGACGATGCGGATCTGCTCCTCAAGCCAGGGCAGGCAGGTCGCCATCTCCTCGGGCGTGGGCTTTCGGTTGCCCGTCGGCTGTCCCGGGGTGTCCGGACGACACTTCAGCACGTTGGCGATGAACACCTGGTCCCGGCTGAGATTCATGGCCCCGAGAATCTTGGTGAGCAGCTCTCCCGCGGCGCCGACAAAGGGTTCTCCGCGACGGTCCTCTTCAGCGCCCGGCGCCTCCCCGACGAACATCAGCCGCGCCGCCGGATCGCCGACGCCCACGACCACGGACTTCCGGGTCGAGGCCAGATGGGGACACTTTGTGCACGATTGCGCGCGGGACCGAAGCGCGTCCATCGCGGCTGTCCTGGCCCCTGCATCGGATGCGACGGCCGGGGATGCCGGCGGGGGTGCAGTCGGAGCGTCGGGCCTGCGGGAAGCGGCGGGAGCCGACGGTTTGAGCGCCTGGCTCCATCGCGCCGCCACCGCGCCCGGGACGGGTCGGGAGCCGGCAACGGTCGGTGTGGCCGGCGTGGGGATCGAGGGGCGAACGGTTTCCCGGAGCGTTGAAGTCCTGACGGCTGACGCGCCGCCCGCGCTGCGCTCGGTGGACGGAACCGATGTCAATTCCGAAAGGGTCTTTCGGGAGACCGGCACCGACCGCACCCCGGACTCCTGCAGCAATTCCAAATGGCGGATCGCCGCATCGATCAGCAGATGGAATTCGGACACGCCCCAAAGCCTGAGCAGGACCACCTGAATTGTCCATCCGCCACCACCCCACTTGTAGTCCCGCTCTTAATTGGCGGTTCGTGCGCCCAGCGGTTTGTAGTCCCGCCTTCAGGCGGTCCCCCCCACGCTTGGGCCGGAGAGCACCGAACCCAGCGCATCGAGCGCCTGCCCGACCGTGATCGCCTTCAGGCAACCCGCCTGCCCGCGAGCCGCGCAGTCACCCCGACGGTCCCCCGAACACGGGCACGGTGCCGAGAGCGTCCGATGCCGGACCGAGGTGGGAATCCACTGACGCCATCCTCCGCGTTCCCGAAACGTGGCGACGGTCGGGACGCCCAGGGCGGACGCCAGGTGGAGAACGCCCGAGTCCGGCCCGAAGTGGGCCGAGCAGTGTTTGAGGACCGCAGCCAGTCGTCCCAGCGGCATTCCCAGCGGAAGCCGGCGGACGCAGGGATCCCGGACCCGCGAGAAGAACTCCTCCAGTCGGGTCGCCTCCCGGTGCCCGGCGCCGCTGGTGAGCGCCACCGTCCCAGCGGCCCCCCGACCCAACAGACCCTCCACGAACTCGGCCGACGACGCCACCGGCCAGTCATTGAGATCGGTGTTCGAGGACAGCGACAAGTGCACGCATCGGGGTCCCAGGGACGCGCAAAGTGCGCGGGTCTCGGGATCGTCCGCCACCCGCAGGTCCCAGGTCACCGGGCCGAGGGTCAGGCCCGCCGCTTCGAGGACCTTCCGTCGCTGTTCGAACACGGGAAGATCGTCCCGCTGTCGCGGGACCCAGTTCTTGACGAGCCAGGGATTGTAGAAATGGGAACGACCGTTGTCGTGGGCCAGGCGGTGGCACGCACCGGACAGCGCCGTGACGAGCACCGGTCGATCCCCGCCACTGAAACTGAGGGCCACGTCGAACCGTTCCCTGCGGATCGCCCGCAGGATGTCGAGGTGCTTCCACCACGGGGGACTGGGATTCGTGAGCGGGTATGCCCAGGCCCGATCCACGCACGGCACGAGCGCGAGGAGTTCGCTGCCGACCACCGCCGAGAGCGTATGCAATTCCGCGTTCGGATAGTTTCTCCTGAGTTCCCAGCAGGCGGGAACGAGGTGGACCGAGTCGCCGAGGAACCCCAGATCCACGACCAGGATCTTCCGGGCGTTCCGGGTCCGGTCGAAGTAGCTGGACGGCATGGACGGCATCAACATCCCGTGGCGCCCGTAATCGGAGCCGCCACCGGGGCGGCACGGTAGTGGAGCGGCACTTGCGGAAACAGACCTGATTGACTAGACCCTGTGGACGGGCAGCGAGCCGGAGAAACTTCTCCGTCGGATCGGGCCTGGGACCCGGGCCAGCTTAGCTCAGCGGTAGAGCAACGGTTTTGTAAACCGTGGGTCGTCGGTTCAATCCCGACAGCTGGCTCCAGCCTTCGCCCGCCTTGGGCGGGCTACGGCTGGGTAAACCAGCAGGCGGAGGAAGGGGCCCGGGTGGTGGGAACAGGAATGAAGGTTGCCCCGCCGGAGCCTGGAGGGCGAAGGAGGGCACATCACCTTCGCCCGCGGCTGCGGGCTACGGCTGGGTGAACCAGCAGGTAGAGGAAGAGTTTAGGCGTAGCGAATAGGAGCGAAGGCTGCCCCGCCGGAGCCCGGAGGGCGAAGGAGGGCGCACCAGTTCTCCTCCGGAATTACTCGCGGTAACCCTGCCAAGACCGGGTGATGGTCGCTCCGGGTGCCCTGCCCCCGGGGTTCCACCTGCTTCAGCCTGAACTCCGTGGTGCGCGGCGAATGGAGCCGGCGGCATTGAGGCGGATTTGACGTGCGTCAGATCCACCAGGGCGATTCTCGCGCACGTAGACTGCGGGCCGAACGATTGGAATCACCGACCGTCCGGACCAAAACAAGCACCGCCCCATACCGTCACACGTTCATGAGTCACCAACTTGCATTCACCTCATCCCCCAACACACCGCTGTCCGAGCGGACCGTCGGCGAACTGGTCGCCGAACGCCCCGGCCGCTCCCGGGTGTTTCAGTTCCACCAGATTGATTTCTGCTGCCAGGGAGGCCGCACCCTGCGGGCGGCCTGCCAGCTTCGCGGCGTTCCCCTCGACGCCGTCGTCACTGGGCTGACCGCCGAAGCCTCGAACCCGACTGCCGCCGTCCCGAATCCGGCCGAGCTGCCCCCCGCGGAACTGGCGGCTTACCTGGTGGAAACGCATCACGAATATCTGCGCCGGGAGCTGCCCCGCCTGCATGGGATGGCGGAACGGGTCGCCCGCGTTCACGGTGGACACACCCCGTCCCTGATCGAGGTGCTGGAAGTGTTCCTCGGACTCGAGGCAGAACTCACCACCCATCTGCTGAAGGAAGAGCGCATCCTCTTTCCGGCCATTGCCGGTATGGCAAACTCCGGACCGGTTCCGGGGCTGCTGGACGGGCCGATAGCGTGCATGTTGCACGAGCATGACGACGCCGGCGCTGCCATGAAGCGGCTGCGGGAACTCACGGCCGGCTACCAGCCGCCGGCCGAAGCCTGCAATACCTACCGCGCCCTTTTTGCCGGGCTGCAGGAACTGGAGGTAGATCTTCACCGGCACATCCATCTGGAGAACTCCGTGCTGTTTCCCGCGGCCCAGGCGCTCGCCTGCGGCTGAGGTGACACCCGCTCCGGACCGCACGAGCATCATTCAGCCCATGAACCTCTACCTGTGGACCAAAACCATTCACCTGTGGCTGGTCGTGACCTGGATGGCCA
>JAEUHD010000373.1 GCA_016793645.1 Verrucomicrobiales bacterium
GTACGCGTGCGCCGGGAGGCAGGTCGCGTTCGCTGCGACGTGCGGGATCAGGGTCCGGGCTTGAGCGCCGAGGATCAAAAGCGGCTGTTTGGGAAGTTCGCCCGCTTAAGCGCCAAGCCCACCGGGGGCGAGCACGCGACCGGCCTGGGATTGTCCATCGTCAAGAAAATGGTCGAGGCCATGAACGGTCGGGTCTGGTGCGACAGCGAACCCGGACGGGGCGCGACCTTCAGCGTGGAATTTCCGCAATCCGCCTGACCCAGGGACCGAGGAACCGGCCCCGAGAATCGAAACGATCCGGGTTGCCCCGAGTCCGTGCAGGAGAGAGACCCTCTCGGCCGCCCCAGCGAGAGCGGCACGGAGAAACCTCGGGGATGGGTTCATTCCGGGAGCGACCCGCCTCAAAGCTTCCCGAGAGATCGGAGTCGATCCTCCACCGCGGGATCCATGCGGATGAGCGGGGGCCAAGGGCGGCGGAATCCCTCGCCCGGGAGCTTCTTCGTGGCGTCGATGCCCAGCTTGCTGCCGACGGCGATCTCGCTGGTGGCGTGATCGAGCACATCCGCCGGACCACGCGCAAACTCGCTGTCCCGCTCCGGATCCGTGTTGGCGCACAAATGGAAGAGCACCTCGCTCGTGTTGTGCACGTTCACCCCGGCGTCCACGACGATGATGTACTTGGTGAACATCATCTGCCCCATGCCCCAGAGGCCGTGCATGACCTTGTAGGCCTGCATCGGATAGGTCTTCCGGATGCTCACGACCACGAGGTTGTGAAAGACGCCCTCGGCGGGCAGGGCGATGTCCACGATCTCCGGGAAATTCATCCGGAAGATGGGCAGGAACAGCTTCACCGACGCGGCGCCGATGTAGAAATCCTCCATGGGCGGCCGTCCGACAATGGTCGCCGGATAGACGGCATCGTGGCGATGGGTGATGGCCGTAATGTGAAACACCGGATACGGCTCGGGCAGCGTGTAATACCCGGTATGATCCCCGAACGGCCCCTCGTCACGCAGCGGTTCCTTCGGGTCCACGTAACCTTCGATGACGAAATCCGCGTTGGCGGGAACCTGAAGGTCGTTCGTCACGCACTTCACCAGTTCGATGGACTTCTTCCGGAGATATCCCGCGAGGAGGAACTCATCGAGTCCGTCCGGCAGCGGCGCCGTGGCGGCGAAGGGAAACACCGGATCGCCACCGAGGAAGATGGCGACGGGCATGCGGCGACCGGTCTCGTAGTAACGCCGTCCGTGGCGCGCGGCGACCTTCTGCAGCTGCCAGTGCAACCCGGTCGTCCGGTCGTCGTAGATCTGCACGCGATACATGCCGAGATTCCGGTCCCCGGTGTCCGGATCCTGCGTCACAACGCAGGGCAGCGTCAGAAAGCGTCCGCCGTCGAGCGGCCAGCAGTGCAGGATGGGAAGATTGAGCAGCGTGGGCGAAGCAATGGACGGTGTCGGGGAATTCTCCGTAATCACCGGAGCCGCCGGCCACGGTTCGGTGCGCGTGGCCGGGGCGTCGAAGCGATGGACGATGTCCTGGCAGGCCCCCCGCGACACCGTCCGGGGCCGGGCGAAGCGAAGGTCGAGTCCGAGCGACAACAACCGCAGCGCTTCGCGCAGGTCGGAGGGCGGCTTGGCCTTGACCAGGGCGCCGAGTTCCGCGGCGACGGCGTCCACGGAATCGGATCCCATGCTTCGGGCCATCCGGCTCCAGGATCCCAGCGTATTGATGGCGACGGGAAACGGAGTGACCACGCCATTCACCGTGGGCTTCTCAAACAGGAGCGCCTGTCCGCCGCCCGGACGCTTCATCTCGCGGTCCGCGATGGCGGTGATTTCCAATTCCGTGGCCACCGGCTCGCGGATCCGCCTCAACTCGCCCGCCTCCTCCAGGTGTCGGATCCAGTCGCCGAACGATTCAAACGCCATGGGTTCAGGGTACGCGGGGTCTTCCCGCCTCCAAATGCCAAAGTTCACGTTCGTAGTGCAGGCTTTAGCCTGTGTTCAGGGACGCGACGGCAGCAGTGGGGCGGAGGGGGAACAGCCTGAAGGCTGGACTACGAACGGCGGAGGTTCGTAGTGCAGGCTTCAGCCTGTCCCCGGCTCCCGGCGAGGACGGCGTCCCTCCGTTGGAGGGGGGCGCAGACAGCCTGAAGGCTGGACTACCAACGAGCGCGGGTCGTGCGGGACCTTACGCAGCCTCGCGCGCAGCCTTCCGACGGAGCGCGTAGCGCCGGACCACCTCATCGGCGATGACCCCGGCGAGAATTACCGCGCCAATGATGGCGAACTCCACATTGTTGTGGGTGGTGACCAGCGTGATCATGTTGCGCAGCACCTGCATCAACGCGGCGCCGACGATCACCCCCAGGATGGTTCCCTCGCCGCCGCGAAGGCTGCATCCGCCAAGCACCGCCGCGGCGATCGCATACAGTTCGTAGAAGTTCCCAAAGTCCACGGGCTGCGCGGAGTTCACATCCAGCACGAAGAGCAGGCCGCCCAGTCCGGCCAGCGAGGAACTGATCACGTAGGCCAGCACGGTCATCCGGCCCGTGTTGATGCCGCTGTAGCGCGCCGCCTGTTCGTTGCTGCCGAGCGCCAGCAGGTAGCGTCCGTAGATCGTCCGGTTGAGGAACACCGAGGCGAGCACGGCCACCGCGATCAGGAACAGCCAGGGGGCCGGCACGGAGAAACCCGAGACGAACGGCAGCGGAATCTCGCCCGTGGACAGTACCCGGAGCCCTTTGTAGGCGGAGCCAAACCCGACCGTCTGGTCGCGGGTGAATCCGCGCGCGATCCCGCGGTACAACAGCAGTCCACACAGCGTGACGACAAACGGCGGAAGGCCGAGACGGGTGATCAGCAGCCCATGAAAGAGCCCGATACCCACCGAGACGACGGCCGCCGCCGCGAGGGCGGCCGGCACCGGCCATCCGTGCACCGTCAGGAGCCAGGGCACGCCGCAGCCCACGAGGCACACCACCGAGCCGATGGACAGGTCGATGCCGCCGGTCACGATCACGAAGGCGACGCCGATGCTGATGATGCCAAACAGCGCGGTGCGTCGGATCAGGTTCTCCAGGTTGTATCCACTCAGGAAGCTCGGGCTGGCGAGGGCGGTCAGCACGCACACGACGACCAGCAGCGCGGTGATGCCGAGGATTTTTCTCATAGCGGAAGCAGGGCGTTGCGGGTTCAGGCGGAGGTATCGGTTGCCAGGT
>JAEUHD010000018.1 GCA_016793645.1 Verrucomicrobiales bacterium
CGGTGTCGCTGCATTCCCGCACGATTCCCCGGAATTGGGCCGGCGGAGAACTGCTGCGGGACGTGGTGATGGAGCAATGGATCCAACTGGACGGCCTGGTGGCCCAGGTTCGATTCCGCTTCGAATACACCGGCACAAAGATCCACCCCCCGCAGGATCAGGAGATCCCCGCGGTCTTCTGCGAACCGTCGCTCGGGACCCTGGTCACCTATGACGGGGATCGCCCGTGGACCGGGGACGCCACCCTGCGCCGGGCGCAGCCGGGCTGGCCCAACGAATATTGGCCCATGACGGAGGGGTGGGCGGCCTACGTCAATGATCACGACGAGGGCCTGGGCATCTTCGTGCCGCGGGCCCGGCGACTGACGTGCTACCGGTACGGCAAGTCGCCGGAAGCGCCCGGCGCCTGTTCCTACCTGGCGCCCCTCGACCGGTTCGCCATCACGCCCGGATTCGTCTTCGACTATCGATTCCTCCTCACGCTGGGCAGCGTCGCGGACATGCGGAGCCGGTTCGGACGGCTGCGCGAATCCCTCGCGGCTCCCGTCGCGCCGCGGACCGGAGCGTAACCCCAGCAGCTGCGTCCGGAGTCACGGCGTGTTTGTCGGACTGCGCGTTCCCCGGAACCAGGTTCCGACGCCCGGGGTCGGACCGCACCGCTCCACCCACACCGGAGATCGACAACCCACCTCCGAAGGGGGCATTTTCATGCGGTTCCACCCCACGGCCCACCCCATGCCCCGCGCGTCCGCATCCTCTCCTCCGGGCACCACGACGCCCCGGCGACCGCGCGCGTTCACCCTGATCGAACTGCTCGTGGTCATCGCCATCATCGCCATTCTCGCCGGACTGCTGCTTCCCGCGATGGCGAAGGCCAAGGCCGCTGCGCGACAGACGCAATGCCTGGGGAATCTGCGTCAGATCGGCATCGCCCTGCTGCTCTACGAAGGCGACTTCAAGCGACTGCCGCCCCGGGCATCCCAGGTTCCGGACTTCATGAACCCCAAGGCCGCCGGATGGAGAAACAACTGTCTCTACGCCATCGCGCCGTACCTGCAGGGATCCGCACAGGGCCGGAGCTCCAAGGTGTACGCGTGTCCGAGCGCCAAGAAGCCCGGGGATGCCTCGGATGCCACGGCCCTGAGCGCCACCGGATACCTGCCCAATGGCGTCGTCATGGAGCGGACCCTCGACGCCATCCGCAACCCCAGCGACCTGATCTTCAGCCAGGAGACCATCCGCCTCGTGAGCTTCACGGCGCTGCGTCCGGCGGTGGGATCCGACTTCGGACTGTGCCCGGGCCAGTACACCTACTGGCACGTGAACCTGAAGCCCGGACTCGACTGGTACGCCAGCCTGCACACGCTGGGAGGCAACCACCTGTTCACCGACGGCCACGCCGAGTACCGGAAGGCGGCGATCCTGAGGGCGCGGGACTTCGGATTGACGGACGGATCGAGCGGCAAGGCCGATGACGACCAGCGACGCGACGAGATCCGCTGCTATCGCTCGGTGCTCGATTGACGGAAGCCGTCCCCCGACGCAGGTCGGTCCTGCCCAATTTGAACTGGATAATACAAACCCAGTCGGGAAGGTGGACCGATGCGCACGGTTCTGCGGGCGTTCGGCCTCCTGATTTGCCTGGTCCCGGTTTTCATCACATCGGCCGTCGCTGAGGCGACGTTTTCCTTCGACGCAACCCCGGGGAAGCTCCCGAAGACGGTGGTGCCCCGACAGTACCGGATCCGGCTGCATCCCGACACCCAGGCCCTGACCACCACCGGCACGGTGGAGGCGGAACTGGACGTCCTGAAGCCCGTCACCGAGGTGGTGTTCAATGCCCTCGAACTGGAGATTTCCAAGGTGACCCTGGACGGCTCAGCACCGGCCGCAGTGACACCGCATCCGGAAAGCCAGACCGTTTCCGTGACCTCGGGCCGGATCCTCGAACCCGGGAAGCACCGGTTGCAGATCGACTTTCGCGGTCGCATCGGCCGGCAACCCGTCGGACTGTATGCCGAGAAGTACCGGGTCGGCGGCGTGGAGAAGCAGATGCTGGGCACGCAGATGGAGCCGACGGACGCGCGCCGGGTGTTTCCCTGCTGGGATGAACCGGTATTCCGCGCGAAGTTCGGGCTCACGGTCGTGGTGCCGCGAGGGGAGGTCGCGGTCTCCAACATGCCGGTGGAATCCGAGCGCCCGGGCACGGAAGGACGCCGCGAGGTGACCTTTGCCGACACGCCGCCGATGGCGAGCTACCTCGTGGTGCTGTGCATGGGGGAATTGGAACAGCTCACCGGGGAGGTGGACGGCGTGAAGCTGGGCATCTGGACCACCGCGGGCAAACGTTCCCAGGCGGCGTATGCGATGGAAGCCACGCGGAAGATCGTCCACGACTACAACGAATACTTCGGGGTGAAGTATCCGCTGCCCAAGCTGGACCAGATCGCCGTGCCCGGCGGATTCGGCGGGGCGATGGAGAACTGGGGCGGGATCACCTACAACGAAAAGAACCTCCTTTTCGATCCGGCCACCAGCTCGCAGGAGACCCGGGAGCGGATCTTCATCATCGTGGCGCATGAAATCGCGCACCAGTGGTTCGGCAACCTGGTGACCATGGCGTGGTGGGACAACCTCTGGCTCAACGAGGGGTTTGCCTCGTGGATGGAGACGAAGTGCACGGATCGGAACAATCCTGAGTGGCAGGTCTGGTTGCGCGCGAATGCGGGGAAGGAATCGGCGATGAACCTCGATGCCCGACGGGCGACGCACCCCATCCAGCAGACGGTCCGGACCGAGAGTCAGGCGATGGATGCCTTCGACGAGATCACCTACCTGAAGGGGCAGGGGTTCATTCGGATGCTGGAGTCGTATCTCGGCGAGGAGGTTTTCCGGAAGGGCATTCGCATCTACATGGCACGACACGCCTACGGCAGCACCACCACGGCGGACCTGTGGGCCGCGCTGGAGGAGGCCTCGGGAAAGCCGGTGGCGGCGATCGCCGGGGGTTGGACGACGCGGCCCGGATTTCCCCTCGTCACGGTTTCATCCCGGGATTCCGGCGGCCGAACCGAAGTCACCCTGAGACAGGAGCGATTCCTCGTCGGCAATCCCGCCCCTCCAGGTGAGCCGTGGCAGATTCCCCTGTCGGTCGGTCGAGCCGACCGCGCTCCGGAGGCCAGGGCGCTCCTGTTTGAGAAAGCCTCGGGCTCGGTGTCCCTATCGGTTCCGCCCGGCGCTCCGCTGAAGATCAATCTCGGCAACGCCGGATTCTATCGGGGCGCCTATTCCCCGGAACTCGCGAAGGCCCAGGCCGCCGTATTCCCAAACCTCGCCGCCGAGGATCGCGTGAATCTGCTCTGCGACGCCTGGGCACTGGTAGAGGCGGGACGCGGGGACGTCGGAGCCTTTCTGGATCTGGTGGCGGCGCTGGGGCCGGAGGAGACCTCGTTCGTCATCTGGGACACGGTGATCCACGACCTCGGGATCCTGAACCGGATGGAAAAGGGAAAGTCCGGACAGCCGGCCTTTGAACGGTGGGCCAGGGAACGTCTCAAGGTGCCTCTCCAGCGCCTCGGCTGGACGCCGAAGCCCGGCGAGTCGTCCAACGACGCCCTATTGCGGGCCGCGTTGATCACCTCGCTCGGAACCCTGGGCGATCCCGGGGTGGTCGCCGAGGCGCGCGAACGGTTTGCCCGATTCCTCAAGGATCCCTCCACCCTTCCCCCCGATCTCCGCACTCCGGTGTGTCTGATCGTCGGACGCCATGCGGACGCGGCCACGTGGGAACAATTGCGGTCCCTCGCCCGGGCCACGGACAGCACCGAGGAACGCGATCGCT
>JAEUHD010000028.1 GCA_016793645.1 Verrucomicrobiales bacterium
TTGCCTCCTCCACCAGGGACGCTGGAACGGGAAGCAACTGGTGCCCGCGGCCTACGTGGCGTTGTGCAACCAGCCGTCACCGTTCAATCCGCATTGCCCGTTTACGCTCCAGTTCGAGCAGAACTCCGACGGCCATGTCGCCGGGGCGCCCCGCGATGCCTTTTGGAAGTCCGGCGCGGGCGGCTTCGGGATCCTGATCGTGCCGTCCCTCGACCTCGTGATCTACAAGATGGGCGGCGGCAACGGACAATACGACCCGACCTTCACCGATATTCCCCAGCCCGAGGTCGATCATTCGCGGGACGACTGGAAGCCGATTCCGCGGACGCCCTTCAACGAGGGCAGCCTCGGCGGCGATGACGGGCTCCGGCGCGTGCTCGAAATGGTCTGCACCTCGGTCGTGGACTGACCTGTACCCGAGCCCTCGAGACCCTGTATCGCGTCAACCTGATCCCGGCGGTGAACGTCAACGATCGCCAAACCCATCCGCATCTCTGCGATCGCATGCTGGCGGCCGGGGTCACCCCGGACTATCCGCGCCCAAAAAAGCGGGCCGCCTGACACTGCCCGGCTGGATCAGTTTCGGACTATTGGCGGGAACATTCGTCCTCCGCTGGGCAGGAGATGCACTCTGAGTTGATACGTTCGAAAGATCATGTCCCCCATTCTCCCATGGACCGGTGCCGCAATCATCGCACTCTCCGCGATTCAAGGCCTGGCCGCGGACACCCCGTTCGCGGTTTACAAATCAACGAACCGCGGCGTGTCGTGGATCCGATCCGATGACGGGCTCCCGGGGAATGCCCGCATCAACGCGTTCGCCGAGTTGGAGAGTGCGGTGCTCGCCGGAACTGACTCCGGCATTCTTCGGTCCACGAATGCCGCGAGATCCTGGAGTCCCATCGCGGAACCCTTGCGCGATTCAGGCCGGATCCTTTGTTTCGCAGTCCTGGGCGGACGCGTCTTCGCCCGGACGGACCGGGGGCTGCAGGTTTCCCTGGACGCCGGAGTGACGTGGTCCCCGGTGTCCGCGTTTCCTTCCCTGCAAATCCGGTGCCTGTGCGTACGCGGTTCCGAACTTCTGGCGGGAACGGACGCCCACGGAGTGCTGATTTCCCGGGACGACGGTCGCACCTGGAGTTCCTTAGGGCCCGGGCTGCCCGCGGACGCCCAGGTCTTCGCGCTGGAGACCCTGAACGGCCGTCTGTTCGCGGGTCTTTATTCCCGGGGGCTGTACGTTTGGGATCCTGCTCAAAACGCCTGGAGAAGGACCGGCTCCGTAGTCCCCCTGGCCCTGGCGGCCGTGGACCGAACCCTGGTCGCCGGCCACAATCCGGGCGGGCTCCACTGGAGCGCCGACGGGGGTGTTTCGTGGAGCCGGGGCGGGGAACCCACGTTGAGCGTGCTGGCATCTCCGGAGCTGACGGACGCGTCACCGGTCTGGCAGATGGCGGGGGGCGGAGGCCTGGTGATCGCCGGGGCGGCCGCAGGGATCTTCATCTCCGAAGATCGCGGGCGAACCTGGATTGCGGCACACGGAGGACTTCCCGCGGGTCGTCCTGGAATTGCCTTCCACGCAGCCCCCGGGTGGATGCTGGCGGCCGTGGGCGGGGCGGGAACGGCAGCACCTTCCAAACCCTAGCCCGGTTATTCCACACTCGTTCTACTATGGCTGGCTGCGAGCCCATCGGGCGGCGTTGGCCTCGCGTTCCTCACCGGACCGTATGTCCCCATGCAGCCCGGCTCGGAATCGCTTCGGCCGCCTTGCCAGGCGGGCTTTCGCTGCGCCTCGCGACGAAAGGCTGTGAAATATCCGGGCCAGTTGAATTTAGGCCCGGGTCTCTGAAAACTGGGGCCGCGGTTTGAACGCGTTGCCACGTCCGCCGTCCATCCACTTCATGGAATCCGAACCCCCGGTGGATCCCTTCGAACGGCGGCTCCGATTCGCCTGCGGGCTGGTCTTTGGCGCGGGGGCCGGATTTTTCCTCGGGTTCGAGCTGGCCGCCGCGTACTCCGCCCGGTTTTGGCTGTGCGTCGCCATCACCGCCGGCCTTGCCGGGTTTCTGGCGATGCGGTTTGGGGACGAGTTCTGGCGGACCCTCTCGGACTGGGTTCGGTGGTGGTAGAAGTCGTTCGCCGCGGAGGCGAACGCTTCACGGCCGATTTGTCCCCCCGGTAGCGGCATCGGCAGCATTCCGGGAAATCGGAGACGGGTGAAACAGGAGCGACGAGTAGAGGTAGGCGATCAGTTCGCTGGTGACCGTGCGGACTCCGAAACTCGTGACCCACCAGCGCTTGGGATCGTAGTACGGATCCTCCACCGCCAGAATCCCGACCCCGGTTTCCGGCCCCAGGGCCTTCTCGAAGAGCAATCGCGAGCGCCGCGCATGGGCGCCCACCGTCACCAGGTTGATCCGCGGCGGGGCGCCGCCGTGGCTCTCAAACCAGTGGCGTAGGGCCACCGCGGTGCTGTACGTCCGGTCGCGGTCCACCCGGGGAGCGGGAACCGCGACCAGGGGAATGGGCGTCCTGGCCATCTTGCGGAGCGTCAGCGCGCCAATGTGGGCGTAGTTTCCGAATTCCGAAAGCACGGCGCCCTTGTCCACCGGACCGCCGGTCACGAAGACGTTGGTGTAGCCGCCCCGTTCGTATTCCCGGATGGCCTCCTCCATCACGAAGTCGTCACACCATCCCTCCACCACCAGCACCCGGGCATCCACCCGGTCCACGGGCGCCAGGAACGGCTGGGCCCGTAGAAAGATCGTCGCAACCAGGGCACCGGCCACCACGATCGCCCCTGCACAGGTCCGCCAGGTGGGCACCCAGCATTCGCATCGGCGCCAGTATCGCCCATTCCCTTTTCTCCCGCCTTCCGTCATGGAGACAAATTACCCGGGACCCGGGGCCGCGGGAAGGAACTTGGGCCGCACCACACGGAAACGGATCGGTTATCCCGTACGGACGACGCATCGGACGCCCCCGTCAGGGTTCGCAGGACAATTTCGGTTGGGTCTTCGACCATTCCTGTTGGGCTCGCCTGACGATCGCGAAGATATGAAGGGGCCATGACGACCGCTCCGTCACCTGCCCCATCGTCACCTCAGCAACCCTCCTTGGCAGGTCCCGTCCTCTCCACCCAGGAAGCGGCCATCGAGAGCGGCAAGACGGTCCTTCACGGGTCGGTCACCGAACGGGTGACCCGGATGTATGCGGCGATTCGCACCTTCGGTCCTCCACGGCTGACCCTGGATCGAGCTCTGTTCTTCACGGAATCCCTCCGGGAAACGGAGGGGCAGCCCCTGGTCCTTCGATGGGCGAAGGCGTTGAAGCGTTTCGTGGAGAAGGTGCCGGTCACGATCTTTCCCGACGAACTGATTGTGGGACGTCCGAATACCTGGCTCGGTCGCTGGGGAATCGTTTACCCCGAGCTCGACGGCAGCATCATGCCGGCCGGAGTTGAGATGTTCCGCAAGAACAAGGGCAGGCCCGGGGAGGTGGTGGTGACCGACGCGGACGCCGCTGTAATCCATGACACTCTGACCCCCTTCTGGGCCGGCAAGGATTACGCGACAAACTTCTTTCACGAACTGCCTGAGGAGACCCGGTTTCTGATCATGGGACCGGACCCTGCCAACGTGATGCTGTACACGTGCGTTGTCCTGTGCACCTCGCCGATGCGCCACTCCCAAAACTGGACGCCCGACTTCCGGAAGATCCTGAACCGCGGAGTGAAGGGGATTCGCGAGGAAGCGCAAACCAGGCTGGCTGCGTTGAACGACCCGCACGACCTCGTCTTCAAAAAGGCGTTTCTGGAGGCCGTCCTCATCACCTGTGACGCCATGACCCATTGGTCCCAACGCTACGCCGCCCTGGCGAGGGAGTCCGCGGCGAAGGAGCCCGATCCCAAACGGAAGGAGGAACTGGAGCAGATCGCGGCCATCTGCGACTGGGTGCCCGAGAATCCGGCACGGACGTTCCGGGAAGCCCTCCAAGCCCAATGGTGGGCGCAATTGTTCAACCGGATTGAGCAAACCAGCAGCGCTTTGGGGCAGGGTCGCATGGATCAGTACCTCCTTCCCTTCTATCAGAAGGATCTCGCCGAGGGACGGATCACAAAGGACACCGCATTGGAGCTGTTCCACTGCCTCTGGCTCCAAATGTCCCAGGTGACCGAGCTCAAGTTGAATCCCGTGGCCGCTGCCGGCACCGAAGGGTTCTCACAGTTTTCAGATGTTTGCGTAGGCGGGCTGACCCCCGACGGCAACGATGCAACGAACGAACTGTCCTACCTGATCCTGGAATCGATGCGCGGACTCCAGCTCACCAGTCCCGACCCCTGCGTCCGCATCCACGCCAATACTCCGGATGCCTTTCTTCATCACGTCGTCGAGTGCATCAAGGACGGCAAGGGCTATCCGAAGTTGCTGAACGACGAGATGGTCGTTCCGTTCTATCTTTCCAATGGCGCATCGCTCAAGGAGGCGTTCGACTGGCACATCTCGGGCTGTTGCGAAAACCGCCTCCCCAACCGGGAGACCAACGTTACCGGCGGCGGCGGCGTCAACTATGGCTCCCTTGTGGAAATGACCCTCCGTCAGGGACGCCTGAAGGTACTCAAGGACATTCAATTTGGGGTTCCGACCGCAGACCCGCGGACGTGGACCACGTTCGACGAGGTCTGGAATGCCTTTTGCGCCCAATTCGAGCACCTCGCCCGACACGCCCAGATCCAGCAATACGTCGCGATGCGCCTGAAGCCACGGTTCTTTGCCGCTCCCGCCACATCCATGCTCCACGATCTCGCGATGGAGCAATGCCGCGACCTGCACACCCACGGCGAGTATTTCGAGGGTTCGATTCAGCACGCCACCTTCGAAGCCATCGGCAAAGGTACCGCCATCGACAGTCTGGCTGCCATCAAGCATCTCATTTTCGACACGAAACAACTGACCTGGGACGAGTTGCTCAACGCGATGGAGGCCAACTGGGTGGGCCACGAGGCGGTGCGGCAGCTTTGCCTCAACTCTCCCAAGTACGGTAATGGCATAGACTGGGTGGACGACATTGGATTCCGAATTGAGACCCTCCTGCTGGAGTATCTGGAGCGGAATCCGCAACCCCACCAGCAGGCATTCCTTCTGCGGCAGATCCCCGTGACCTTCCACGTCCCGCTGGGGAAGGTGACCTGGGCCACGCCCAACGGCCGGCGGGCGGGAGAATACCTGTCTGAAGGCATCTCGGCCTCCCACGGCATGGACGTGAAAGGGCCCACGGTGGCGCTGTCCTCGATTGCCCGCGGACGCAACCGGAGCTTCCGGGAAAAGGGTGGGGATCTCATCAACCTCAAGTTCAATCCGGCCAATGTCGCCGGCGAGGAGGGAACCCGTCGCCTGATGCAGGTCGTTCGAACCTGGAGCGAACTGAAGCTCTGGCACGTCCAGTTCAATATCCTCAACAGGGCGACACTCCTTGCCGCACAGAAGGATCCGGAAAAGTACCGGAACCTTGTCGTCCGAATCGCCGGCTATTCGGCCTACTTCGTCGATCTGTCACCTGCCCAGCAGGCGGAGATCATCGCGCGCACCGAGGAGCATCTTGGCTGAAATACCCCCCCCGAGGGGATTCTTTAGCGCCTTCCGAACTCCACCAGGAAACCCATGCAACTCCAGGAAAAGTCAGCCATCGTAACCGGCTCGGCCCGCGGCATCGGACAAGGCATCGCCCTCGCCCTCGCCCGCGAGGGCGCCGCCGTCGTCGTCAACGGACTCACCACCGACTCCTGCTCGGAAACCGTAAACCAGATCACAGCCGCCGGAGGCCGGGCCATCGGCGTTGGGGGCGACGTCAGCAAGGCCCCGGACGTTGAGGCATTGGTGGACGCGGCGATCAAGCACTTCGGAGGAGTGGACATCCTCGTCAACAACGCCGGCATCGAGAGCACACCCTGCCTGCTCCACGAGATGAGTGAGCTCCAGTGGGACCAGGTCATGGGGGTCAACCTGAAGGGCGTTTTCCTCTGCTGCAGGGCCGTGTTGCCGTCGATGATCGCCCGGGGCCGCGGCAAGATCATCAACATCTCCTCCACTGCAGGCGTCCGAATGACCTTCTTCGGAAGTGCGGACTACACAGCGTCGAAACACGGCGTCACCGGACTCACACAGCACCTTGCATGGGAGGTGGCGGACCATCACATCAACGTCAACGCGATTTGTCCGGGCGGCGTCCTGACCCCTCTGATGGAGCAGCACACCAGCGCCGAATTCCGGGACAAGCTGGTCAAACGTCTCATCCCCCTCGGGCGCTTTTGCAGTTTGGAAGACCTCGGGGACGCCGCGGTTTTCCTCGCCAGCGGGAAGTCTGACATGATCACCGGGCAACTGCTCGCCGTGGATGGCGGACTGCTCAGCGGTTTCGGCGAGGATCTGCGTCCCCTCGTTCGCCAGCGAATGGCGGAGGCCAAGGCGGCGAAAAAGTCGGAACCTGGCGAACATCCCCCCTCCTAAGCTCCGGAGACGCCCGACATGACACGCATCGCCATCCATCTCGACGGCGGATACGTCCCCGGACTGAATACGGTGATCCACGGCGCCGTTCGGGCCGCGGCCGGGCTGGGCTGGGAGGTGATCGGTCTGCACGACGGATTCGATGGACTGCTCTTTCCCGAACGGTACCCGGAGGGAGGAACAATTCCCCTGACTCCCCGGCATGTGGAACCCCTTTCCAACGCCTCGGGATGTCTCCTCGGGACGGCACCCCACGCCGACCCCTTCCGAGTCCAGCAACTGAAGGCCGATGCCGCCGTCTGCGAGACGGATCGCAGCGATGAACTCCTCGCCTGGGCGACGAAGTCGGGGATCGAGGCGGTCATTTCCGTCGCGGACTCCCACGCGCTGGGAGGGCTTTGGAAACTGGAACGGCGGGGTCTCCGAACCCTCTCGGTGCCCCAATCTCCCGAGAACGACATTGCCGCCACCGACCTCGCCTTCGGTTTCAGCAGCGTGCTGGACTTCACTGTCGACATCCTGGAGCGGGCCCGCGAAGCCGCGGCGGCCGCCGGCAGGATCGGCGTGGTTGAAGTTCCTGGACTGTACGCCGGCTGGCTGGCGCTTCAGTCGGCCATCGCCGTCGGCGCAGATGCCGCCCTCCTACCGGAGATTCGCTACGACCTCTCGCGTGTGGCCGAACATCTCAGCCGAAGGCTCCCGGCATCCCGCGGCCATGGGTTGGTGGTCGTCGCCGAGGGATCAACCCCGCTCGAGACGTCCGAGACACCGGGGCCGGCGCATTTTCTGAAGTCGTCGCTCTCCCCGGGAGCGACCGGCCCGGCGGGCGCCCGAATCCACGTCGGACGCGGGCAGTCGGCGAAGACCGTGGCCGAGGGCCTGCAACGAAGGCTGAACCATACCACCCAGGCCCTCGACCTCGGCCGTATTGCGCTCGCCGGGCCGCCCTCCTCGATCGACCGACAGCTGGGAATGAGCTACGGCGCGGCGGCCGTGCAGGCTGTGCAACAGGGTCGGACGGGAAGCCTGATGGCCTTCCAGGCGCCCCATCTGGACTGCGTGCCCCTGGAGCAGGCGGTCAACCGGCACCGCACCATCCAAAAGGATTGCGCCTGGGTGCAGGTGGCGCGTTCGCTGGGCATCTGCCTCGGAGATTGATATGGAATCCCCGCCCCCTACACCGTCACCGCTGAAGGGAATGGTGCTGAACATCCAGCATTTCTGCACTCACGACGGCCCGGGGATGAGAACCACCGTGTTCCTGAAGGGCTGCACCCTTCGCTGCAAATGGTGCAGCAATCCCGAGAGCATTCACCCCCGGCCGGAGCTGGCCTACAACCCCGCAAAATGCATCGGAAGGACCGAGTGCGGGTTCTGCCTGCCGAAGTGCCCCGAGCATGCGATTTTCTCGACGGACCCCGATTTGAAGGTCCGAATCAACTGGACTCTGTGCACCAATTGCTCCCAGTGCGTGTCCGCCTGTCCTCCCGGGGCACTTTCCCTGTTCGGGCACGAGTTGACGGTTGAGGAGGTGCTCGCCGAGGTGGAGCAGGACAGCCCGTTTTATCGGGAGTCGGGAGGCGGCATCACCCTCAGCGGAGGCGAGTGCCAGCTTCAGCCGGACTTTGCCGCGGCCCTCCTGGAGGAGGCCCGGCATCGCGGAATGAACACGGCGATCGAGACGGCCTTCAACGTCCCTTGGGAGAACGTCGAGAAGGTGCTTCCCCACGTCGACGTCTGCCTCCACGACCACAAGATCTCCGACCCCGAACGCCACCGGAAATGGTGCGGCGCCGACAATCGACGCATCCAGGAGAACCAGAAACGGGCGTATGAAACCTTCCCCGGGGTGAAATTCATTGCCCGGACGCCTCTGATCCCCGGCGTCAACGACGACGAAGCCCACATTCGCGCAGTCCTGGCGTTTATTCGTCCCCATCCCAATGTGATTGATTATGAACTTCTGCCGTACTTCCGATTCGGGGAAAGCAAGTACGGCTTTCTGGGGCGGGTGTACGAATTGGAGGATTTCCAGCCACCCTCCGAGGAATTGCTCGCCCGGCTGCGTGCGATCATTGACGAGGCGTTTGGACGCGCGACGGCAATCACGCGAAAAACGCAGCCATGAGTGAGACCCTCCACCTGACGCTGAAAGTCTCGTTGGTTCTCTTCATGGTGGGCAACCTGCTCGACATGGGGTTGCGGCTCAATCTCTCGGAGGCGATCCGGGGCCTTCGCGACCTGCGTTTCGTGATCTTGACCCTCTTCTGGGGGTTCGGGGTGCTGCCCGCTGTCGGATGGCTGCTGACGCGGATGCTTCCGCTGGATCCACCGCTGGCCACGGGCCTGTTGTTGTTGTCCATGACTCCCTGCGCCCCGTTCCTGCCCCCCATGGCGGAACGCGCCGGGGCGGACCGCGGCTATACCGCAGCGTTCATGCTCGTCGCTTCCGTGGTCACCGTGGCCTATCTGCCGGTCGCCGTGCCGCGTTGGGTCGGGGGACTGAGTGTCGATGCCGGAACGATTGCCCGGCCGCTGGTTCTCTTTCTCCTGATTCCCCTATTGGCGGGGCTCGCGTTGCAGCATCACTCCCGCCCCTGGTCGGCGCGCGTCCATCCCGTCGTAAAGTTCGTCACGGGCGTGGACACGCTCCTGATGCTGCTCCTGTGTCTCACCCTTTACGGCCGGGGTTTCCTCGGGCTATTCGGGACCTACGCCATTGGAGCCCAATTGATCTTCTTTACCACCGCCACGGTTCTGCCCGCCCTGTTCGGGTTCGGACTCCCCCCGGCGCAACGATGCGTCCTGTCCCTCGGGATGGCCACGCGCAACCTCGGAGCCGCCTTTGCACCGCTGTTTGCCGTGCAATCTGCGGACCGACGGGCCATCGTCATGGTGGCTTTGGGAGTGTTGATGCAGTCCGCGTTTTCCTTCGCCAGCGCCACGTGGTTTGGCCGACGACAGCGAACCCTTTCCCCGGGACCGACAGCCCGCGATACCGCGAACCCGGACACGCCGCGAAGTTGAACCCACCCCGCGATTTCCACGAATGAATCCCAAGGTACGAGGTCGGCACCCCCGACGGTTGGTGTTCCTCGTGGATGTGGACGACACGCTGCTCGACAACGACGCGATTCAGGAGGATTTCCGGAAGTACATGGGGCGCAAATTTGGCCCACAGCTCCGGGATCGATACTGGGCGATTCAGGAGGCTCTGTTTCAAGAACTCGGCTACCGCGACTACCTCGGCGCGTTCCAGCGTTTCCGGTTGGAACATCCCTTCGACCCTCACGTGGTCACGGCCGGCAGGTACCTGGTGGACTACCCGTTCGCAAAACGTCTCTACCCGGGTGCACTCAATGTGTTGAGGAAGTTCCGCTCCTGGGGCCGGACCGTCATCCTCACGGATGGCGATGCCATCTTTCAACCCCGCAAGGTGGAGCGGTCCGGAATCTCCCGAACCGTGCAAGGACACGTTCTCGTTTACGTCCATAAGGAGACATCGCTGGAGGATGTGCGGCGGCGCCATCCCGCCGATCACTACATTCTGGTGGACGACAAGCTCACGATCCTCGCAGCGGTCAAGCAGGCGTGGCAGGACCAGGTAACGACCGTATTCCCCCGCCAAGGGAGGTACGCCCACGATCCCCGCATCCTGGCAGATCATTCCAACGCCGCCGACCTCACGGTGGAACACGTCGCTGATCTCCTCAGGTGGACGCTCCAAGATTTCCTGGATCGCAGCCGGACGGCCTCCCAGGCGAATCCCACGCCCGCTCGAACCCGGAAACGGATCCTGCGGAACTTCGGGAGGCAACTCCCGGAGGCTGCACCCCGTTGATGCACACCCGGCCGAGTCCGGAGTCCAATTCACCGCGTCGGAGCAGCGCATTTCCTCCACCCGGTCGAACGGAGTTTCCACGCGGCGTCCAAAGTTCCCTCATCGGTCACCTCCCCGCGAGACCCGGCGCCAGAATCGGAATGGCGCTTGCGCCCGACCCGTCGCCCCGTACCGTGGCGCACGTCCGGGCCGCACCGGCCCCTCTCCTCCGTCGATGACTCACCCCGTTTCCAGCACCCATTCGTACCCGTACACCGACCTTTTCGTCCGACGCCATATCGGTCCGGACGCCTCCGAACAGGAGGCCATGGTCCAGACCCTGGGCTTCGCCTCCCTGAACACCCTGGTGGAGGCGGCCGTGCCCGCCGCCATCCGCCTCACGACCCCGCTGGAACTCCCGCCGGCCCTCAGCGAGTACGAAGCCCTCGCCCGCCTTCGCTCCCTGGCCGGCCGCAATCAGGTGTTCCGCTCGTTCATCGGAATGGGCTACCACGACACCCTGACCCCGCCCGTCATCCAGCGGAACATTCTCGAAAACCCGGGCTGGTACACCCAATACACCCCCTACCAGGCCGAAATCTCCCAGGGTCGCCTTGAAGGACTGCTCAACTTCCAGACCTTGATCACGGATCTCACCGGACTCGACATCGCCAACGCGTCCCTGCTGGACGAGGCCACGGCCTGCGCGGAGGCCATGATGCTCTGTCACCGCGTCAAGGAGGCCGAGGCCGGGGCCAGCGGCACCGTGGGCAATGTGTTCTTTGTGGCCGAGGACTGCCATCCGCAGAACCTCGACATCGTCCGCACCCGCGCCAAGGCCCTGGGAATCGAGGTCGTGGTCGGACGCTGGCGCGACGGCGTCCTGCCCCCCGGCGTCTTCGGCGCGCTGGTGCAATATCCCGCCACCGACGGATCGGTCCCCGACTACACCGCCTTCGCCAAGGCCGCGCATGACGCCGGGGCGATGGTTGTCGTGGCCGCCGACCTCCTGGCCCTGACGCTGCTGCCGCCGCCGGGCGAATTTGGAGCGGACGTCGCGGTGGGCAGCGCGCAGCGGTTCGGGGTTCCCCTCGGATTTGGCGGACCCCATGCCGCGTTCTTCGCCACCCGGGATGCCTTCAAGCGCCAGATGCCGGGCCGTCTGGTCGGTGTCTCCAAGGATTCGCGCGGGCGTCCGGCACTCCGGCTTTCGCTGGGAACGCGCGAACAGCACATCCGGCGCGAGAAGGCGACGTCGAACATCTGCACCGCCCAGGCGCTCCTGGCCAACATGGCCATGGCCTATGCCTGCTATCATGGTCCGGACGGACTGCGTGACATCGCCCAGCGTGTCCGGACCCTGACCGGAGTGCTGGCCGCCGGCCTCGGAAAACTGGGATGTGCCGTCACCAACCCGAACTTCTTCGACACCCTCACCGTGACCGTGGCCAACGCCGCCGAGGTCCATCGCCTCGCGGAGGCGCAGCGGATCAACCTGCGCCGCGTGGATGCCACCCATGTGGGCGTGTCCCTCGACGAGCCGGCGACGCTGGCCGAAGTCGCAACCTTGCTCCGGATCTTCAACGGCGGACACGACCTCCCGTTCGCCGTCGAATCCCTCATCCCCGTGGCCCCGGAGTCCCCGGCCCGGACGTCCCCCTACCTGCGGCACGCGGTGTTCAACCGGTACCACAGCGAGACGGAGCTGCTTCGGTACCTGCGCCGCCTCGAGTCGCGCGACCTGTCGCTGTGCCACAGCATGATCCCGCTGGGCTCCTGCACCATGAAGCTCAACGCCACGGCCGAGATGTTCCCGGTGAGCTGGCCGGAGTTCGCACGGCTGCACCCGTTCGCCCCCGTCGGACAGTCCCGCGGCTACCAGCAGATGTTCGAGGAACTGGAGGAATGGCTGGCGCGCTGCACCGGATTCGCCGGCGTCTCACTCCAGCCCAACGCCGGATCGCAGGGCGAGTACGCCGGACTCCTGGTCATCCGCGCCTGGCATGAGTCGCGCGGCGAAGGACACCGCAACGTGTGCCTCATCCCGTCCAGCGCCCACGGCACCAACCCCGCCTCGGCGGTCATGGCCGGATTCGTCGTCGTGCCGGTGGCCTGCGACTCCGGCGGGAACATCGACGTGGCGGATCTTCAGGCAAAGGCCGATGCCCACCGGGACCAGCTCGCGGCGCTGATGATCACCTACCCGAGCACCCACGGTGTGTTCGAAACCACGGTCCGGGACCTC
>JAEUHD010000049.1 GCA_016793645.1 Verrucomicrobiales bacterium
CGTCCTGCCTCCACCCGCCGGGGTCCTCCGCACTGGAGTGCGTCGGAGGAGTCACCCGCAGGCGGCAGCCTGCAGCCACCCGTCCAGGGGAGGGGGTGGAGCCGCGCTGCGCGCGGTTCTGGAATCCGTCCGCAGCAGCGCCGCCGCGGACACTCGGGAGGGGGTGGAGAGTTCCGAGTGCGCAATGTAGTCACCCGTCCTGCCTCCACCCGCCGGGGTCCTCCGCACTGGAGTGCGTCGGAGGAGTCACCCGCAGGCGGCAGCCTGCAGCCACCCATCCAGGGAGGGGGTGGAGCCGCGCTGCGCGCGGTTCTGAAATCCGTCCGCAGCAGCGCCGCTGCGGACACCCGAGGATATGGGGACAGGTTCACTCTCCGTGGCTCCGTGGGGAGGCACATCTGCGGTCCGGTTTCCGAATCCAGTCCGACGCGCGGTCCGCCCGCGACGCTGCAGCGGACACGAATTGGTCCGGAACAGGACGCAAACCGCCGGAAATCCGGTGATTTCAACCCGGATTGGCACGTGGCACATCGGCTGCGTCAGGGGTCCCGGATATGAAATACACGTTGCCCCTTCTGACACTCACCGCCGCATGTGCTGCCGCCCATTGCCTCGCCGTCGAGGTTCCGCCGGAGGCCGGTGAACTCCGGATCCATACGGCGATCGAGGTCGAGTTCGGCACCCAACGGGGCACCGTGTACCAGCTCCAGGGCTCGTCGAACCTGGTCGACTGGACCGTGATCGGCGATCCGGTGTACGGCGTGGGCCAACCCGTCAGCCGGGTGTACTCAACGCGCACCGGGACGGAGGTGTCTTTTCAGAGCTACCGCCTTGAAGTCCTCGACGCACCGACGAACGGGCTGGCTCCGTGGAGTCTCGCCGGAATGACGTTCAGCCTGGACGATCAACCGGGCGACGATCAGGTCCGGTTCGACACGGAGACTGAGGGACGGGATCTCGGCACCTCTCCAGACCCGTTCCGTTATACGTTCCAGCGGACCGGGCCGGACACCGTCACCGCCGACCTGCAACGGGATGCGGACCGACACGACCTGTTGACGCTCACCTTCACTGCGGCGGGCCAGGGCACCTGGGTTCGCGAGGAGTATCGGAAGGGACGCCTGAAGGACCGCGACGTCGGCCTCTTCACCGTTCTGGCGACCGATGGTCAGCCCGGGGGAGGAGAACCGCCGCCCGGAGGCCCTGTGACCCGTCCAGTGGGTCTCGCGGGCACGGTGTACACCTTCGAGAGCGGCTGCGGCCCGGTCCGGTTGGAGTTCACATCCGCGGGCACCGGGATCGAGCATGGCGATGACGTCCAGGACGATGAACCGAACGTCTTCACCTACGCCTTCACGGTGACCGGGACCAACACCGCGTCCCTGGTCATTACCTTCAAGCCCGGACGGGTGGACGAGTATGACCTCACCTTCGGTTCCGACCTGAGGGGACGCTTCGAGCGGCGGGAACTGCGCGATGGGCAATTGAAGGACACGGACCGCGGCACCTTTGGCGCCAGCGGACCGGGCTCCCCGGGAGGATCGGATGCCACCGGGGTGATGCCCGAGGGCTCGCTCAAGGGGCTGACGTACATGATGAACGACGGCGAGACGCCAGATCGGCTGGTGTTCGAGTCGGACTCCGCGGGCACGGAGTACTCGGACGACGTGGGCGACACCGAGCCCAATGTGTTTACGTACGAATATGCGGTCACCGGCGCTCGGGCCGCGACGCTCCGGATCCTCCGACGAAGCAAGGACCGTCGAGACGAATACGACCTCGTCTTCCTGGACGGGAACACGGGCAGTTTTGTCCGGCGGGAGTATCGGGCCGGGGTCCTGAAGGACACCGACTCCGGCCTCTTTTCCGGGGCCGTGACCGCGCCGTGATGCATCACCCGGCACCCGGACCCGCGGCCTGCGGCCACCCATCCGGGGAGGGGGTGGAGCCGCGCTCCGCGCGGTTCTGTGACGCCCAATGTCCTGTCCCTGCGGGTGACGTCCCCTGGTCGGGAGGACTGTGGTCCCCGCCGGTTCCGATCGCACCCCGGCAGCGGAGCCAACTCCCATCGCAAAATAGACGGACAGGGTGACAGGTTCACTGTTCCCTGTCCGTCTCCGCTTCCTACAACTCTCCGAACCGCGTTGCGTCGGAGGAGTTTCCGGCAGTCGGCTGCCTGCAACCAACCCCATCCAAGGGGGAGAACCGCCATACGGTGAATACGGTGACAGGTTCACTGTCCACACCGCGGGCAAGAGCGGCGAAAAACGGCAATTGACTCGGCGAAAATCGCGAAGCGTCCTCCGCCCAGGGCTGGGTCGCTGAATCTAAGTCTCTCTCCCGGCGAAGCGTTAAACCATATTCCTGCTATCAGTGATGCTCACTCCGTTCGCCACGCTACGCTCGAAAGTGGGCTCGACGGAGTCTCGCCCCACCTTGCACCCGCCACGAATGACGCCGGCTCCGTGCTTCCAATTCCGCGTTTTTCCGCGGCCCTCTGCAGTTATCTTTTTCCCATGAAACTGTTCCCCACCCTGTTCCTTCTGCTCGGACAGCTCGCCCGCGCCGCGGATGACCTCACGCCGCTGTCCGATGAGTTCCGCTCCGTCCATGCGCAGACCCGCTGGCAGCGCCTCTACCAGACCGAGGGCTGGGGCAACGATGCGCTCGCCACGCTCAACTTCGGCCAGCAGCGGCCCGGACGCCTCCTCATGATCCCGCACACCAGCGTCTGGTATGAGGAGTTCCGCGGCGAACTCACCTACCAAACCGTCACCGGCGACTTCGTCATCACGACCGACGTGGCCGTGTCGCGGAGGGGCGGCGGCGGGGCGCCCCGGAGTCAGTTCTCGCTGGCCGGCATCATGGTGCGCACGCCGCGCCCGATGACCTCGCCCGCACAGTGGACCCCCGGCGGACAGAACTACGTCTTCCTCTCCCTCGGCGCCGCGAACACCCCCGGCACCTACCAGCACGAGGTGAAGACCACTGTGAACAGCGTCTCGACCCTCGAGATTTCGCCCGGCACCCCGCAGGCCCAGATCCAGGTCGCCCGCGTGGGCCGGCACCTGATCCTCCTGCGTCGCCCTGCGGGTGGCAGTTGGACCGTGCATCGTCGCTATTCCCGGCCGGACTTTCCGGCGACGCTCCAGGCCGGACTCACCGTCTATACCGACTGGCCGAACTGCGAGCGGATCGGCTTCAGCGCGCAGAACCGGACCGTGCTGACGAACGGCGCCCGGCTGCCGAACGGCACACTCTTCGCCGGCGCCAACCCGGACCTGGAGGCGGCATTCGACTACGTCCGCTACGCCCGGCCCAACGTTCCCGCCCAACTCGTCGGCGCCGACCTCTCGAACCCCGCCGCGGTGAGCGATGCGCAGTTGCTCGCCTTCCTCGGCGACCACGCCCACGAACCGGCCGAACCGCTGCGGGTGCGCCTGGAACCGCAGCCTGCCGCGAGCCGCGTGCGCCTCGACTACGGAGAAGGCCAGGCCACCGAACTCCATCGGCTGGACCGGCTGCAAGTGCGGGCCTCCGCCGACCTGGCCCAACCGTGGGCCACCTGGCGTCCGTTGAATGGCCCCGTCACCGTCCACGAAGGCGCCTTCCTGCTGGAAGATCCCCTCGGCTCCGTCCCGGCCCAGTTCTACCGGGCCATGGAACTGCCGTGAATCCCCTCCGGCACCTGCGGTCTGCCGCAGGATAGAGGATAGAGTGACAGGTTCACTGTTCGACTTGGTGCCCAATGTCCTGTCCCTGCGGGTGACGTCCCGACCCGGCCCATGCGCCGCCGCTTTCCGCTTGGTTCAGGGTTCCATTCCCCGGTTCACTGGTCGCCGTGCGGTCTGCGACCCATCGGAGAGCAATCATCCTGGCCCGTTTCCTGGTGACGATGGCGGCGGTTGAGAGGGTCCGGGGAGACGATAAGCCCGCCTCCGTTCCTGGCGGCCTTCCGTCGTACCTCGATTCCATCAACGTCCTGCCGCAAAGCGCCGCGGTGCCGGGTGCCGCCTTCCCGACCGACCCGGTGTCCGGAGCCAATGAGTCCGTCAAGTCATGGCTGGCCCGGAGGGACATCACCTACACCGTGTTTCAGGCGGTTAACCTCGCCGACGTGCCGCGTCGAATCCAGGACCCGGCGTTCGCCGCCACCTGGTCGGGACAGGCCTTCGCCAACTTCGGCCTGGTCGAGAGCCCGTCGCTGGGGGGGACGCAGGGGTGGGTTGCGACCGAGGTCGCGTGGACGCTGGGCATGGGCGCCCGCGCCCTGAATCCCTCCCTCAGCTCCCGGATCGGCTCGGCGCTCCAGCCCGACGGGACCACCCTGGGGGACGGCATCTGGATCGCAGAATTGGCGTGGTCCCAATCATTCCGCAATGGCGAGTGGGTGGTCCTGGCCGGAATGGTTGACCAGGGGAATTACCTGGACGTCAACACCTACGCCAACAACCAGTTCACCGAGTTGTCCAATCTGGCCTTCGTGAACAACCAAAGCCTGCCGACACCCGGTCAGGGACTGGCCCTCAATCTGCAGTGGCAGCCATCGCCCCGGTTCTACGCCCAGGCCGCGACATTTCCGGCCCATTCCGCGCCGGGTTCCGCGCCGTTCTCAGGACTCTCCTTCCGGAACTGGGTGACCCAGCTGGAGGCGGGGTGGATCACTCCGGAGCTTCTCGGCCAGGGACAGAACATCGTCCGTGTACAGCCGTTCGTCGCGACGGTGGACAGTAGTGTTGGCGCGGGGATCGGCCTGAACATCGAACAGCAATTGGGAGGGCCGGAGGGCCGCTGGGGCTGGTTTGGCAGGGCTGGGGTGTGCCAGTCGGGAGTCGCCATTTCGGGCTTCGAGACGCAGGTGTCCACCGGAGTCGCCCTCGAAGCGCCGAATCCCGGGGCTCCGCTCAAGGACGCGCGAGCCAGCCGCTGGAGTGTCGGAGCGGTCTGGGGCCGCCCCGCGGACTCCGATGGTGGAGAATACGGGTTGGAGCTCCTGTACTGCCTTCAATTGACCCCCACCCTCACGCTGCGGCCGGACCTGCAATGGATCTGGAGCCGCACCGGGACGCCGGCCCCGGATCCGGCGGTGGTGATGCAGCTTCAGGCGACCCTGGTGTGGTGATTCCTGGATATGGTGACAGGTTCACTGTTCATCCATGGAGGGAGAATCCCACCCGATACGGATACGGTGACAGGTTCACGGTTCCCTCCCCCGCGCTCGCCTTCATCCCGGGGCAGGCCTAGCCTCCTACCATGTCCGACGTCACCCAGTTGCTCCACGCCCTGGACGCCGGTGATCCGAAGGCCGCCGAGCAGTTGTTGCCGCTGGTCTATGAGGAATTGCGCAAGCTGGCAGCGGCGAGGATGGCGCAGGAGAAGCCGGGCCAGACGCTGCAGGCCACCGCGCTCGTGCATGAGGCCTGGCTGCGGCTGGTGAATCCGGAGGACCCAAGGTTGTGGAATGGTCGCGGCCACTTCTTCGGCGCCGCGGCCGAGGCCATGCGGCGGATTCTCGTCGAGTCCGCGAGACGCAAGACCCGGTGGCGACACGGCGGCGGCCTGCAGCGAGCCGATCTCGAGGGCGTCGAGATCGCCGCTCCCCTGCCTGAGGACCGGCTGGTCCAGGTCAGCGAGGCGTTGGATGCATTGGAACGCGAGGCGCCGCAAGCCGCCCGGGTCGTCAAGCTCCGCTATTTCGCCGGCCTGACCCAGGAGCAGGTGGCGGAGACGCTGGGCATCTCCCTGCGCACCGCGGAACGGCATTGGACCTGGGCCAAAGCCTGGCTGTTCCAGCGGATCCGCGCCGAGACCCAGTCGGGAAACTCGGCCTGAACATTTCGTGGCGGGTTGTGCGGGCCTGCGTCGCACTGGAAGCAACTCATGAACTCAGGCGCCAATCCCTCCAACCTTGCGCAAGCCCAGGAGCAACGTCTGCTGGAAGCGGCCCTCGCCCTGGGCACGGAAACCGAACGCCAGGCATTCCTCGCCTCCATCGCCGACGCGACCGCGCGACGGCGTCTGGAGGAACTGGTTGCCGCCAGCGCGGAGGCCGATTCGTTTTTCAGTGCTCCACCGATTCAGAGCGCCGGCGGCGACGCCTCGGCGGTCACCATCCCCGCGCCTCCGCCCGGCGAAGCCCCCGCCCAGGTGATCGGCCGCTACAAGCTGCTGGAAGTGATCGGGGAGGGTGGCTTTGGCGAGGTCTGGATGGCCGAGCAACGCGAGCCGGTGAAACGGCGCGTCGCCCTCAAGATCCTCAAGCCCGGCATGGACAGCCGCCAGATCGTCGCCCGCTTCGAGGCCGAGCGCCAGGCGCTGGCCCTGATGGATCATCCCAACATCGCCCGCATCTTCGACGCCGGCACCACCGAT
>JAEUHD010000063.1 GCA_016793645.1 Verrucomicrobiales bacterium
TGCGTTCCCCCTTTCCGCAGCCTCCATCAAATAGGTCGTTCCCCAGCGTGGCTGCTGGAAGTCGGGATCGGCACCCATTTTCAACAGCGTACGAACGATCGTGACCTTTCCATCGAGCGATGCCCTGCCCAAGGCGGTAAATCCATCCTTGTGAACGTTGGGGTTGGCACCGTTCTCAAGAAGAAAACGGACCATTCTGGCGTCGTCCAACCGGATCGCGGCCATCAACGGCGTTTCGCTGCCGGACTTAGCGTTTAGGTTCGCACCTGCCGCGATAAGCGCCTCCACCGCGTCGAAATGGCCCCCTTCGACAGCATGATGGAGCGCAGTCTCACCCCCGCCCTCGCTAGGCATGATGTAACGGTCTTTAGCCTTATGGTCGGCCCCGGCAGACAGGAGTGCCTTGATGATCGCTACATGACCGGACTTGGCGGCATAGATGAGCGGCGTTCGGTTTGAGTAGCCCTCGGAGTCCTCGTGCTTCGAGTTAACGTCTACTCCATCGGCAATGAGCCGAGTTACCTCAGAAAGATTTCCCGCCAATATGGCAACGACGAGTTGTCTCTCGGCATTCATCGGTTGATTCTTGGAGTGATTGAATCGTCCACCATTTCTGCAACTCACTGCTCCCAGACTTCCGCAAAGACAAAGCATTCCAAGCAATTGAAGTCGCTCGCAGGCTCGGTTGTTTCCAAGAAATCTGCCCGAGCCTCCTCAAAACCTCAACAGCTGCCTCCCTGGGAATTCCTCGGGGTCGGCCAGTTCGCCGCGCACGCGGGGCAGTTCGCAGTCGAAATACTCGACACCGGACAAGCTCTGGCAGAGCACGGTCTTGCCCGCGCGGCGCACCCCGGAAAGCCAGATCACCGACTTCCCGCGCCAGAGGGTTTCCATTCGTTTGACCTTTGGTGCTACCAAACGCAAACCTCGTTTCGATTGGTTTTCCTGCTCCGAGACCGCGCCTGCGTCTTGGACTGCGGTGGCAGCCCGCCCGCCGGAGCCAGGCGAAGGGATGAAGCGCAACGGCGACACCGCTGTGGCACCGCCGGAGGCCCTCCACCCCACCTACCCGCCACCGATATGCGCTGTCCCGGCCGCCGAACGGCTCACAGCCCCGATCCACCATGACACCCGATGATCTCGCGGCGGCGCTTAACCGAAACCAGGCCGCGTCGCGCCTCGAAGGAATGCGCTGCCGCCAGCGCCGCACTCGGCGCCTCCGCCACCAACACCCCCACCGCACCACGGCCGGGCGGTGGCGCGTTGATTCAGTTCCCCATGCGTCTCCCAAGCCATCAACCGTTCGATCAGCGCCGGCAAGGCGAGGAACGTGCCCTCAGCCTCGCCTCCCTCCTTCGCTGGACCTGTGCCCTGCTTTCTGTCAGGGGATCCCCGGCTCAAGAGCCGAGGTCACCATGCGATTCCTTGCGCCGCTTTCCTTGCTGATCACCTGCGCGATGGCGCCCTCCTCCCTCGGGACGGACTCCTCCCCGGAGCCCCCTCCCGCCGCCCCAACGCAGCCCAACTCCCCTGCGCCCCCTCCCAACACCGTCTCCGTCGCCTCCACCCAGGGACTCCTCGAGGTCCACAACGTGCGCAATCTCGACGACCTGCTGGACCCCATCCGCATCACGCATCGGGTTCCGGCGCTGGGTTGCGCTGTCATCGTATCCAACCGACTGGCCGGCCTGGGTGCCGTCGGGTTGCGCAAGTCGGACGATCCTTCGGCACCGGTGACCCCGGACGATCGTTGGCACCACGGTTCCCTCACCAAGTCGATGACCGCCACCCTGGCAGCCATCCTCGTGCAGCGCGGCGTCCTCCAATGGGAGTCCACCCTTGAGGAACTCTTCCCTTCCCTGGCCCCGTCCATGAAGCCGGCATGGCGCTCCGTCCGATTGGACTGGCTCTGCTCGAACCGGTCCGGAGCCCCTGGCGACCTGGGTGCCGGGGGCCTGTGGCTTGAGCTGGTCCGTTTCCAGGGCACCCCGTTCGAAGGACGCCGACGCCTCCTCGAACGGCTGACTCAAACTGATCCCGTCCACACTCCCGGCACCGCCTATGAATACTCCAATGCGGGGTTCGCCCTCGCAGGGCACATGCTCGAGACCGCCACGGGCAAACCCTGGGAGACGCTGATGACCGAGAACCTGTTTCAACCCCTGGGGATGACATCGGCAGGTTTCGGCGCCCCGGGGAAGCCGGGACAACTCAACCAGCCCTGGGGCCACCAGAGACTCGGCGACCGCAACGTCCCCATCGAGCCAGGCCCCTCCGCCGACAATCCACCGGCGATCGGGCCGGCCGGCACCATGCATGGGAGTCTGCTGGACCTGTCCCAATACGCCGCGTTTCACCTGCGCGGACACAGGGCCGACACCCCGATGCTGACGCGGGAGGCCATGGTTCGACTCCACACCGCCGTTCCCGGAAATGAAGGCTACGGCGGCGGCTGGATCGTGACCACGCGCCCGTGGGCGAACGGACTCGTGCTGACCCATTCCGGGTCGAACCGCCAATGGTACTCAGTGCTCTGGCTGGCTCCGGAGCGGCAGTTCGCCGTGGCGGCAACCTGCAACGTGGCCGCCCCCTCCGGCCCCAACCCGGGTGCCGCCGCCACGGAACAGGTGGTGTCGACCCTGATTCGGACATTCCTCCCCCAGGAACGCCCCGGGTCCGGCCCACCGCCTACTCCCCAATGATCTTCACCAGGACCCGCTTCCTGCGCCGACCGTCGAACTCGCCGTAAAAAATCTGTTCCCACGGCCCCAGGTCGAGCCGACCCGCCGTGATCGCGACCACCACCTCCCGGCCCATGATGGTGCGCTTGAGATGGGCGTCCGCATTGTCCTCGCCCGTCCTGTTGTGCTGATAGGCCCCATGCGGCTTTTCCGGGGCCAGCTTCTCGAGCCATTGCTCGAAGTCCGCGTGCAACCCGTTTTCGTCGTCATTGATGAATACGCTCGCCGTGATGTGCATGGCATTCACGAGGCACAATCCCTCCCGCACCCCGCTCGCCGTCACCGCCTCCGCAACGTCCGGGGTTATGTTGACCAGTTGCCGTCGCTCCGGCAGTTCAAACCACAGTTCCTGTCGATGGCTCTTCACCCACCCGAAATGAACCTCCATGCCGGCGGGGGCAAGCCACAACTCCGGACACAATTGGAAGACACAACGGGAAGACTTTCCATTCCGGACCCTCTAGCGAAAACTCCCTTCGTGAAGCCCCAACGCTTGGTGATTGTCGGTGGAGTTGCCGGAGGCGCCAGCGCCGCCGCCCGGGCCCGCCGACTCTGCGAATCCTGCGAGATCACGATTCTGGAGCGCGGCCCCCACGTGTCGTTCGCCAATTGCGGACTCCCCTACTTCGTCGGGGGCGAAATTGTCCGCCAGGATGATCTGCTGCTCCAAACCCCGGAATCCTTGCGCGCACGATTCAATCTCGATGTGCGCGTCCGCAGCGAGGTGACCGCCATCGACCGCGCCCGTCGCGAGGTGCACGTGCGCGAACTTCCCTCCGGAAGGGAATACGACCTCCCCTACGACGCCCTGGTGCTGTCCACCGGCGCGGGTCCCCTGCTGCCGCCGATCCCCGGCATCGAGCGCGCCGGACATTTCACCGTCCACACCGTTCCGGACGTCGAGCGCATCCGCACGTGGATCCGGGATTGCAAGGCGTGCCGGGCGGTGATCGTGGGCGGCGGGTTCATCGGGCTCGAAATGGCGGAGCAACTTGTCCGTCACGGCGGGCTCAGCGTCCAACTGGTCCAGTCATTGCCGCAGGTCATGGGCCCGCTGGATCCCGAAATGGCGGCGTGGCTTCACCGGGAACTGGAGGCGCACGGCGTTGAACTGTTTCTCGGAAGCCCGGTTGCCGCGTTTGAAACCCCCGCCCCGGGGGAGTCCGCACGGGCGTCCGTCGTCGTGCTGGCGGACGGACGACGCCTCCCTGCGGACACCGTCGTTCTCAGCCTGGGGGTCCGCCCGCGCGTTCAACTGGCCCGGGATGCCGGACTCGAGATCGGCAGCCGCGGTGGCATCCGCGTCTCGGAACATCTCCAAACCTCCGATCCGCACATCTGGGCCGTGGGCGATGCCATCGAGGTCCGCGATGCCATCACCGGGGCATGGTCCCTGATGGCCCTCGCCGGACCGGCCAATCGGCAGGGACGCATCGTCGCGGACAATCTCTTCGGACGCGCCTCCGCGTATCGGGGATCCTGGGGCACGGCCATCCTGCGGGTCTTTGACCTCACCGCCGGGTGCACCGGGGCGAACGAGAAAACCCTCCGGGCTGCGGGCATTTCTTATCAGGCGCTGCACCTGCATCCGGGCTCCCACGCGGGATATTATCCCGGCGCGGAACCCATCGCCCTGAAGATCCTCTTTGCGCCGGACACCGGGCGCCTCCTCGGCGCCCAGGCCGTCGGACGCGACGGCGTGGACAAACGCCTCGACGTCCTCGCCACCGCGCTGCAGGCCGGCATGACCGTGGATGATGTGGCCGGACTGGAACTCGCGTATGCGCCGCCCTTCGGTTCAGCCAAGGACCCGGTCAATCTGGTGGGCATGGCCGCGCAAAACGTGCGAACGGGCGACGTCACCACCGCACAATGGAGCGACGTTCCGAGCTACGTTCCGCCGGGGTCCATGATCCTGGACGTCCGGCGTCGCGAGGAGCGCGAGAAGGGCTTCATTCCCGGATCGGTGTCCATCCCGCTGGATGAACTCCGCGGCCGGTTGGCCGAACTCCCGAAGGATCGCGAGATCCTCGTCTCCTGCCAGACCGGGCAACGCGCCTACTTCGCCTGCCGATTGCTGACGCAGCACGGATTCCGCGTCCGCAATCTCTCCGGCGCCTGGCGCACCTGGGACGCGGCCACGCGGGGAGGCCGCAAACCCTGAGATCGCAACCGGAGTCCCAGATTTCTAGGGATTCTTCGCCGGGCGGGACGTCGGATCGGACTCTGCTCCCTGGCCCAAGCCCAATTCGTCGAGAACCCGGTCCACCTCGTCGAGATTCCAGACAGAAACCTCTCCATTGGATCGGGCGCAGGCGATTCGCCGGCTGTTGGAACTCCAACTCGCGCCCCACGGACTTCCGGCGCGTCCCGGAAGCCGGTAGCGGAGCCGCCGGGAGGTGGTGTCGAAAATTTCGACGCTCGAGTCGGTAAACGAAGGAACGGAGAGCATGGACGCATCCGGACTCAGGAACAGATTCCCCGGTCCACTGGAGTCGATTCGTTCCGAGTGATCGGTCAGGCTGGACACCAACTGTCCTGTCTCGAGATCGACGCAAACCAGGTTCCCCTGGGCATCAATCATCCAGACCGCCTTCCCGTCCCGGGTGGGAGCAAAATTGAAATAATCCCAGCGAGGCTTGAGGGCCAGTGTCCGGGGACCGACATCGCCACCGACATCCCAGAGATACGCCTGCGGCTGGAGATCCGCATCAAAGTAGATCACCCGACTGGATCCGGGAAGAAACGAGAGGCTGCTGAACACACCGGAAACCCTTCGAACCTCAGTGACCGTGGGGTGGACGTCACCGGGGACGGCACGGTGGACCTCCCATACTTGAATCGCCCCCATTCCATGAACTCCAGACCTCAACACCCCCACAATGTCCTCCATGCTGCGGGACGCCATGGCGAGAAAACGTCCATCGTCACTCATCGCCACGGACTGAACTCCTCCCGGTGCATTGGTTCCGAGAGTCAACAGACGTCGGCCCGTTTCCGCGTCATGAACAAACACCTCCCGGGTCCCAAGGGAGGAAAGAAGAATCCACCGGCCGTCCGGGCTGGAACCAATGCCTTCCCATCGGGGAGCCCGCTCCTCCCATAGTCTCGCTCCCGAGGAGGCATCGCAAAGCTGCAACTGATCGTCAAATCCCGCCGTCGCCACCTGGTCGTGTCCGGGACGAAAGACGACCTGGGCGCCTCCGGCATGATTCCCCAACTGAAGGAATTCGGGCGCGCAATCCAGACGATAGAGCCGTGCGTGGCTGTTTCCGGCCGTGAACAGCTGCCGGCCGTCCCTGGAAAAGATGGCCTCCGCCATGGTGCTGGGGGAGTCCAGGGTGGCGATGACCTCGTTCCGTTCGTAATCAAAAAGCCGGACCCCGAACTGAAGGATGGAGGGAACGCCGAGGATCGAGCGCCCGGGCATCCATCCCGGTCCTTTGACGCCAAGGATCATGGTATCCGGGATCCGGTTTACAGTTCGGCCACCGCCGCATTCCTCCACCCGGAGTTCGTTCAAGAAGTCATCGACCAAACAAAGACGGCTGCCGTCATCATTGACGCCCCCGAGACTGGAATCACCGAGGATGGCGTGGGAGCGGGTCCGAAGGCCGGTTTCCAGATCCCAAAGCTCCACCGTTCCCTGGGGATCCCCGGGACGCGCCGCCACCTGGCACGCCACGATCCTGCCCCCATGGGAAAGCAGGAGTGTGGGAGGCGACTTCATCGTGGCAGACACCGGGATCGCGAGCTTCGTCCTCGCCGAATTCAGCGGAACGAACCGAACCGTTCCCGCCCCGGTGTCATCCACGGCGACGAGGGGCGGGGACGCCGGCAGCAGGTCGAACGCACCCGGCTCCGCCCGCCGTGAAACCTCCCGCCAACGCTGATTCTCAAACTTCCAGGTCAGCACCTCCGCGCGCGCATGCCGCTCTGCACGTCGCCGCGCAGTGTCCTCCTCGGGGACAAGCACGACTGCAAACTCGTTGGTCCCGACAAACTCCATGGCGACGATGGACCGGTCGGTCACCATCCGGAACAATTCCTCGCCCCGGGGCATGGACTGCAGGATGAGGGCATCCTTGCGATCGTCGTGCCGATTCAGCCGCAGGGCCGCAAATCGCCCCTCCGACTGGAGCCGGACCATCGTGAACCGGAAACCCGGCATCATATTGGAATAGGTCACCGGAGTGTGGCCGACGAAATCCCCAAGACAGGCGACCGCCTCCTGACGGAGCTCGTCCAGGTTCTTGCGAACCCCCTGCATCGCCATCGCCTGCCGAATCAAGGCGAATACCTTGTCCCGGTATCCAACCCGGTGCGCCAATCGAAGGGCCCGGGCCTCACCCACCAGGGAGTCGTACACCCGCTGCTCCGCGAGGATGCGTTGCCGCTCCTCTGCGGACCGCGCCGCCTCGGCTTCGGTCCGCAGGACACTCTGCCGCCGCTCCGCGCGACCAGCCCGGACCGCCTGCCAGGCACTGATCACCACTCCGAAGACAAGGGCCAGTGCGACCGAGACGCCGGTGGCAAAGACCCTCCGGTTGCGCCGAACCCATTTGTGAAACCGGTACGCGGGACTGGGAGGACGCGCCGACACCGGTTCATTCCCGAGGTGTCGCAACACATCGGCCGCCAACCCGGTGGCCGAGTCGTACCGCCGGGTGCGGTCCTTCTCGAGGCACTTCATCACGATCCAGTCCAGGTCCCCGCTCAGCAAATCCGCCAACATGGATCCATCCTCACCGCAATTTCGGACCACGACCGCACGCTCCTGCTGATCCATCGTGCTCAATCGTGTCGAGGGACGGTCCGGCTCCTCCTCGACGATCACCCGCTGCATTTCCCCATACCCCAGGCTCCGCAGGCGGCGCTCGGGAAAGGGCGTCGTCCCCGTCAGCAATTCATACAGCAGGACCCCGAGGGAATAGATGTCCGTCCGCGTATCCACATCGAGTCCGCTCATCTCCGCCTGCTCGGGACTCATGTAGGCGGGCGTGCCGATCATGGTCGCAAAATTCGTGAACAGGGTTTTCTCGGTCAGCCCCTGGTTGGTGGCCTTGGCAATTCCGAAGTCGATCACCTTCGGCACCGGGACGCCGTCGTGAAGGGTGACGAGGACATTGGAGGGCTTCAGGTCGCGGTGAATGATGCCCTTCTGGTGCGCGTGCTGGACGGCCTGGCATACCTGCGTGAACAGCTTCAGGCGGTCCTTCGCCGACAGCCGGGCCCGGTCGCAGAACTCCGTGATGGGAACACCCTGGACCAGTTCCATGACGAAATAGGGGCGGCCGGACTCCGTGGCGCCCCCATCGAGCACCTTGGCGATGTTCGGATGATCCATCATCGCCAGCGCCTGCCGTTCGGCCTCGAACCGGGCCACCACCTGCCGGGAGTCCATCCCCAGCTTGATGATCTTCAACGCGACGCGCCGTCGGACGGGTTCCTCCTGCTCCGCCATGTACACGACGCCCATGCCTCCCTCTCCCACCTGTTGCAACAGTTTATATCGGCCGATCCTCGTGCCGGGACCCTCCCGAAGCGGAGTCTCACCCAGGATGGTCTGAGCCTCCTTCGAGGTCTTTCCCGCGAGGAACCCCCCGGCCGCCTCATGAGCCGCCAGCAGGGAATCGATTTCCATCCGGAGTTGGCGATCCCCGCCACAGGCTCCCTGCAGGTAGGCCTCCCTCGCCTCTCGCGAGTCAAAGGTCAGAGCCTTCTCCAGGATGGTGGCTTCGCTCGACTTTGGATCACTCATGGGCCCTCCGATTCGTCATCACCGGGACCATCGGCCTTCCCGGACAAAAGAGGTCAGAATTCTTTATCGCCTCCCTGTCCACGGAGAGGGATCCAGGAGTAACCCTCCTCAGGGGGGCGCCTGCATCAGACGGGTCAACTCCCGGAAGAGCCACGCACGCGTGTGGATCCACTGCCGCTGAACGGATTTCTCCGAGATCCCGAGGGCGACGGCGGTCTCCTCCATGCTGAGTCCCAGGAAGTATCGCAGTTTGACCAGGTCGGCGCCCACCGGGTGGTGATGGGCCAGGGACTCCAGCGCTTCGTTCATCAGGAGGATGGATTCCGGATCCGCCTCCGAGGCGAACTCGAAATCCTGAAGGTCCACCCGCACCGGCTGGGCGCCGCGCTTGAGGCGCTGCTTCGAGCGGGCCCGGTCGATCAGGATGTGCCGCATGGCCTCCGCCGCGGCGCGGAAAAAATGCTCCCGATCCGACCACGACCCCGGCGGCTTGCCCGCCAGCTTCAACCAGGCTTCATGAACCAGCGCCGTCGCCTGGAGGGTTTGTCCGGCCGGCTGGTTCGCCATCTGCGCGGCCGCGAGGCGACGCAACTCGGAATACACCGCAGGAATCAGGTCCGCCGCCTTCGGGAGATCAGACGGGGCCGGTTCCTGGGGGCCGGTCGTGGGGTTCACCGGGAGGAGGCCGAGCGAAGCCATGGTTTCATCGCGGAGATTTGGGGATGATCCCCGGTCACCACCGGCAATGCGACCAAAATTCATTCCTCGGGCAGGCCGGGCTCCGGAATCAGGGGACGACAACCCTCCAGTCCACCGGCACCGCCCCCGCCTCCTCCAGCAATCGGTTGGTCGCGGAAAAGCAACGGCATCCCAGGAACAGCCGCGCCGAGAGGGGCGACGGGTGCGCGCACTCGATGACGCGATGGTGGGGATTCCGGATCCGGATCCGCTTGGCCTGCGCGGGTCGCCCCCACAGCAGGAACACCACGCGGTGCGGAAGGGCATCCACGCGGTCCAAGATGGCGTCGGTGAACGATTCCCACCCGCGTTTCCGGTGGGAGTTCGCCTCGCCGGCGCGGACGGTCAGCACCGTATTCAGCAGCAACACCCCCTGGCGTGCCCAACTCTCCAGACAGCCATGGGCCGCCGGCGGAATGCCCAGGTCGTCCCGCAGTTCCTTGTAGATGTTGCGCAACGATCCGGGCAGCGGCCGCACCTCGGGCCGGACTGAGAAGCACAATCCGTGGGCGTGTCCGGGCGTCGGATACGGATCCTGTCCCAGCAACACCACCTTCACCGCGTCCGGCGGCGTCGCCTGCAGCGCGTGGAAGACATCGCCCAATGCCGGCAGGACCACCTTTCCCGCCGAACGTTCCGCGGCAAGAAACCCATCGAGCCCTCGGAAATAGGGCTGTTCGAGTTCGCCCCGCAGCAGCGGTTCCCATTTGGGTGGCAGGGGTGGGAGCATGGAGACGGGAAGGCGGGGGAAGCCCAGGGCAGGTCACTGCATGCTGTCGCGGACTTCAACGAGGAACCGGTCCGCCGCGTCGAGCCGGATGAGTCCCCGTCGCGGATATTCCAGATCCAGGATGACGTAAACCGTCGCAGCCATGATGCCCGCAAAGCCCAGGATATGCAGCCAACTCCGGGACTGGCCCCCCGCCATTCCGAAGCCCGCAAACAAGGCGCCGGCCAGGGCAAGTGCCGTCAGCATTCCGAACACGATCAGGGGAGGATGGGCCACCACCGCCAGCCACCGCGTGGAACTGATGTCGAACATGCTGTTCAGCGCGGGCAGCAGCAGGGAGGTCGTCGGCACCGAGCCGGACTTCTGGCACTCCCGCACCGCCACGGACCAGATCTCTCCCTGGAGTTTCGCGACCCGGGCGCGGACCTCCTCCACGTCGCCTCCCAGGGAAAGCCGATGATACACCTCGAGTCGCAAATCCACATACCGGCGAAACATCGCCCTCAACTCGGGCTGCGCGGCCGGTGGCAGGAGATCCAGTCGTAAGTAGGCGGTGCCAATATCGTTCGCCTCCTCCACGATCATCGCCCGCCGCGCATCAAACCGCGTCGCCGCCCCGGAAAACGTGAAGGCGATCAGGAGGCCGAGGAGACCAAACAAGGCGCCCTCCACCGCCCCGAGTCCGGCCCGCGCCCCTTCCGCGTCCCGACGGCTCCGCCGGATGCCCACCCGTCGCCCGACCTCCACCATCAGGATCAGCGCGCCCAGGAGGGCCATGGAGAACAGGATGGCAACCGTGGAACTGCCGGGGACGAGCATGGAGGGAAACGGGATCAAGAGACCTGACCGTGGGAAATCGTCACCGGAGTTCCGGCTCCACCCGCACCTCGGTGCGCACCGAGGACGCGATGAAGCAGGCATCGTGTGCGGCGTGGTGCGCCTTCAGGAAGTCGTCCGGGGAGGGCCGCATCGCCCCCGAAAACGTGACGAACGGGCGCAGGACGACCTGCGTCATCGCGAGGCGGCCCTCGGAATTGCGCCCGAGGACTCCCGAGGCGGTGTCCGTATAGGCATCCACCAACCAACCCCGCTTCGCCGCGAGGGAGAGAAACCACAACAGGTGACAACTCGACAGCGCGGCGACAAAGGCCTCCTCAGGATCCACCGCGGAGGCATCCGACATGGGAACCGGCACCACCGACGGCGACGACGAGGCCGTCACCACTGCCCCGCCGTCGAACCGCCATTCATGGACCCGCGAATAGCGCTGATCAAGGAACGGGGCGTCCTTGCGCTCCCAGGAGATCGTGGCGTGGTGTTCGGACATGGCTCGGACCCGGTTTAAACGGACACTGCCGCCCGGTTCGCGTGGGATTGCAGGGCGGCCGCAAAGATTTCGTGGCTGCGGACGGCCTCATCCGGCGTGACACACCCGAATCGTCCATTGAGTGCGCCGGCCCGTTCCGCGGCATAGGCAGCCCACATCTGGATGAAGCAATCTGGAAACCCGGGCTCGAAGATGCCTCCAGTGATGGTGGGAAACGGCGTCTGGAAGCCGAGGTCAATCCGCGTCCAGCGCTGCTCCTTCTGGCGTTCAAACACCCACAGCGTCTTGGGCTCGGCCGTCGAATACCGAGCACCGCCGTCGGTTCCCAACACTTCCACGCACCAGGTGTTGGTGGCTCCCGGGGCGAGGCGCTTCATCTCAAGTCGCATCGGGACGTCGCCTCCGTCCACCGGCACATCGCAGTGCACCATCGCGTTGTCCCAGGTGTCGCAGGGCGCCATGCCGCCCTTCCCGTCCGGACGCTCGGTGTACACCTTCTGCAACTGCGCATAGACGCGGGACGGCTGCCAACCCAGTCGCAGCGGCACATGCACCACGTGCATGCCGAGGTCCCCCATGACCCCGATCTCGCCGCAGAACTTCACCTGGCGCTTCCAGTTCACCGGCTTGGTGGGATCCAGATCGCTCGCGTGCCAGAAGCAGGACCGGATCTCCAGCAGGTGTCCCAGCTTTCCCGACCGCGCCATCTCGATGACCCGCTGGGCGCCCGGCAGGAACGGAAACTCGGAACTGCAGCGCACAAACCGTCCCGAGGACGCCGCGGCATCCCGGATCGCGCGGGCGGCGGCGAGATCAATGCCGAACGGCTTCTCCGCGAGGAGATCCTTCCCCGCGTTGAGCACGTCGAGATAGATCGCCTGGTGGAGATTGTGCGGAACCGCCACGTACACGACGTCCACATCCGGCGACGCCAGCAACTCGCGGTGATTCTTCGTGAGCAGTTTGACGGTCGGCACCTGACGGAACCAGTCGAGGAGGGTGTCCTGAAGGTCGCAGACCGCGACCAACTCCGCGCGCACCGGAAACTTGTCCAGGACGAACCAACGCCCGAAGGCGCTGGCGGCCTCGCGTCCCATCAACCCACCGCCAATGATTCCCACCCGCATGGTTTGCTGCATGCGCGGAGCGTCACCCGGCGGCCGCCCGGCGGGCAAGCGGATGGTGCAGCGACCCGCGCCTCCGCTCCGGCCCTGCGACAGGGTCAGCGTCGCTTGAACAACTGCTCACCCGACTTGGGCACCAGGAGAACCCCTTCGTCCTCACGGTTCGCGTAATCCTCCACCCGAATGCTCCTCCAGTCCCGGAACCCCAGATTGATCTCCCGGCAGACCTCCTCGGGAATGCCCGTAGCCAGCGTCACCTTCGCCCTCGGGATCTCCACCCCGTTCTCGTAGGTTCCCCCGCCGAAGACGTGCGTGCAGTGCGCGAGCGTGCCCCAGGGGTAGTCGCGAAATCGGTCCCACTGCTTGAGGAAATAGTCGCGGCAATGGTAGCCGACCTTCCGGATGAACCGGCCGTGCACCACGCTCACTTCGTGCAGATGCGGCGCGTAGATGATCAACTCCCCGCCGTCCGCCAGCACCGGCTCCAGCTTGTACATCGCCTTGGCGCCCACCCAAAGCTCGTCATACATCGGGGACGCGCAGGACAGGATGGTGTGGTACGACCGATCCTTCCACACGATGTGGTGCCGGGCGGACAACTCCGCCGCCCGGGCCCACGCGGCTTCCGGGGTTCCCGCAAACACCCCGGCCGCACCGCCTCCCTTGGCCACGAGGGCGAAACATTTCTTGGGCACGGACACCATCGCCCCCGCGCGATCCACCACCGCGCGCACCGGCGTGTGGGGATTCCCAATGATCCCGACGTTGGTAACCACCGCGCCCAGCCAGTGGAAGAAGTTCAGGATCTCCGCCCCACCCACGCCCGGGAACAGGTACTTGTTGCCACCGCTCATCCCCACGACCTCATGCGGGAACACCGGCCCCACAATGATGATCTCGTCATAGTCGAACACCCGACGGTTGATGGACACCGGAACATCCATGGCGAAGAGCCCGCCCGACAGCGCGCGAATCTCGTCCGAGGGAATCGTCCCCAGCGACTGGAGGGCCGCGGGATTGTCCCACTCATGATTGAAAAAGCGGACCCTTCCATACCGGGACGCCCGCTGTTCGGCGCTGATTTCCAACCGCTGGCAGATGGCCTCCTCCGGCATCGGCGGATGCGTTCCCAGGGCGATGAGGATGTCGAACGCCGACGTCACGGAACCCAGGTGGGCGTGGAGCGCCTGGAACATCAGGCCGATCGGGGCGGTACGCGTGCCGTCCGGGATGATCAGCAGCACCTTCTTCCCCCGGTAATCGGCCTGCGGACACGCCGTGGCAATGAGTTCGGCCACCTGGGCCTCCGTCACCAAGGAGCCGTCCGGGGCAGTGACCCCTCCAAGAAATCCGTTCACAGGCCGGGGTGGTATCCGAATCCGCTCAGAAACACAAAAACCATCCGGGAAGCCCGGGGACTTCCGATTTCGGGATCGCCGAACCACCCGCATCTATGAACCCTCCACCTCCAACCGTTCGTCATGGCCGTCCGCTTCATCCACACCGCCGACTGGCAGCTCGGAAAGCCCTTTGCGGGCATCGCCGACGATGCCAAACGGGCCCGAGTGCAGCAGGAACGCATCGAGGTCCTCCACCGGATCGGAGCCCTCGCGCGCCGCCACCAGGCGGCCTTCATCCTGGTCGCCGGAGACCTCTTTGATTCGGCCCGTGTCACGCGATCCACGGTCTCGCTCGCCTGCCACGCCATCGGACAGCTCGGACTTCCCGTCCTCGCGATTCCCGGCAACCACGACCACGCCGGACCCGGCAGCCTCTGGGAGCAGGAGTTCTACCGACGGGAGGCCGAACGGCTCGCCCCCAATTTCCGTCTGCTCACCGAACCCACCCCGGTCCACGAGGGCGGCGCCGTGATTCTTCCCTGCCCGCTGCGGCGCCGGGCCGAGTCCTCCGATCCGACGGCGTGGGTTCGGTCCCCGGAGGTGTGGACATCACTTCCCTCCCAATCGCCCCGGATCCTGTTGGCCCATGGCACCATCCAGGGATTCGGTGGCATCGCGGACGACGAGGATCCCTCGGGCAGCATCCCCAACCTGATGGATCTGCCGCGGCTGCCGGCTGCGGATCTGGACTATATGGCCCTCGGGGACTGGCATGGAACCCGCGAGGTGGCACCCAAGGCCTGGTATTCGGGAACGCCCGAACCCGACCGGTTTCCCAAGGGTTCCGACCACGATGCCGGAAACACCCTTGCCGTGGTCGCGTCCCGCGGCGACGCACCCACGGTCGAGGCCCATCGAACCGCCCGCCTCGTCTGGCGCGTGGAGCAACAGGATCTCGCCGAGGATTCGGTCCTGGCGCGACTCCAGGCCCGGTGGTCCGAGGGACCGGACGCCCTCACGCCGGACACGCTGCTGCGTCTGGAACTCTCCGGAAGCCTGGGCCTGGAGGCGACGGCCCGCCTCGACCGCTGGCTGGAGTCCCTCGACGCCCTGCTGCTGCGCTTGAAGCTGGATCGCCGCACCGTCCTGGCGCCCACGCCCTCGGAGTGCGAAGCGCTGGCACGGCGTCCGGGCGACCCGTTGATTTCCCGGGTCGCGACGCGGCTGTTGACGCTGGCGTCCGGGGGGACGGAGGAGGCCCGGATCGCCCGGGCCGCGCTGCGTGAACTGCATGCCGCCTGTTCCCGGACCTGACCATGCGCCTGCTGTCCGCCACGCTGCGTCACTATCGGGTCCACCGGGAACTCACGGTGGAATTCGATCCGTCGCGCACGCTCATTGGCGGCCCCAATGAAGGCGGCAAGAGCACCCTCGTGGAGGCCATCCACCGCGCCCTGTTTCTCAAGGCCAGGGGCCAGACGGAACATCACCGCGCGATGGTCTCGACCCGCCACGGGGGCCAACCCGAGGTCGAGGTTGCCTTTGAGGCGGAAGGACAGCGGTTCCTGGTGCGGAAACGGTTTGGCGGAAACGGCACCGCGACGCTGACCCGGATGGGCGCGCCCACCCTCCAGGGCGAGGCCGCGGAGGCGGAATTGGCGCGATTGCTGGGCGTGGCCCCGGGCGCTTCGAGGAAGGACCTTCCGTCCCAGTGGTCGCACCTCTGGGTTTGGCAGGGATCCAGCGGAGGGGATCCCTCCGACTCAATCTCCCCGCAATCAGACCGCCTGCTGTCCCGACTCCAATCCGTCGGCGGGGCCGCGGCGCTGCAATCCGATCTCGACGCCCGGGTGGCCGCCCTGTTTGCGGCGGAGGTGGAGCGCCTCTTCAAGCAGAATGGGGATCCCCGGGGAACCACCGAACTGGCGGCGGCGCATGAGGAGGAGGCGCAGGCCCGGACCGCGCTGGAGCGCGCCGGGTCGCGGCGCGAGCAACTCGTCCAGTCCGTGCGGGACCACGAGGACGCCTCGCGCGACCTGCAGCGGCTGGACGCCGAGCAACCCGCCCTGTCCGCCCAGCAACGAGCCCTCGCCGAACGCGCCGCACGACTGTCCGCACTCCGCGCCCGGGAGGCCTCCGAACAATCCGTCAGCACCGCGGCCGCGGAACGTCTCCGAACCCTTGCGGACGCCGGGGAACGCCTCACGGCTCTGCGTCGCCAACTGGCCGGCCACGATTCCCAGACGCAACCCGCCACCCAGCGCGCGCGCGAACTCACCGAAACCCGGAACGCCACCGCCGCCCGGGCGGAGGAGGCCGAGCGCGTCCTCCAGGACACGCGGACCTCGGTGCGTCGTCAACGCCAGGAACGGGATCGACTCCAAGCCGGAATCCGCAGGCTGGAGGCCGCCAGCCGCCTGGCGGAACTGACCCGCCACCGCCAACAAGTGGAGCAGCATCGGCAGGAAGCCCGACACCTGCGCGACCAGATCGCGGCACTCCCGTCCATCACCGAGGCCCGGCTCCGTCGCATCCGCGACCTGGACCGTGCCGTATCCCGGACGGAATCGGCGTGGAAGGCCGCCTCCACGGGTATCGAGGTGTTGAAATCCGGTTTGCCCGTCGAAATCGCCGGCGAACGCCTGGATCCCGGAGACGCGAGGATCCTGACCGAGGACACTGAAATCGGAATCGGATCCGATGTCCGCCTGAGGATTCGTCCGGGCGGAGGCTCCAGCCTTTCGGACGCCCGCGCGGCGGCCCTGGACGCGCGGGAACAACTGGCGCAGGAACTGGATGCAGCCGGGGTGAAAACCACCCACGAGGCCCACGAGGCGGCGGCGCGACGCGAGGAACTTTCCAACCGGCTTAAAACCGCGGAACAACTGCTCCAATCGCTCGACGCGGACCGACTGGACACCCAGGTGGAGGCCGCGGCCGCAGCTCTGACCGCCGCCGAGGCGGAATGGACCCGACGGTCCGAAGGGGCCTCCGAATCCCCCCCATGCTCGGACCCCGCCGCCGTGCGTGCCTCGCTGGATGCCCTGACGGAGGCCCTCTCCACTGCGGAACGGGAGGAAAACCGCCGTCAGGCGGAACGCGACGCCGCGCACCAGTCCGCAGCCCAGGCCGCCTCGAATCTGACCCGGCATTCGGAGGAGCTCGAACGAACGAACCGGGAGGCGGACGCCTGGCGGGGACAGATCCGGCTGCTCGAGGAACTTCATGGGGAGGATGCGACCCGTGAGGCCGCCCTGCGTGCCGCGCGCGAGTCCGTCCTCTCGGCAACGCTTCAACTGAACCAGACCCGCGCCGAACTGGCGCAACTCCAGCCGGAATTGCTCGAAGCGGATGGGGCACGTCTGGAGCGGGCCTTGAATGCTGCGAGCGAGCGGCGGACGGACGCCACGCGGCGGCTGGCCGTGGCGCAGGCAGCCCTGCGCAATGAAGGGACCGAGGATCCCGAGGCGGAATGGTCCCTCGCCGCAGCCCGGGCCACCACCGCCCGGGAGCACCTCGACTCCCTCCAGACCCGCGCCCGATCGATCCAACGTCTGGACCAACTGTTCCGGGAGGAGCAGAAGGCCCTCGCGGATCAACTGACACGGCCGCTGGCGGAACGCATCGCGGGTTATCTCCAGTGCATTTTCGGGGCCGGGGCCCGGGCGGAGGTCTCGCTCATCGAGGGCACACTGGGCGGGCTTCAATTGGTCCGACCCGCGACCCACGACGCCAGCGTCGCCTTCGCCGATCTCAGCGGGGGCACACGTGAACAGGTCGCCGCCGCCGTCCGGCTCGCCACCGCAGAAATCCTGGCCGCAGACCACGAAGGCGTGCTGCCCGTGATCTTCGACGATGCCTTTGCCTATTCGGACCCCGACCGCGTGCAGGTGCTTCAGCGCATGCTGGACCTCGCCGCGGTCCGGGGACTGCAGGTCATCGTGCTGACCTGCACCCCCACGGACTACGCGGCCCTCGGAGCCCGATCCCTGCGCCTGGGCGCGTGAGGGCGGGCGGGTGGGACCGCGTTACTCGGTGATCGAGACGCGATAAAACTTCACCGACCCAGACGGGTTCGGGACGGTGGCCCGGACGCCCTGTCCCCCGGTGGACGCGAAGGTCGCTCCGACGGCCGGCGCCCAGGACGTCAGGCCCGTGCTTTCCAGCAACACGTGGGAACCTCCGGGCCGCGGCGACTCAAAGTCGATGAGGACGTTTTCGCCCACGTACTGGATGGCCCCGAGTGAAAACGGCCCGATGGGAACCGCGTCCGCCACCAACTGCAGTCCATCGGGCGCGCCAATCAACGCCCAACCGCCGGTGTCGCCATCCTCGGCAAATTCGCCTTCGGCGGCATAAATCTCCGCGGCGGCACCGCCGACCCGCTGGAAGTGGACGAACTCGACGACGTAATCCCCTGCGCGCACGCCCTTCAGCACGCCACGGGTATTGCTGTCCCCCGTGCCCACGGCGTAGAGGATGTATTCCGGGAAGTCCTCATCGATGCCGCCTCCTCCGGAGACGCTGGCGAAGGGATGGCCGATGAAGCGCAACGCGAATCCGTCATCCGAATGCACGCCAATCGTCCAGTCCCCGTCGCGGGGGATCCGGACCTTCGCCCGCCCGACGGTCACCCAGTCGGACGCGGGCAATTCCTGGGTCTCCCCGGGGAAGGGAGCCTCGTCCGCAAACAATCCCCCGTTGCCCGGGGCGAGGGTGAAGGAGTAGTTGATCACCGGTGCCGGGACGTCCAGCAGCTTCCCGGTGAACCCCGGCTTTGCGGCGGCCAGGGCGATCTCGGAGGCCGTCGCGACGGCGTCCGCCCGACCGGCGCTCCAGATCTGGCGCACACTCCAAAAGCCTTCGGAACCCGCGGGCTCACCGAGTCCGGTCAACGGGAAGGGCGGTGCCGGCACCGAGAAGGAGGCCTCCGTTCCAATCGCATTCTTGTTCTGATCGGTGCCCGCGATCTTGAAGGGATGCTGGGAGCCGGGCACAAACGGCACCGGAGCCTCATGCGTCACCGTCGTGACGATTCCCGCACGAGTCACCTGGATGGGGACCGGCTTGCCGTCGATCAGCAATGTCAGGGAATCCTTGTCCACCACGCTCTGTCCAAAATCCTCGAGGTCCAGGGTGAACCGGTTCAGGGAGGCGTCCCAGCGCTTCACGACCGCGCGGTCATCCGAGGGCGTGTCGGATTGGGTGACGTCAAACCGATCGGCGGTGACGACACCGGTGCCGAGGACCGAGACCTTGAGGGTGTGCAGGCGGTTCGGGAGGAGCGGACTGCTCCAGATGAGCTTCTGTTCCCCACGTTGGGCCGCCTTGTACGTCACCACGGTCCGCGTGCCGCCGTCGATGACCACCGCGGCGGTTCCGTGGTGGCTGGCCACCGTGCCGTACACATCGATCTTCACCCCGAAGAATTTCACCTCGAAGAACGCGCCGCTCTGGTCGGAGTAGTGGTCGTTGTGAAGAAAGCGCGGATCATTGTCGTTGCCCGGGGCGAGGTTCCAGTTCCCCGAGTACCGGATCTGGTTGGTTCCGGTGCCGATGTCCCGCTGGTCATCAATCTGGATCACGGTCCCCGGAACGACCTCCTTCACGATGACGCCCACCTTCGCGAAGCCGGAGAGTCCGGTGACATCCGTGGCCACCACCCGGAGCGCATGCTCCCCCTTCGTCAACCCCTTCAACGACGCCGCATAGGGGGCCCTGTTGGTCTCACCGATCTTGGTGACACCATCGAAAAACTCCACCTTCGACAGGTTGGCGTCTTTGTCGGTGACCGTGGCCAGCAGGGAGATCTCGCTGCCGAACGGAACGGTGTCGCCCTCCTTGAGGTTGCTGATGGCCACGGCCGGGACGTAGCCCTCGATATCCCCCACCTCAAACCGCACCTCCGCCAATCCGATGGAGTATCCGTTGCCCCAGTTGCTGGTATTGCGGAGCTTCACCAGGCGCACGTCGGTGCCCACCACGTTGAAGACCTGCGCATTCTCGCCTCCCTCGGTCAGCGTGAAGGTCGCGATCCCGGTGAACCGGGCGGTGGCGGGATCGGCATCCGGGGACACATAAACCTCCACATCCTTCATGCCGCGGTCGGTGTCCACACCCGCGTTGTAGTTCCAGATATAGACCTTCGTCAGGTCGGTCACCTTGCCGAGGTCAAAGACCACGTCGGCCCGGATGGACCCGATGGAACTCCACATCTCGGAGCCGGAAGTGGTGTGGATGGAATCCGGCGTGCCCACGCCCGCGTCATCGAATCCCGAGCCATCGATCAGCGCGTCCTTGACGTCCTCCCCGTTGGACACCGTGACGGCGACGGGTTGAAGGAACTCAGCGCGTACGGCAACCGCCGCGATCAGGCCGAGAAACGCGCCCATCCAGCGGCGCCACGGATGGGAAACGGAAACCATGGGGAATCGGGTCTTCATGGGATTCAGGATCCGCCCGTCCCCGGGGACACTGGGACACAGGAGGTCGCGGAGGAACTCCTGTGAATCCGGAAACAAGGCGGTCGCCGTTTCTCCCCGAAACCGGGGACCAATGCATCAAAAAAAGGTCATCAACGGGCGCGCACCGGAACCCGGTGACCCAGAGCGTTCGTAGTGCACGCTTCAGCCTGTGGGTTTGTAGTGCAGGCTTTAGCCTGTCCTTCGGGCGCGGAGCAGCCTGAAGGCCGGACTACAAGCAGGGCAGTGTCCCGATGCGCCCGCGCACCCGACTGGGGACAGCCCTTTCCTTGCGCCCCACGAAACACCGTCGTCGATGTCGACCGCGCGTTCCGGGACTGCGGTGCCTTCCGAACGAGGAAGCGCGGTGGACGCGCTGAACCGAAGTGGGCAGGGTCGCCTCATGGGCACGATCTCCCGGACTCGATTCAGGCGTTGGCGCACCGAGATCTCGCGGGTCCGTCGGGTGTGGGCGTGGATCTTCCTGGTCGTCGTCGCGCCCGTCCACGGAGCGGACCGCGAACTGTCCTTCCCCGGAGGCAATTGGGAAACGGTAACACCGGAAAGCCGGGGCTTCTCCTCCCCGAAACTCGAGGTGCTCCGCCGCTGGCTTCAAACCCAGCAAACCACGGCGATCCATGTGTCCGTCCAGGGACGGGTCGTCTTTGAGTACGGGGACGTAAAGCGGGTGAGCAAGGTGGCTTCCGTACGGAAAAGCATCCTGGCGATGTTGTACGGAAACTACATTCGCACCAATCCCGCCGCGCTGGACCGGACGGTGGTCGATCTGGGACTCGAAGAGGACACCCCATTTCTCCCCATCGAAACCTCGGCCACCCTGTATCATCTGCTGACGGCGCGTTCCGGCGTTTACCTTCCCACGGCAAACCGGGAATTGACGGAACTCATGCCCCGCAGGGGATCCCAGGCTCCGGGGACGTATTTCCAGTATCAGAACTGGGACTTCAACGCGGCAGGCACGGCGTTTGAGAAAATCAGCCGGAAGGAAATCTTTCAGGCGCTGGAGGACGACCTCGCGAAGCCGCTGGGAATGCAGGATTTCGACCGGGCACTCCAGCGGAAGAACGACGAACGGCCCATCACGCGTCACCCGGAATACGCCATGTACCTCTCGACCCGGGACATGGCGCGAATCGGGCTCCTGATGCTGGCGGGCGGCCGCTGGAACGGCACCGCCCTGATGCCGGACGGATGGAGCTACCGAATCACCCGGCTCGTCACCCCGCAAAACGAACTGCATCCGCTCGGAGTCGGCGCCCACGCGACGCAGGTGGGGCGTTGGGGCTATGGAATGCTTTGGTGGGTCTGGGACGCGCCGAATGTCCCCGGAACCCAGACCGGTCCCTATCAGGGCGCCTACTCGGCCATGGGGGCCAACGGCCAATTCATTACCGTGATTCCCTCCATGAATCTGGTAGTGGCCCACAAGGTGGATTTCGACACGGATGGAAACCGGCGGGTCTCCTCCGACGAATACCAGACCCTCCTGCAACTCCTGATCAATTCCTCCCTGTAGGATGGCCCTCGGCGGGCCCTGAAGCTCCATTCCGGCGCATCTCGACATGGTCCCGGGTCACCCGGAGTCGGTGGCCCGGAGTTGGGGCAATCCTAAGCCGGCCTGCGTTCACGCCCGTACCGCCTGAAGGCGGGACTACAAGCCGGGCCGCGTCCCGATGCGCCGAGGTCGTTCGCCCGCCAAAGAAGTTGCTCGCCTCGCCCGTGAACCCTTCCATGCTCTGCGCAGCAACTCCGCGGAATGAGCTACCTGGTCATCGCCCGAAAATACCGCCCGCAGCGGTTCGCCGACGTGGTCGGACAGGAACACGTGACCACCACGCTCACCAACGCGATCAAGTCGGGCCGCATCGCGCACGCCTACCTGCTCTGCGGACCCCGCGGCACCGGCAAAACAACGCTCGCCCGCATCTTCGCCAAGGCGCTCAACGCCACCGGCGGTCCCAAGGCGGAGTGGGATGAGAACGACCCGCGGGTCCAGGAGATCACCCAGGGCCGGTCCCTCGACGTCCTGGAAATCGACGGCGCGTCCAACAATGGCGTGGATGCCGTCCGGGAATTGCGCGACACCGCCCGGTTCGCTCCCGCCGCCGCGCGCTTCAAGATCTACATCATCGACGAGGTCCACATGCTCACGGCGGGCGCGTTCAACGCCCTGCTGAAGATCCTCGAGGAGCCTCCGGCGCACGTGAAGTTCATCTTCGCGACCACGGATCCGGAAAAGGTGCTCCCCACCATCCTGAGCCGCTGCCAGCGCTTCGACCTGCGGCGCATTCCCTCGCCCCTGATCGTCGCCCACCTCGGGCAGATCGCCCGCCAGGAAGGAGTGTCCGTGGACGACGCGGCGCTGCACGCCATCGCCCGCGGCGCCGAAGGCGGCATGCGGGACGCGCAATCGACCCTGGACCAGCTGATCAGCTTCTGCGGCACCCAGATCGTCGAGTCCGACGTGCTCTCGATGTTCGGACTGGCCTCCCGGGGACAGCTCCTCGCCCTCGCTTCGGCGGTGCTCGGGGGCCAGGCGCCGGAAGCCATTCGCACGCTCGATGAACTGGCCCGCGGCGGAAAGGATCTCGGGCGGCTGCTGGGCGACCTGCTCAACCACTTCCGCAACCTGCTGCTCTACCATCTCGGAGGAAAGGACCGCGGGTTGCTGGAGGTCAGCGACGCGGAATGGGACGCGATCCAGGCGCAGGCCGCCCAGGTCGATGCGGATGCCGTGACCCGGATCCTGGAGGTGTTGACCACCGCCGAGGGCCGGCTGCGGGAGGCACCGTCGAAACGCATTTTCCTCGAGGTCACCCTGATCAAGGCCCTGCAGGCCCGGGACGCCACCAGCCTCGACGCCGTGCTGCGCCAGTTGCGCAAGATGCGCGACGGTGCCCCCGCGGCGACGCCTTCGGGAGGCCCGTCCGCGTCGGTGCCCGGAGCCCAGGCGGAGCGCCCCTCCGCTCCCGCACCGCAACCCCCTTCGGCCCCCGCCACCGTTTCCGTCCCCACTCCGGCTCCCGCACCGTCCGCAGCCTCACCGTCCGCAGCCGCGCCGTCTCCGGCACCCGCGTCCCGAAAGGAGACCGCTCCGGCTCCGTCACCGGCGCCGGCCGCTCCCGTCACCGAAGCCGCAACGCCTCCCGTTTCGACGCCGGCGACCGCGTTCACCGCGGAGTCCCTCTGGTCCGCCCTGTACGCCTCGCTGGAAAAATCGGAGCGAATGCTTTGGACGCTGCTGGCCGATGCTCGGGCACTGTCCCTCGATCGCGACCTGTTGACCGTGGAGTGTTCCTCCGACGCCGGGGAACTCATCAACAACCCCAAGACGGTCGCCAGTCTGCGGCAGCGAGCCAAAGAGCTGGGCGCGGGCGATCTCACCGTGAAGTTCTCCCCGGCCGCCCCCGTGGCGACTCCGGCAGCCGCGCCCCCCACTCCGACCCCGCGTCCGCGTCCGGAACCCAAACCCAAGGAATCCGCCGTGAAGCCGGCCAAGGTCCAGCCGGTGATCCTCAACAAGGACGAGTTCCTCGGCGATCCCCTGATCAAGGAGGCGCTCGACGTCTTCCGGGCCCAGCTCATCGAGGTCCGCGCGCCGTCGGACGGCACGGCTTGACGGCCCCGCCCGCCCCCGCTTTTTTCAACGCACTTCATTCGATACCCCCATGTCCAGCATCGGAAAACTCATGCGCCAGGCCACGCGGATCCAGCAGCAGATGGAACGCGTGCAGCAGGAACTCGCCGCCAAGACCGTCGAAGGCACCGCCGGCGGCGGAACCGTCCGCGTCACCGCCCGGTGCGACCAGAGCATCGCCTCCATCAAGATTTCGCCCGAGGCGCTCAACCCTTCGGATGTCGGATTCCTGGAGGAACTGATCGTGACCGCCGCGAATCAGGCGCTCGCCTCCGCCAAGGAGATCTCAACGAAGGAGATGAACTCGGTCACCCAGGGCATCGCCATTCCCGGATTGATGTGACGCGCCTGCCCGAACCGGTGACGGCCCTCGCTGCCGCTCTCGGGCGGCTGCCGGGAATCGGTCCGCGTTCCGCGGAGCGGATCGCGCTCCACGTGGTGCAGAGCGATCCCACGGCAGTGCGGGATCTCGCCGCGGCGCTCACCCTCGCCCGGGAACGGGTCGCGTCCTGCTCCATTTGCGGCGCCCTCACCGAATCGCAGCCCTGCCCCGTCTGTACCGATCCGCGGCGCGATGCCACCACGGTGTGCATCGTCGAACGCGCCCTCGACGTCCTCAGCCTGGAAAAGTCCGGCACCTATCGCGGACACTACCACGTGCTGGGTGGGAAACTGAGTCCGTTGAACGGCGTGGGTCCGGAGGACCTGCGGATCGCCCCCTTGGAACAACGCCTCGACCGCGCCCCCGCCCGGGAAATCATCCTCGCCCTCGGGGGGGATGTTGAGGGGGATGCCACCGCCCATTACCTGGCCCGGCGACTGGCCGGACGCGGCGCCCGGATCAGCCGCCTCGCCCAGGGGCTCCCGGCCGGCGGCGGACTCGAATTCGCCGACGAACTGACCCTGAGCCGCGCCCTCGAGGGCCGGCGCGACATGGCCCCGTGACGTCCGTATCCATGCCTTCCGTTTCCTCCAACTCCGCGCCCCGCCCGCCCCGTGCGGTGGTGTTCGACCTGGGAAAGGTGCTGCTCGACTTCGACTACCACATCGCCGCGCGCACCCTGAGCCCGCACAGCCGCCTGCCCGCCGTGGAATTCAAGCAGGTGATCGACCAGTCGCCGCTCCTGCATCGCTATGAATCGGGTGGCATCTCCACCGCGGAGTTCGAGGCCGAGGTCCGGCAGCTCACAGGGTATTCCGGTCCGGCCACCCACTTCCGGGACGCCTTTGCCGACATCTTCGCGGAGATTCCGGACATGATCGCCCTGCATCGAACCCTGCGGGACCGCGGCATTCCCACCTACATTTTCTCCAACACCAACGAGATTGCGGTCGGACACATCCGGGATCGGTTCCCCTTTTTCCGCAATTTCGACGGGTTCGTTCTGAGCTACCAGATCGGGGTGATGAAGCCCGCGCCGGACGCCTACGCCGCGGTCGAGCGCCTCACCGGGGCGACGGGACCTGACCTGCTCTATCTGGACGACCGCGCCGAAAACGTCGAGGCCGGCGCCCGCCGGGGATGGCGAACCATTCTCCACGCCGACCCGGGCGCTACGCGCGCCGAAGTCTCCCGTCACCTTCCCCACCTGCCGCTCCCATGAACGCCCACAGCCGCCGCAGCTTCCTTCGCACCGCCACCACGGGTGCGTTGGCCGCGGCGGTTGCGGATCCCCTGGGATCGGTGCGCGCCCAGGTTCCCGGGGCTCGTCCGACGCCGGCGGACGGCGTTTCAGTGCTGCCTCCGCGCGGGGGAATTCCCGTCGGACTCATCATCGACGACTCCACCTGCCTCGTGAACCTCAACCGGTTCGCGATGCCCCAGTTCGACGCTGCCTTCGAACACGCCGCCGCCGTGTATCACCGCAATTGGCGCGAATGGCCGTCGGAGATTCCGGACACGTTTGTGCGGAAGTTCGGCGAGTGGTGCGCCGGCGAGGGCGTGAAGGGCAAGTACAGCATCGTCCCCTACCCCGCCTGTGTTGGACGCCTCGACCGCGGACTGCCGGGCTGGTCCCCACAGGATCTCAAGAACTCCCTGGAACTGGTCCGGACCCTGATGATGCCCCATTGGGACATTCATCCGGAGATGGTGACCCACACGCGGGTGATCGATCTGAAGACCGGACATCCACTGCCCGGGTTTTCCACGCGCACGATGGAAAACTGGGAATGGACCACTGGTCGGAGTGCGGACGAAATCGCCGCCTACCAGGCCTACGCCCTCTCGATCCTCAAGGAGGTCGGACTCAACGGCGAGGGCATCACCACCCCGGGCAGCTACGGCAACAAGGCGCTGCCACAACTCGCGCAGGCCACCCTCCAGTCCGTGCGCGACGTCATGGGCGCAGAGATCCCACACTATTTTCGGCACCTGTACGACTCCGGAACCGAGAGCGTCGCTCCGCGCGTGGAACTCGCCGCGGACCTCGACGGACCGGATCCCCGGTGCGTGGTCAGCATCATCGGCTGCACCGGGGACTGGACGGGCGGTTGGGACTGCACGCCACCGGGCGGCGCCGACCGCTTCATCACCGCCGACGGGAAGTCCGGCCGACTCGTGGAAGTCATCGGACGCGGCGAACCCGCGATGATGCTGGCGCACTGGACCGGCATCTACTTCAACGGACAGGAGACCGGCTTCCAAATCTTCCAGGAGGTCGTGCGACGGTTGAAATCCCGCTACGACCACCTCGTGTGGATGAAGCTGTCCGAACTCTCCCGCTACTGGGCCGCCCGCGAGCTGACCACCCTCGCGCGGGCGGACGGTGGGATCCGTCTGAAGGCACCCTACGCCTGCCCGGACTTCACCCTCCGGGTCCAAGGCATAGCCGGCAGTCCTGCCTTCTTCCGTCCCGACGCCGGGACCCCACTGGAACTCCGAGAAGTCACCGGTCTCCGCCAACTCCGCTCCGGAACGTGGACCCGCGCCGCCGCAGACACCGTGGTTTGCCTCCCCCTCCCCAAAGGTCGTTCCCGCGTGGAGTGGAAGGCATGACGCCACCGTCCCCGGAGGAACGATTTCCCGGGATGCCGACCGTGTTTCCTGATCAGCCATAGAAGGGAAGGAGTCGAAGGTTTGCCTGTTCCGGAGCGAATCCCAGGTTTCGACCCACGGCCCGCATGCTGAGGGAGTACTCGGTTCCGCGGAACGCAGGTCCTCCAATCATCCACGCGGGCAGCATCGAACCGTGAGTTGGAACCTTTGGAAGAACAACTCAAGCCCCGCACAAACCGGGGGAATTTGGACCCTGCCCCTGCGGGTCGTCCGGCCTGTAGGTTGCTCCCCGCCCAACGGCCGCCATGGCGCCCCCCCCGAACCACAGGCTTAAGCCTGGACGACAAGCACTCCGGGCGACCGGCTCCCCGTGCTCGGAGGCCGTGTCCAGATGCGCCCGGTCCTACTCCTTCAAATATTTCGGGTACGAAACCCAACAATAGCCGCGCTTCATGAACTTGAAGTCCCGGTCGTTCGGACCCGCCTTGGGCCAGTTGAACGGCAGGGTTCCTGAAACCGCGGCCTTGCGCGCCGCGTCGATGGTTCCCTTTTCGATCCATCGATGATTCTCGGCGTGACCATCCGAATATCCCAACGAACTGGCGTTGTTGTGATAAATCGCCATGGGATCCACCCAGTTGTCCGCCACAATGTTCAGGACCCATGTCCCCCGGTTGAAGGTCCGGGGATCCGCCTCCTCAATGAAGACATACATCGAGGACGGAAGCTGGATGGCGGAATGCTTCGTCACCGGGTACGCATCCTTCGGTTCACTGTTCCACCCTTCGATGCCATTCATCCCATTCGCCTTGGAGTACGAATCGTAGGCCCAGCCCACATCGATACCCGGCTTCCGGCGGATTCGAATATCGCCGGGACAGTGGTAGGCTCCGACCGCGGGACTGTATGCATAGAGGGGACCCGACCGGATCGCCGCCTGGATGTTGGAGAGAAGATTTGCCGGCGCTCCAAGATTCTGTGGATCGGGCCAATATCCTCCGCCCGCGAGATCCTTTCCATTGTACTTCAGCCCCAGCAATTCATCCCGGTTGTCGCCGGAATACATCAACCACGCGTACAAGAGCTGCTTTTGATTGCTCAGACAGGCAGCCATGGTGGCCTTCGTCTTCGCCTTGGACAACGCCGGCAACAGCATGCCGGCGAGAATGGCAATGATGGCCACCACGACGAGCAGTTCAATCAAGGTGAAGGCCGCCGCAAGCCCTTGTGGGCGCCGGGCAAGGGAGCCCGTGGATTTGAACACGTTCATGGGAAAAGAGGGTTCGCAGGAGACCTTCCAAGGCTAGGCATCGAACCCCAGTTCACAATTTCAAAGTGCGGAATGTCCCAGGTCCCAATTCGTCTCGTACCACCATAAACACGTCCGACCTTGATGCCGCAGGCACTGCCGGTTCAGCCTCCCGCCGAATTCCTCACTCCCACCGCCATGAAATACCCCTTCATTCCCGCCGCCCTCACCACAGTCCTGCTCGCCTTTCCCGCTTTCCAGTTCTCCGTTTCCGCTGCGGAAACCGAGCCTCCCGTCGTGACCCCTGGAGTGAACGGAGCCCCTCCCTCCGATGCCATCGTGCTATTTGACGGCAAGGATCTGTCGGCCTGGAAGTCTGAGGCGGGCGGGGCACCCGGATGGAAGATCGAAAATGGGTACGCCCAGGTGTCGGGCGGGGGAATCATGACGCGGGAGGAATTCGGGCCGATCCAACTGCATCTGGAGTGGGCATCCCCGGCCGAAGTGAAGGGGGATGGCCAGGGCCGCGGCAACAGTGGCGTCTACTTTCAGGGCCGATACGAAATCCAGGTGCTCGATTCCTACCAGAACAAGACCTACTTCAACGGCCAGGCCGGGTCCTTCTACGGACACAATGCGCCCCTGGTCAACGCGAGCCGCAAACCCGGAGAATGGCAGACCTACGACATCATTTTTCATCCGCCGACGACCGGTGCGGACGGCAAAACCATCCCGGGCTCCTTCACCGTCCTCCACAACGGGGTGCTGGTTCAGGATCACATCCCGGTCAACGGCGACGCCACCACCGCAGCCAAATTCACCGGGACCACGCCCAAAGGGCCGCTGCTCCTCCAGGACCACGGAAACCCGGTCCGCTACCGCAACATCTGGGTGCGCAAACTGAATTGAGGCACACGGCCGGGATGCCGCAGCCGGGCCCCACCCCCGCAATTTCCGCCCGTCGGCGGCTCATTCCCGCAGCAGGGACTCGGCAAGGTTCCGCAGCCGGCCCCGTTCGTCCGGATTCAACCCCACCGGGTCGAAGCGCAGCCGCAGGTGAAGTTCCAGCGCCTCCCGGAGCGCCCCGGGATCCGCGGACGCACCCGCCGCAGGCTCCGTGCGTCGAAACCAGGCGGGGAGGGTTTCGAACGGCTCCCGGATTCCCCGGCGTTTCTCCAAGCGCCTGAGCACCGGATACAGTTCGGAGTCCCAGCCGGGGGGGCGTTCGGTCTTCCGGCGCGAATCCCCGGGGACCGGCGTCCGCCGCCAGCGACTGCCGCGCAGTTGCCGCCACCCCATCCACGACAGCACCACCATGCCCGCCGCGAACACCGCCACCTGCCAGTTGCCTCCCTGCTGACGCCAGAATGCAAACTGGAACCAGGCGTCCGAAAAGAGATCGAAAATCCCTTCCCACGGTCGCGCACGGGCCGCCTCCCGCTCCCGCCAGATCCCCGGGGTCGTGTCCACCTCGCGCCATCGCCCTTCGACAAACGCCAGACACCACGCGTGGGCGTCCCGCCCCCGGGCCACCCATTCACCATCCTTTCGCGGCTCGGGACTGTACCCCACCACGTACCGGGCCGGCACTCCCGCCGCGCGCAAAAGCAGAACCGTCGCCGTGGCGAAGTACTCGCAGTGTCCCGACCTCGACTCACGGAGGAAGTGGGCCACCCCTCCCCCTTCCGCAAAACCCGAACGGCGATCCTGCCAGAGCGAGTATTCGAATCCCGTTCCGAAAAACCGCTCCACGGTGCGAACCGCAACCGGTGCGGACAGCGTGGACAATCGAAGGGTCTGCGCCACCGCAACGACGGCCTCGCGGTCCGGTCCACCAATCCCTTCCAGATCAGTATCCGCGGCATCCGGCGGCCCATTGACCCCGCCCTCCGCACCACGCTCCACCCCGTACACAATCAGGGGCGGCGCATCCCGAAGCCGAACGGATCCCAGATAGTTGGTCTCCACCGCCGTGACCGGCAGATCGCGAACGGTGACCACCGAATCCGGCAGGGCGAGCAGCGTCGCCCCGGAAATCGCGGAACGAGCAATGGTCATGGGAATTCCTCCCCGCAGTCCGGGCGCAACCCGCCAGACCGTGGCCTCCGCCGCAATCCCCACCGGGAAGAAGTCCCGGTGCCCCGCGATCCAGGATCGTCCCCGGAAGCGATTGAAGACCCCCTCCCGGAGCAACCCCGGCGGACGGAAGTCGGGGCTTTGGATTCGAAGAAGAATGCTTCCGGACTGTTGCAACCGGCCCAGCGCCCCAATCGACGTGACGGTGCGCAGGGCGTCAAAGTTCCCCGTGCCACCCCCGGACAACAGCCGCCCCTCCAGCGACTGCAAGGCCTGCCTCACTTGGTTCAGCACCCGCGGAACCGACGTGGTCATCCCGATCAGGACCGCCGCCAACCCGATCCGCAGCGGCCACCCCGTCCCGCGATTCCGCCACGGCCACAGGGCCGCGAGCAGGACCCCAAGCAGGAGGGGCAGGTACAACAAGGGGTGGGCGACCGATGCGGACGATGCAAACAACGTGAGCGCGAGGTACGCAGGCGCAGGGTCCACACGAATCTCCCCGGCGTCCGAACCCGACGTCTGCGCGCGCACCGCGGCCCGGGCGCGCGTGTACAACGAGAAGGACGACCACGGCAGCGATCCCGCCTGGCTCCAGGCATGGGCCATGATGAATGGGAAAAAGATGAACGGAAGCGCCCTCAGGAATTGGAGGAAGATCTGCGAAAGCTCCCGGATTCCCTCCAACGCCCCCGTCACCCCGCCGCCATCGACGGCGGAAGCACCTGAACCCGACCCCTCCCGGGCCAGGAACAGATAAAGTCCGGTCCCGAAAAACAGCAGCGCAGTGACATTCCAAAGCCGGCCGAAATCCTCCGCACGAATGTCCAACCGCGCCCGAAGCCACCGCGGCGCCTCCAGGGCAAGACCCATCGCCACCGCCCACGGAAGAAGCTCCGCCTGCCATCCCCAAAGCAGCAGGGACGGAAACAGCCAGGTGCGGGCGGTTCCCCGGTTTGAAGCCAATGCCGTGGTCATCCCTGCCCCCCCAGTGTGGCGAGTCCTTCACGGATCCTTCCCTGCTCCAGCAGGACAAACCGATCCGGACGTTCGGACGGCGGTCCCGGATCAAACCCCTCGGCCCCGCCCTCGGGCAGGAGCAGCAGGACCCAGGTCGGCAAGCCCAGGAGCTTCAGCCGGCGCACCCATTCCCGCCGCGGCGCATCCCATTGCAACAGCACGAGGACACACCCGCTGAGGGCCTCGCGATGCTGCAGGACCACGGCCTCCAACTCGCGAAGACGGTCGGCACGTTCGGGCGCGACGGCAGCCAGCACTTCCAGCATCTGCTCCGCATGCCCCACCCCGCGTCCGCTGGTGACCGAAACCGCGCGCGGCCCCACAAACAGGAGGTCCAGCAGCGAATCCTGGTCGGGCACGGTGCAGGCAAAGGAGGCGGCGACCGCGACGGCATCCTCAAACAGGCCGTCCTGAGACGCCTCGCAAAACGTGTCCAGGACCAACGCGTGCCGGACCAGGAACTCGTCCTGAAACTCCTTCACCACCAATTCGCCCAGCCGCGCGGAACTCCGCCAGTGGACGCGCCGCAGGGAATCCCCCCGCCGATATTCCCGCAGCGCCACGAATTCCTCCCACTCCCCCACGCCGGACGCCATGGACACGCCTCCTCGTTGATAGTGGCTTTGTCCCGGCAGTGTGAGGGCCGGGAGGGGAAAGCGGGGCGGGAGCACCAGGATCGTCTGCGGCGCGGCGGACCTGCGAAAGGCCCGAAACAATCCGAACGGATCCAAGTGCGCCAGGATTCCACCCGCCAATTCGAGGGGACCCCGCCGCCACGCGCGCAGCTCGACCTGGACTTCCGCGGATGCTCCCGGGGCCAGCGCGGGAACGGAAACCGGCCGGGTCTGGGGAGGCCGAATGGAGGGCAATGATCGAACCAAACGGAAGCTGCGGTTCCCCCGACCGGGCCGAATCCGCGCCTCCAACTGGGCCGGGGTCAGGGGCGTCTCACGAAGGTCCTCCAGATACTCCAGGGCCCTCAGTCGATGGGAGGCCCGGTTGACAATCCGGACCCGCAGGGACACCGCCTCCCCCACGGTCGCAAACCGCGGAACCTGGCGCTCGACCGAGAAACGGGCCCGAAACATCGGGGCCGAAACCAGCGCCAGGAGGGCGATGGCGGAGAGAAGGAGGAAAACCTGGAGGGACAGGGTTTGTTCCGGGTTCGCCGCCCCCGCCGTCAGTACCAGTCCCGCGAGCACGAATCCCCCGGCCGGCGTCACCCGATGACGCAGCCCGCGACGAATCCGGAACGCGAGCCGGTATCCGCGGTGCAGGAGACGGAGCAGCATGGGGGGAGGTTCAGGCCGGCACCGGGATGCGGCGAATGATGTCTTCGACCAGGCTGCGGCGGCTGATTCCGGAAAACTGGGCCTGGGGATCCAACACCAACCGGTGCGCCAACGTCGGAACCGCCATCTCCTGGACCGCATCCGGCGTCACGCAATCGCGTCCGTCAAAGAGCGCCAACGCCTGGCTGGTCTTCATCAGCGACAACGACGCCCGCGGACTCGCCCCCAACCGGACTCCCGCCACCGACCGCGTCGCCCCCACAAGATCGACCACATACCGCCGGAGTTCCTCGCTGATTCGCACGTCCTGGACGGCCCGTCGCAGTTCCAGGAGATCGCCCACCGTGGCACACGGCTCGATCCGGTCCAGCGGATGCGCCCGCATCTGCGCCCCCAGCATCGCGGTCTCCTCTTCCGGTGCCAGGTAACCGAGCTCCAACTGGATCGCGAACCGGTCCATCTGGGCCTCGGGAAGCGGATACGTTCCCCGGAACTCGACCGGATTCTGCGTCGCAATCACGAAGAACGGATCCGGCAGCACGCGCCGCTCGCCTTCGACGCTCACCTGGGCCTCCGCCATCGCCTCCAACAGGGCGGACTGGGTCCGGGGTGAGGCCCGGTTGATCTCGTCCGCGAGCAGGATGTTGGTGAACACCGGACCCTCGTGGAATTCGAAGTCGCTCGACTTCTGATTGAAGATCGCCACGCCCAAAATGTCCGAGGGCAACAGATCCGGCGTGCATTGAATCCGGGTGAACCGGGCCGACAGGGACCGGGCCAGCGCCTTGGCCAGAGTCGTCTTTCCAGTTCCGGGAAAGTCGTCGAGCAGCACGTGCCCGCCTGAAGCCAGCGCGGCCAGAAGACGCCGAACGTTCCGGTCCTGTCCGCGGACCACGCCGCACAGGACGCCTTGAAGCCGAAGATACGTTTCGCGCGGAGAGGAAACCAGGGCGGCGGTCATGCAGTGGTTGGACAGACTGTGGCGCGGAATGTACCGCGGGGCCAGTCCCGGTTGAACTCCGCAGCCCGAGGCCGGTTGCCCCTCAAGGTGCGGTGGCGGCCGGCAACACTTCAAAACTCGTCGCCACAAACCGGCCGTCTTTCACCTCACCGGTGACCCGGGCCTTCCGAATCACCGAACAGATGCCGTCCTTCGCGTGGGCGTCCCCCAGTTTGGATTCATCCACGCCCTCCACGTAATAGGCGTGACCGTCCACCCGCACCGCGAGGTCGCAGCCGTCCCCCTTCATGTGGAAAAGGCACTCTCCGCAGGCAAACTCCACCACGGTGGGCTGACTGAGAACCACCGGCTTCGGAGTGGCGCAGCCCGCCACCCCGAGTCCCAACACGAGCCAGACCAGACCGCTTCCCCAGTTGTGCTTCATGACTCGAGGCAATCCCGAACCGCCCCGCAAGGCAAGCCCCGGAGCAAACTCCCGTTCGTAGTCCCGTCTTCAGACGGTTCCCCCCACGCCTCCGAAAAATCCCCTTGCCCCCCTCCGGCATCGGCGGAGCGTGGCCACGTCGCCCGACGCCGACATGTGTCGCGATTCCCAACCCTCGAGTCCCGCCGTCGCCCGACGGCTCTTCTCGGCCTGTCGGAATGTCCGGAACCACGCCTTCACCCTGATCGAACTTCTGGTCGTGATCGCCATCATCGCGATCCTTGCCGGACTCCTGCTTCCCGCCCTGGCGCGAGCCAAGGCAAAGGCGCAGCAGGCCAAATGCATCAGCAACGAACATCAGATCGGAATCGCCTTCCAACTCTATGCCGACGACGCGTCCGACAGCTACCCGCGCACACTCGGCTGGAATGCCGACGGCGGGCAGTTGGGAACGGTGACTGACCACCACGGCGGAGGAGCCGCTCCGACGAACCGCCCCCTCAACCGCTACATCGGCGCTCTGCAACTCTTCCACTGCCCCGCCGACGTCGGGGACTTCTTCTTCACCAACAAATCCTGCTGGGAGGCCTTTGGAAACAGCTACCGGACCCAGTTTGGCGTGAACACGTTTCGGACCCGCCATGTGACGGCCCATGTGGACGACACCACCCTGAAGCCCATCAAGTCCTCCGAGATTGCCGTGAGTCCGATCAACAAGATCCTCACCGGCGATTCCCCCTGGCACGGGAATCGGTTGAAGGGGGACCGCCGCAGTGCCTGGCACAACGTCCGGGGACGCCGCAGCCACAACATCCTCTTCGGTGACGGACATGCCCAGTTCTACCTGTTCTCCAAGGAAATGGACGACCCCGTCCTCTGGAACATCTACGTGGACGACCGCGATACCAAGAGCCAGTACCGCCCCCGCCCGGACTTCAACTGGTGGTGAATTCCCGATGAACATCGTCAACACCCACAACCTCCCTGAAGAATCCTGGACGTCCCCTCGAGGACGTTATGCCGGATCGAGCCGTGAAATCTCGATCG
>JAEUHD010000071.1 GCA_016793645.1 Verrucomicrobiales bacterium
GACGATGTTGAAGGGGTTTTCATCGGCATCATTGCTCGCCAGATGGAGAATCGCGGTCTTCGGGCCCGGAGAAGAAGGGCTGAACGCCACGGTGAAACTGGTGGAGCCCGCGGGGCCCTCGACGAAGGGGTCCGGAGTGGAGGTGACCGTGAAGGACGATGAGTCGGCTCCGTCCAGGCTCGCGCCGATGCCGCTGAGAGTGGCAGCCCCGGAGTTGCGAATGGTGAAGCGGAGCGGAGTGCTGGTGCCGATGGAGACAAGGCCGAAGGTGCGGGCGTCGCCGCTGGCCATGGCCAGGCCCGCCGAGTCCTCCACGTTGATCTCCGCTTCCGCGGTCGTCGTCCGGATTCCGAGAATCACGTAGACTTCACCGACATTGGGGCGCCGCAGTTCGCCGAAGGGCGTATTGACTCCCCCGTTGCTGAGAATGAGATCGCCGACGCCGTCCCCGTTGATGTCGGCAATCCGGACTCCGGGCCTCCGGATGACAGTGTCCCCGCTGCGCAGAAAGAATTCAGCGAAGGCGGCCGGACCGTAGATCACGACACGTTCACCGGTTTTCCCCGGTTGAGCCAGATCCAGTTCGCCTCCAACGTTGGCCCTCCCGAACTGAAGGTACGCTTCGCCACCGCGAGGCCGACCTTCACCGGGTCCTGATGCTCCAATGGAGACAAGAACCAAGTCGTCGATCTGATCACCGTTTACATCCCCGTGCCCCGGAGCGTTCCCGAAGGCCGCGTAGAATAGCTGATCGGATTCATCGGCACCATAGACGCGAAGGTCGACGCCCGCGGAGCCGTCGGCGTCCAAATTGCGAAGCTTGACGCTTCCCCCTGAGTTCTGACTACCGAGCACCACCACTGCTTGACCCGCTTGATCCTTCCCCACCCTATTTTTGAGCGACCCGTTGGCGAGTGCGATGTCCGCCATGCCATCGCCGTTGAGATCGCCAACTCCCAGGGCGGAGCCGAGATATTTCAAGATCGGAGTGGTATCTGCGAGGCGAAGGTCCGGGCCATTCGGTCCTTCGTCGGCCATATCGAGGACCGGTGGAAAGGATTTCCGTCCAAGGACAATGTAGACCCCATGGGCTGATCGCAGGACCAGATCCAGCACCTTGTCTCCATTGATATCTGCGACCTGGAGTCCGCCGCTTCCGCAGAGGTACTCTTGAATCGTTCTATCGCCCACTTGCTGTGGATATCCTCCAAGAATTGTTACATCGGCGCCTCCGGGTCCCTGCTTGGACAAATCAATGAAGGGCGGAAGTCCCTCTGGAGCGGCGCGCCCGAAGACGACACAAACCCGCCCGCCGTGCCGATCGGGAGACTCCAGGATTTCACCATTCGGCGCCCCGACAATGATGTCCGACAGCTGATCGCCGTTGACATCGCCGACCGCGAGGGTGCCCCCAACCGTCAGAATATCCCAACCGGTTACCCCACGCAGGGTGACATCTGCACCCTCGTTGGTTCCCACCCTTGCAAGGTCGATGGTCTTGGGATGCGCATCCGGACTCTTGTGCCCATAGATGACGTAGGCTTCGCCGGTCGCGCTGGGGTTGATCCGATTTGCGAATTGTGCCCCCAAAATCAGGTCCTGAACCCCATCCCCATTGACGTCCGCAAGACGAATGGCGTTGTCCTGCGACAGTGCGGCGAATTCGGACGGGCCGATGATCGTGACGTCCGCTCCTCCATCGTCGGGTGCAGCGAGATCAACGAGGGTTGGCAATGGGTTCGGCGCCTTTCGGCCAAAGACTACATATACCATTCCGCAGTACGGGCGAGTGCCGGAAGGGTCGCTGGCGCTGCGGGCTCCGATTACGAAATCATCCACACCGTCTCCGTTGAGGTCTCCCACTTCGAATGCGGCCTCCATGCCGATTCGATCCCCTTGTTTTGCCCCGACGATTTTGACGTCCGGAGCCGGTCCAGCGACTCCCTTGGCATCGTATCGTCCTGCAAATCCAGTCCTCCCGTACCAAATATACACGGCGCCGACCAGGGCTCGAAAGGGAGCGGATCGCTCGACGAATGGGTCCAAAATGGCGAGGTCCTGGATGCCGTCTCCGTTGAAATCGCCCGTACGAACCACGTTTCCGAACTCTGACCCGGAGGGGGAGGGTTCGCCGTAGAACTTCAGGTCCGGTGCATCAGGAGCGGTACCGGGCAACTTCGCCGTGTCATAGCTGGGCTGAAACGCGGCTGCCAATGCGGGGGCGGGCCGGAAAACTCCGATCAAGGCGAGTGATAGAAATACACTTGGGAAGATGGCGTGATGTCTCCGTGAAGTCCTCTTGTGCATGGGCGCGGTGGTTCCTCGAGGTTTGTGGGCGATGGAAGGCTAGGATTCTTCCACCTCAACCTACGGTCTTCGAGGGCGCCGATTACAGGGATTCGCTCACCCGTGCCCTGATTGGGGAGAACTTCCGGTGGGCGGAATGCCCTGGGGAGGAGCCGGGCTATTCTCCGAGGTGCGGATCCCCGCCGCCCCCCGGAAACAGGACGGCTCCCGTTTCAGTGAGGGCGAGAAGATGGCCTTCGGGGGTGAAGGCGAGCTTCAGAATCCGGCTCCCGGGGACGGCGCGGAAGGACAGCAGTTCCCGGTTCCGGGCGACGTCCCAGATGCGGATGTCGGATCCGGTCGCCGCCGCGAGCCGCGTGCCGTCCGGGGTAAAGGAGAGTCCGGGCGAATCGGTCAGGGCGCTCCGGAAGGCGCTGAGCTCACGACCCGTCCCGGAGTCCCAGAGTCGGACCATTCCGTCCCGTCCGGCGGTCGCAAGGATCCGTCCCAAGGGCGAGAACGCCAGGTCCTTGCACAGCAGGGGATCCGCCTTCCAATTCGCGATTCGCTCTCCGGTCGCCAGGGATCCCACGGCGACTTCGCCAGTGTTGGCCGTCACGGCGAACCGTCCGCTGCCGGACGAGACGGCGAAGGTGGACGTCCGACCCACCGGATATCCGGACTGGATCCAGACGCGGTTGCCCGTGGCCGACTCCCTCAACTCCACACGCCCGTCCTTCCGAAACAGCATCCAGTGGGCGCCGCCATCCACGAAGTGGACGAGATCGACCGGGCCCTCCGCCGGCGGAACTTCGAACTGCAACGCACCCTCGGACCGCCGCCATAGCTTCGCAGCCTCGAGGGGACCGGACACCGTGGCGAAGAGCGTGCCATCGGGGGACAACGCGACCGGCTTGTCGTGGGGAGGAAGTTCGGTGCCCCCGGGCAGGAGGGCGACGCGGGACAACGCCGCCGGGAGTGATCTTGAATGGGCGCTCGTGGTCTCCGGCGCCGTCAGGAAGTCGGTGAGGGACTGGATCAGGATCTGAAAGTGCTCCGGAGCGAGTTCCTGCCGTTGAATTCGGGGCTCGGCGGGGCGGACGTCCCACAGCTTCAGTTCGCCGGCGAGATCTCCGGAGGCCAGAAGACGTCCGTCCGGACTGACGGCCAGCGCCTCGATGCCCGCCCGGTGACCGCGAAGTCGTCCGAGGGACGTTCCGTCCGGGACTTTGGTGAAATGCAGCGTTTGGTCCGCGCTCGCGCTGACCAGCGTCCGGCCATCGGGAAGAAATGCCAATCGGGTGATCGCGGATCGATGCGGTTCGGACTCGTGGATGGGGCGGCGTTCCGCGGCATCCCAAATGCAAATTCGGCCGTCCCCGGCGCCGGATGCCACGAAGTGTCCGTCCGGGGAAAAGGCGGGGTTCGGAAATCCGGCGGTGGGCGCGTGATTGGTCCAGGAATCGATGCGGGCGCCCGTTCGCAGGTCGTGAAGACTCATCCGCCCCTGCCGCCAGCCTTCTGCAATCCGGGCGCCGTCCGGAGACACCGACAGGCGCCAGCCCAGATCCGCCATCCGGGACCATCGGGTCTGCCGGCTGGCAATGTCCCATTCGATGGAACGGTTCAAGGTAACCGCCAGAACCGTCTGGCCGGAGGGCGGAAACCAGAGGGCAGTGACCGGGCGTCCCACCGTCCATTCCACCGGTTCCGAGTCCAGGGAACCGGTGTTCCAAAGCCGAACCGCGCCGCCGGAGGGCGTCCGGGTTCCGATGCCGATCCAACGCCCGTCCGGGGAGGCCGCCATGGACAGGATCGCGCCATTCCGGTCCTGACGGGCGAGCTGGATTCCCCGCTGCACATCCCAGAACCTGAGGCCTCCCTCGTAGTCCCCACTGGCGAGCATCCGTCCGTCGGAGGAGAAGGTGACCAGGCTGATCGGGCCTTCCTGGCGACCCAGGGTGGCGCGTTCGTCGCTTCGGCTGAGGTGACGCAGATGAAACCATTCCCATCCGCGCAAATCCGGTTCGGTCCGGTTCGGCTTCGGCTCATGGCGCTCCAGAAGTTCGACCGCCCGGGCCAGGTTCCCGGCGTCCCAGGCCTCGTACGCCAACTGGATGTCTGCGGCATAGGCATGTTCCAGGGCCGTGCGTTCCCCGGCCTCGGCACGGAGCCTGAGGTCCCGTTCGCGTTGGCTCGCGGCCCGGAATCGAAAGGCACCCACGGCGGAGGCGAGGGCGGACAGCATCAGGACCGCCACCAGCGCCGTGCCGAGCGCCGCCGTGGCGGGTTCGCGCCGGCACCATCGCAGATAACGCCGCGCGGGTCCGAGCGGACGCGCCCGCGTCGGCTCGCTTCGGAGGAACCGGCCCAGATCGTCCGCCAGATCCCCCGCCGTGGCGTAGCGGCGGGACGGTTCCTTTTCGAGGCACCGGAGAGCGATGGATTCCAAGTCGCGAGGGATCGTCCGGCCGGCACCGTCCACGCGATGAATGGGAACCGTGGCCACCGCGAGCAGGATTTCCTCCCAGGTCCTGCCTCGAAACGGGGGGTGTCCGGTCAGCAGTTGGAACAGGATTGCGCCCAGGGCGTGGATGTCTGCGGAAGGCCCCACGGATCCAAAGCGGGCTGAGACCTGCTCGGGCGCCATGAACTGGGGGGAACCGACCAACTCACCCGTCAGGGTCACTTCCGGAACGGGAGCTTCGGCATCCGGTGCCGCCGGCTCCTCACGGGTCATGCGTTTGGCGAGTCCGAAATCGGTGATCCGGGGTTCGCCTTCGTCGTCGAGCAGGATGTTGGACGGCTTCAAATCCCGATGGAGCAGGTTTCGGCGGTGGGCGTAGTCGAGGGCGGCCGCGACCTTTCGAAGGCACTCCGCCGCGGCCCTGGGGGACCACGGGGATTCCTCGGACGCGGTCGAAAGGGTTCGTCCCTCAATCAATTCCATGACGAGGATGGGTTGTCCCCGCCATTCAAACAGTTCGTGGACCCCCACGATGTTCGGATGCCGCAGGCTGGCCAAGGATTCGGCCTCGATGCGGAACCGCCGCAGGACGCCGGGAAGAAAGGTCCGCGTTCCGGCGAGGGTCTTCAGGGCCACCCAGCGGTGGAGTCGGATGTGGCGCGCCCGGAAAACAATTCCCATCCCACCCCGACCCAGTTCCTCGTGAATCTCATACTCTCCGACCGTCAGTCCGGGCTGGATCTCCGAAAGGGACCCTCCCTCCGGAGTTCCCCCGGTGGCGTCCGCAAGAGATACCGTCACCACACAGCGCCAGCACCAGGGTTCGCCCCCTTCGAGCACCTGGGGACCGCCGCATTGGGGACACGCGCTCATGGAGAACTTGGGGAACTTGGGAATGGCCCGGCCGGGGCGCGGTCAATGGCTCATGATCCGGATCAGGTGCTGAAGTTCATCCTCCAATTGGGAGGCGTCGCTGACGGTCTGAAGAACCTCGCGCCTCACCAATGCGGCAAAGCGTTGCCGCATCCGGAAGACGGCCACTGGAACCGAGCGGGCATTCAGGTCCAGGTCGGCGGCGACCTGGGCGTACTGTTCGCGATCTCCCGACAGGGAGAGGAACGGTTTGAGCCGGGAGAATTCGGCGGATTTGTCCGCGGCTTCAAACTCCCCGCCAAGCCGTGCGAGGGCCAGCGCGAAGATCCGTTCCGCCCAGGCTCGATCAAACTCCCGATCCTCCGGAGACGTCTGCGGAACGCCCTCCAATTCGAGGTTCACGACGTCGAGGGATACCGGGTTGCGCACGCCTCCCCGCTTGGCGGCATGCTCCCTCGACCATTGCTCCCGGATGAAGTTCTGGAAGCACGAGAGCAGGAAGGTTCGGAAGCGTCCGCGGGTCGGATTCGCCGTCCGGAACAACTGGTGTTTGAGGATGTGGGCGAAGAATCCCTGGGTCAGATCCTCGGCCTCGGGATCCGGGTAACCCTGGCGTCGTGCGAAGCCAAAGAGCGGCGGCCAGTATTTGCGGCAGAGATTCTCCCGTGCCGACAGGGCGAAGGGTTCGTCGTAACGGTCGGCGATCCACACGGCGGACCAGTGCGTGGTCTCGAATCCGGCAACGCACGGTTCATCGCCTCCGGTCTGGGGGTGGGGGGATTCCATGGATCGGGGAGCCTTCGGAGGTTTGGCCCTTCGGTTCGTGCAGTACGCGGCTGTGGGGATTTCTGGAGCGTTGGGTACCCCAGCGCATCGGAAATGTCCACCCAGTCCCTGAATCGCACGATCATTCGTCCGCGGATGTCGTTTACGAGCCCGCGGTGGCGTAGGCCCGAGCAAGGTCGTGGAGTGCGTCCGTCTGTGGGGAAGGGGAGGGGTGGGGGGGAAGTTTTCAGTGTTCAGTTTTCAGTGATCAGCAAGAGATGGGGAAACGGGGTGAGGGTCGGATGCGGTCGAACGCGGAAGGTGGGAAACCGGTGGCCCCCGCTTGTAGTGCAGCCTTCAGGCTGTCCGGCCCGCAACCTTGATTCGGGGAATGGGGGGAGGGGGAGCCGGCTAAAGCCGGGACTACGAACGCGGGGCAGGGCCGTCTAAAGACGGGACTACGAACCGGGGAGCTGTCTGAAGGCGCGACGACGAACGGGGGAGTTGGTGCCGGTGGAGGGGCTCGAATCCGTATAAGTAACTATCATTCAAAGTGTTGCAATAGTGATCCCAGCTGCATGAATACAGGGTGAATCTGCGTTTCGGCGGTACCGAGGTCGCGGAGAGCAATTCGCGGATTCGCGCAGGTGAACCACCGGTTTCCAGTAACTAAACGTAACTAAATTTTCCGGGTCCTTTTCGAAATCCCGGGATCCGGATCGAAGGGGGGAGGGGGTCCGGAATTCGGCGGGTGGGGTGGGTTCGGAGATGGGTCAGGAGGGTGTGCAAAATCTTCAGAAGTGGGTTCCGAAATTCAACTCGATGGGATGCCAAGTGCACCGGCTCGAACCTCCGCCGATGGGGATTCAGCTTTTGAAAGCGTCTCGGTCTGGCTCTTGGGGACATAGGGTGGAGGAAGGATGGCGATCCGCTTCCGCAGATTCCCTCGTATCGTACTCCGACTGCCCTTTCTTTGGGTCTCCTTGCGAGGACTCCTATAGCCACTGATTAAGGGTCTCAAGGTGGAAGGCCGGGAGCTGAGCTGGCGGCGGGATGGGGCCTATCTGTTGCGCAGCAATCCGGAACCGTTGCCGCCGGACCTTCTCTGGAGGCAGTACGTGCAGTTGACCGAGGTGGAGGAAGCCTTCCGGGTGCTGAAGAGCGAATTGAACCCGCAGCCGGTCTGGCACCGGACGGGGCCGAGGGTGGAGGCGCACGTGGTGGTGGCGTTCCTGGGCTACTGCTAGTGGGTATGTCTGAAGCACAAGCTGCGGGCGGCGGCACCGTCCCTGACCCCGGCGCGGGTGCTGAAAGTCCTGAGCGGGATGATGATGGTGGAGGTGTGGTTCCGGCTGCGGGACGGACGGAACCTGTGTCTGCCGCGCTCCACGCAACCGGAGCCGGAGCAGGCGCTGATCCTTCATCTCCTGGGCTGGGACCTAACCGAGCGACCACCCCCGCGGATCCACGCCAAAGACCTCCCGCACTGAAGAGCTTGGTGTGGCCGACCGAGGCCTATCCGCGTCCATCGATCCCCTGAAAATCGACCACTTATGAATCCAATCCTCCTCAAAGTGCGAAACCCATATAGTGATCGGTGTGAAGCGCCCGGCCTTTTGCCAGCTGGCGACGACGCCGGGCTCGTTCCCGGCTGCGTCGCCCGCGGACCGGGAGAGGTTGTGAAGGTCTGGTCCGATTCGTAGAAAGCACAACCGACGGCATCCTCAATGGCGTTGGCAGTCGAACTGCCGGGTTCGGCTCGGCTCCGGATCGTGGACCGCAGTCAGATTCCCCTGCTGGTCGAACTTCTCCTGGGGCTGGTGTCATGTTGAGTTTCGGGGGTGGATTGCGGGTCTTCGTGGCGATCGACCCCTGCGACATGCGCAAGGAGTTCAACGGCTTTTACGCCCTAGTCACTGAGCGGTTGGGTGAGGAGCCGCGCAACGGCGCCCTGTTAGTGTTCACCAATCGGCGGCTTAACCGGCTCAAGATACACTTCTCGGATCGGACGGGGCTCCGGGTGTGCAACAAACGACTTGAGGACGGGAGCTTCTCCTGGCCACGAGCAAGAGAGCCAAGACAGTTGAAGATCTCCTTTACGCCGGAGGCCGTGATGATACTCACCGACGGGGTGGATCTGCGCGGAGCCAGACTGCGTCCTCGGTATCAGCGCGAGTGACTCCACAGGGTTGCGCCAGACAGTCCTCACTCAGTTTCTGCCCCTCACCTGCTGTGACTAATGGCGTCGATGATGACGCCGCGTGAAGCCGAACTGACCCGCCAACTGGAGGCGGCGGTGTCGGCTCTGGAGGCCGCGCGACGGAAGAACGAACTGCTCCGTAGGAAGATTGACCTGTTGGTGGGAAGACCCAAAGAGCTTGCAACACAAGAAGTGAAAAGATACGATAGAACATAATGTCAACAATCGCATCACTACAAACCAAATTTGTACAAATGTCGGAGACAGAGTTTACCACGAAAGTGGTCATACCGATGCTTGTGGAGATGGGATATAAATCTGATCATTTCGGAGGCCCGTACGAACAGGGGAAGGACATAATTTGTTGGAAAGAGAATGAATTTGGGGATACCGAGTGCCATGTCGCACAAGTCAAAAAGCTAGAGCCGCGCGTATCTACGCGTACGCAATCTTCTTTCTCAGACTTGATAAACCAACTTCAACAGGCATGTGAGAAGTTAGTACCCGGACTTGATGGAAAAAAGCAGCTTCCCGATCGGATTACATTTATTACTCCGTATGATATTGATACCAGATCACTCGAGTCTAGATTTGAAATGTATCAACAGCTTCGATCACGGCGCGTTAGAATATTGGATGGATCAAAGATTGCTCAACTTTTCGGCCGCTATTGTCCAACCCTCGCGAACGCTCTTGCAGGCCATGGTGGTGCGATTGAAGCAACAACTCTAAGTAATCTTTCAAATGATGTCTTGATGCGTGCCCTAAAAGCGCATGACGAGAGATCAATCGAGCAATTCTATTGCGACTTAGATTTTTCTATAGGAAGAAGAACAAATAGCCTCTTGTTACTCAACAACGCTGCCGGAACACCAGTCATTAACGTTGCGCCAGAACGGCTCGAAGCAATCGAGCAACTAGACGAAGTTGTGCAGCGCACATTAAAAGTAAAATTAGTTATTGATCGTGAGGAGATTGATGCACAGAGGGCAACACGCAATGAGCGCATTAAGCAATGTAAAGTGGAATCTTCGAGAAGCAAAGTACAACCTGTAAAAGGGAGGAAAAGGTCCTATAAACCATGGTTGTCCGAATTTGAGGGAAGCTCCAAAAACCTTTACAATCTTTTAAAACTATCCAATCGAAACGTACGGGCTCAGGCACACTTTCATAGGTTAAATCGGATAGCATCGATCCTAACAGACAGAAAATGGTTCGCCGAGATTGCTCGAATTCATGTGGTCTGGTCAAAGACTATCCAAAGCATGGTCAAAAGTGGTGTGATTACTTCTTCAAAGAGTATAAAGCTTCAGTCTAAGTTTACAGATCTGCAGTTTCTAATTAAAGAGTATAACGCATGGGTTGCTCAAGTTTTGAGTTCTCCGTATGTGCTGCGCATAAACATTTGCGATCTTTCGACACAATGCGCAGAGAAGTGTTCTTATATCCTAATGGGAATCGAGCAGATTAACCGTGGTATTTTAAAGGGATCCGCGTTAAAGAAATTTCTCGGCGAAGTTGAATCTCTAATGGATACCTTTGACACGATTCTCGGAAACACGGAGTTAATGCGCGCTATTGAAGAAGGAACCTCCGACGGCCGATTTCTTGAGCTCGGCACCAGAATTTCATCGGGTGGAATGGTAGTTAAGGCAGATGCAGGAGTATTCTTTGACACCGGGGTCAATTTTTGCGTTTTTGGTGACGCCGGTGCTGGTAAAACGACCACCCTGCAAATGTATGCGAAACGACAATTGGAGGTTGGTGTTGATCGCCTCGTTCTATATATTCCCCTAGCAGCGCTAACAGATTTTAATGACAGCGACGATGATTCGAAGTACGACCCTTCGATGAGTGTTTCACTTCTGGTTAACGCGATGTGCAAATTTATAAACCAAACCAGCAGTTCTTATATTTCAGAACCGATTTTTACTTCGATGCTTTCTGCTGGCAAGCCGCTATTGCTTTTAGACGGTGTGGATGAGTCTGTTCGAGAATGTCATTGGCTGCTAGATGCGTTGTGGCATTTTCCTAAGCAATTTGAGAACGTTCAGGTGGTTACGAGTTCTAGGAATGAAAATAGGCTCTTGGCAGAGATACCATTTATAGGAATTACTCTAAGAGATTTTTCTCCTCAACAACGTGATACTTTTATCACGCGGTGGTTTGCGCTAGCTGCAAATTCAAAACGAGATTATTCTAGGGACGTTATTGAACATTTGAAAAAGAGTACCGCTGTTGCTGAAATTATAAAGAATCCGCTCAGTGCAACCATTCTCTGTGTTCTCGCCGAGAATAATGTGCCGCTTCCTGAGCGAGAAGTCCAACTCTACGCTCAAAGATTACGCCTGCTCCTTGGGGAATATGATCTTCATAAGCGAATTCATCGAATTGAGTCGAGCTATGATGTGCTAAGAAAGGTGGCGGTGAAATTGGCGTTTTGTCTGCATACTCAGAACCGTAGATTTAACTCTCTTGAATGGATTAGCAGGGAATCGGTTTCGATATTCTCTGGAAGAATTGAGGAGGAGTTAGTGAAACGGGCTGTGCGTGAACTTGTTGAGCCTTGTAATGTTCTGATCCCAATGGACTATAATGGCTCTGTTGGATTTGGGCACCTTCGTTTTCAAGAATATCTCGTTGCTTGCGAGTTGTTGGAGAATCGAAATCTGGATATTGTCCAGTACCTTTACGTGGATTGGTGGCGAGGGCCTCTCGTTCTTTTTTCACAGATGACCGATGATATTGAGTTTCTATTTCGCGAGGCGCATAATCGTGGAGAGTTCAATTTGGCGCTTCCGACCTTGGGTGCCATGTTAAAGAACAGGTCGCAGGCTGATATAGATCGAATTGATGCATTCTTAGAATCGGTTGATTCAGCTAAATCCGGAGTACATGATACCTATGTTTCGGATGATTACGAATATAGGTCTAGAAGGGGGGAATCAGGATTGAATGAGGAGTTTGAGGGTAGTCCAATATATCGAATTGATCCTGCACGGCCGTACTAATTTCTCTAGGTTGAATACAGCGTATCCAAAAAGTTGCTTGGGGATGTTGAAAAGAATTCGTGTTCTCTTGGAATATTGTGTATGCGTACGCAAGCGCCACGCGGTGCACCACGGTACAATGAGGGGTTGGAGGCGGTAGGGTGGCAGAATGTCGTCGGCACAGGGGGAGTTACGGATTTTGAAAGTCGATTCACGGGGGCGTGTACGGATGCCGCCGGAGAAGCAGGAGCGGATCCTGGATGAGTTCGAGCGCAGCGGGATGAGTGGGATCGCCTTCGCCGAGTTGATCGGTGTGAAGTATCTAACCTTTGCCAGCTGGCGGCGACGCCGGGATCGTTCGCGGCCGCGTCGCCACCGGTCCGGGAGAGGTCGAGATGGCTCGATCCGATTCGTAGAAGCGCAACTGGGGAGGCCTCATTGGCGTTGGAAGGCGAATTGCCGGGTTTGGCTCGGCTCCGGATCGTGGATCGGAGTCAGGTTCCCCTGGGATCGAACTTCTCCGGGGGATGATGCCTTCGAGACCGGAGCGCAGGGCCGAAGCTGCGAGCGGCCGTTCCCGCGAGACGCCTTCAAGGTGTTGAGTAACGAGAGCCGATTTCTTGGGCATGGTTGAGGAGACTCTGATCTTTTGAAGGGGGTCGGAAAGCGACTTGGGCTTCGCGGGGGACGAGACCGCACGACGACGAATTCGTTGAGCGGCCGAAGTTCATGAGGACGTCGCGGACTGACTGATGCTGCGCAGGCGTTCCGAGAGAGGTTCGTAATCCCCCAGATGGGCCCGCATCAGTGCTTTCCAAAGCTTGCCGTGGTTTGGGACTGAGAAGTGGAGCAGCTCGTGGACGATGACGTAGTCGCCCAGCTTTGGGTCCATGCCGAGGAGTTCGTCGTTGAAGCTCAGGGTGCCTGCCGTGGAGCAGGAGGCCCACTTGCGGCGCATGGGGCGGACGTAGATGGAGTGCGCCTTCACGTCGAGCTTTTCGGCCCATTCGAGCACGCGGGCCTTGAATGCCTCCCGATCGTGCCAGCCGTTCATGCCCTCGGGCTCCGTTGCAGCAGGGTGAACAGCGTATCCACGATGGCGGTGACCTTGTCCAGGTCCTCCTCCTCGGAGAAGATCGCGAAGGTCACCTGCTTGCGGGCTTCGCGCAGTTCGGCCTCGCTGGTCTTCCAATTCGGATGCTTCTCGAAGGCTTCGCGGACCTTGCCTGCCACCTTCCCGGGGTTCGGGATGCCTTCCTCCGCGAACCTGGACACCATGAAGTAGGTGAAACTGTCGAGTCCCTTGGACACCTGCTCCTTCCTGCGCGCCTCGTCCTTCGCGATCGCCGCGAGCAGATTCTCCAGCGCCTGCTCCGTGCTGTCCTGCCGGGCCTCGAAGGCCTCCTGGACGGCCCGTGCCCGGTCCGCCATGGCGAGCAGGAACGGATCGTCACTTTTCTCGTCGGCTTCCTTCTGGATGGCCTTGATCAGGTTGATGACCTTCGTGGCCCTGCCTTCGTCCCTGGACTTGATCGTCTCGATGGTGCTCCGATCCACCACCACATACCCCGCGACAGGCGCTGCCATGATTGACCCAATGTGCTGTTGCACGAGCGCGTTCGTCTTCTTCTGGAAGTCGCGATCCACGTACACGCGCCGCGCGTAGGCGTTGCGAACCACCTGATAGATGCTGGACAGCGTCGCGTAGTCGTCGAGGTACGGCCGCAGGAAGGCATCCGGCGAGATGATCTCGTAGAGCATCTCGATCTCCTTGTATTCCTTGAAGAACTCCTTCCGCCGCTCGGGATCGCGGAAGTGCTCGATGAGCGTGTCCACGTCCTGGTCGTTGAAGTTCCGCGCGATGAGGCCCAAATACTCCGGCGCCTTGCTCTCCATCTTGTTTTTGAAGAGCACCTTCAGGAGCTTCAGGTCCTTGACGATGGCGTTGATCTCGTCGCTGTCGAAGGCGAGAGCCTTTTCGAGCTTGTCGAAGATGCCGACGAAATCGAGGACGAAGCCGTGGGGCTTCACCATCTCCTGCGCCTCATTCTCGTAGGGGCGGTTTACCCGGGCGATGGCCTGCAACAGGGTGTGGTCGCGCATCGGCTTGTCGAGATACATGGCGTAGAGCACCGGCGCGTCGAAGCCGGTGAGCAGTTTCTCGGTGACGATGAGAATCTTCGGCTGCTGATCGAGCTTCCCGAAGCTCTTGCGGATCTGACGCTCCTTCTTCGGGTCGAGGTGGAATTCCTTCAGCAGCGCGGAGTCGTTGTTGCTGCCAGTGTAAACGACCTCGGAGTACTCGGGCGGGAGAAACTGATCGAGGGCGTGCTTGTAGTGGGCGCAGGCTTCGCGGTCCACGCCGACGAGGAAGGCTTTATAGCCGAGCGGCTCAACATTCTCGCGGTAGTGCTCGGCGACGAACTTCGCCACCTTCTGGATGCGCTCTCTGCCCTTGAGGAAGTTTTTCAGGTTCACCGCCCGTTCGAGGATCTTGTTCAGCTCCTCAATGTCGGCCACCCCCTCGGCTTCGGCGAGGGAGAGGAACTCCTTGTCCAGCGTCTCATGCGGGACGAGCATTTCATTCGGTGCGAGCTGGTAGTAGAGCGGCAGCGTGGTGCCGTCCTCGATGCTGTCGGCGATGGAATACTTGTGCAGGTAGCCCTGGTCGTCCTCGCAACCGAAGGTCTTGAAGGTGCCTTTGCCGTAGACGGTCTTGTCCACGGGAGTGCCGGTGAAGCCAATGAACGTCGCGTTCGGCAGGCCGGCCATGAGGAAATTGCCGAGATCGCCGCCGGTGGTGCGATGGGCTTCGTCGATCAGGACGTAGATGTTCTTCCGCAGGTTCAGGTTCGCCGGCATGTCGCGGAACTTGTGGATCATCGTCACGAGGATACCCCGGTAATCGTCGCGCAGGAGCTGGTTGAGCCGGGCGATGCTGCTGGCGTGCTCCAGGTTGCCCAGGCCGAGCGCGGCGAGGTTCTTGAGCATCTGGTCCTCCAGCTCGTTGCGGTCGATCATCAGCAGGACGGTCGGCTTGTCCGCCTCGGGCGCGCGGAAGAGCCGCTCCGCCGCCTTGATCATCGTGAAGGTCTTGCCGCTGCCCTGCGTGTGCCAGACGAGGCCACGGGTGCGCTTGGGATCGAGGGTGCGGCTCACGGTCGCGTCCACCGCGCCGGTCTGGTGCTGGCGCAGGATGTATTTGTTCAGCTCCTCGTCCTTCTCGGCAAAGACGATGTAGTCCTTCAGGAAGGCGAGCACCTGCGGGATGGCGCAGAAGCTCTTCACCTTGGCCTCCAGCTTGCCGACCTCCTCGTGCTTCCAGTTGAAAATGTTCCGGCGCACCGTGTTCCAGCTCACCCCGTAGGAAAAGCCGATGGCGTCGGTGGCGGTGTACAGCTGTTGCGGGACGAACAGCTCGGGCGTCTCGCGGTGGTAACGGCGGATCTGGTCCACGCCCAAGGCAATCGCCTCGTCCTTGTTGGCATTCTTACACTCGATCACCAGCACCGGGATGCCGTTGATGAGAAAGACCACATCCTCCCGCGTACCGTAGTGGCCGTTGTGAAAGGCCCACTCCTCGGTGACCTCGTAAACATTGCGCGACGGATCGTCGTAATCGATCAGGATCAGGTCGCGCTCGCGCTTCTCCTCGTGGTCGAAGAACTTGCCCCGGTTGCGCAGGTGCTCGACGAATTCCCGGTTGCCGTAGATGTCAGTGTGGAGATGGCGGAACTGCCCGAGCAACGCGCCCTCGGCCTCGGCATAGCGCGGGTTGAATTCCCGCACCTTGGAGTCGAGCAGATCGTCGAAGAAGAGCGAGCGGTTCCTAGCGCGATCGGCAGGCGGCACCTCCGGATCAAACCCGCGCCGCTGCTCGGATTCCTCGCGGGACACAATCGTCCACCCAATGGCCTCGGCGTAGGCGAGGATCCGGGCTTGGACGGTTTTGTGTTCTCCGGGTGTGGGCATGGCCTATTTCTTTGCCGCTTGGATTGCCTGTTTTCTCCAACTCGCAACAGCGTCAGATAGCTTCGCCACTTCCTTGTCCTCACTCCACTTATCCCAAAATGGAACGGTCCCGCTGTTTGGTTTATTCGTTGGCTGTTGAATCCGGACCCGCGTGGGTAGCAGACTCGCATCGCCAACTACCAACGCCTCTCCGGTGTCAAGGACAGGCAAGAGGTCACTAAATCCCCCGAGACTGTCTGGCAACAAGCGCCGGACAACGTTTTGGTCGTCACCATTTGTCAGTCGCATCGCGACCAGATTGTTGCACTGGCTTAGAACCGTGTGGTTCACCTCTGACGGTCGTTGACTAATCACTACAAGACCGACGCCGTATTTCCGCCCCTCTTTGGCGATCCGTTCGAACGCTTCCACTGCAAAGGTTTCACCTCCACTTGATGACTGACGCTCTGGAATATAGAGATGTGCTTCATCGCAAAACAAAGCGATGGGGTGTCTGCTTTCCGTCGGGGTCCATTGCTGAATCGAGAAGACCAGCTTCGCGACGAGACTAATGATGAGCGGCAGCATGTCGGAGGGGACCTCCGAGAAATCCACGATCTTCAACCCGCCAAGCTTGTCTGATTGGTCCTTGGTCCCCGCCACCAAAGCTGCGACAAGCTTATCAAGCCAACCAAACTCCATGGTCTCCTTTGGTGCTTGGAAAAGGAAGCCAAGCCGCCGGTCTGTTAACTTATTTTTGAGTCTCTCAACAAGCCGGCTGAGTTTCCCATGAAACGGACCCTGCTTCTCGGTGCCAGCTTTCGCGCCCGGAATCATCTCGGCATCAAGTTCCTCCAAGCGTGCGATGACGGCAGCGATCTCAAACGGAATGGGACTGTCGATCGTAAAATTATCGAGGACTTCCGAATGCTTGCCTTTGGTCAGATAATCGCGCTTTGCCTCGATAATCGTCCGCGACATGAGCATCGCTTGATTCGGGGCGTTTTGATCGCTGCGATCGACGAACATTGAGACCATCGCCTCATAGGCAAGAAGCCAATAAGGGAGGTGGATCACGCTGTCCTTGAGGGTGTTCTTCGCGTCGAGGTCCTTCGGGCCGGCAATTCGAAAGTGCCGGATTCCATCAGCCTTTAGAGGGCGGTATTCGCCGTGAATGTCGAAAACTATCCCGTTGGTATTGGGCAATCCGGCCATGCACTCAAGCACGCGGGCAGTGGTCCAAGATTTCCCTGAACCGGTGCTGCCAACGATGATCGCGTGGCGTTGGAAAAATTTGTTCCCGTTTAGGAAGGCCTCAGCTTTGTCATCCAGGGTGTAGTGACCGAGCGACAATTTCTCTCCGTCGCCTGAAATATTGGCAACCACCCGCATGAAGTTCGTCAAAGCCTCTCCTTCAACAGCGAAGCAATTGGCATCGATTTCCGGGACGGTTTCCAAGGTGCGAAGGAATACGTTCGATTCGGTTCCCCGCTTGTCGACCATCGTGCCAATAAGAGTAATCCTGACCAAGTTCAGCTCACCTTCCGCCTTGAGTTCCCCCTCGTCACCTTCTGCTTCAGCGATCTCTTTCGCTTCCACCGAGTTTCGAGTGATCTTCTGAATGATCCCGATCAAATGCTGGCCAGGGCGGCTGCTTTGGAGAACGGCTAGTCGATTGACTTGCAGCTTTCGAAGACGCTCCACATCGGCGACGTGAACAATGACGATTGCTGTATCAACGGATTTCACCCTGCCGAGGGCGTCGGTGTCGTTGTATTTGAAGATGCTCATGAGATTACCAGTTTTAGAAATTCACCTAGCTGCCATGTCGGAGACCCCGCGATTTCTTCACCTGCAGGGAACTCCTTGCTGAAGATGCGGCAGCCGGAAGGAGCCTCCTCAACCGCCAGATACTTCCCGCACTTCCCACTTTTCAGAAATGCCTTCGCAGTCGCCGAAATGGTCTTGGTCAAGAGCACGAGCGGAACGTCTTTCTCACGACACCGCTCAACGAGGGTTGTTTGAAGATGCGTGTCGTTAAATCCATAGCCTATGCAGAGATAGGCGTCCGCAGTTTGAAGTGCTTTGTCGGCTTCCGATTTGATGGAGTGGAAAGGCTCGTCGTGGGTAAGGCGATACTTCTCAATTCCCGGCGTGACTATTACAGGCACCACGTTCCGAGGACGCGCATTCGAAATAGGCAGCCCAAAGACAATCCCGTCACTGTCGCGAAACCAGTCAAATGAGCCATGAACCTTCCAGACGTTCACCGTTCTGGATGCTGAGGTGCCTACGTGAATCCGCGGCTTGCCGGTGATGGCGCGTGACCGAATGTGCCCGTAGTTGAATCCAGTGTAGTGGATCAGTTTTCCAGCATCCGCAGCGTATTCTGCGATTCGATCGTAGTTTGGTGTGACGACATGGATGTCTGTCCGGGTGCTATTGAAAAGGTGGAGAAAGAGCTTGGTGAGCGGGAAGAGATTGTGATCAACAATCGCCTTTTCGAACACCTTATGATCGAACGGAGCGAGATAGTCCCAGGTGGATTCGACAACGAGCGCCGTCAGAGATTCTGGCAGCCGGACTTCATTGAGCGCGGTCTCGAGGTCAGTGGTAGCCAGCTTCGCCTGAAACTCGACCCATTTAGCCACCTCGTCTGGTGTAGCGGTCCTGGGGCAGGCGATCTTCATCAAGTGGTCCCTCAATTGCGGCATGCCGGGAATCCCGTATGCCGCCGATGCGCCGCTTCCGAGGATGATCACGGGCGTTCTGCTGACGCAATCTTGGGCGAGTTCGAGCAGTGATTTGTTTGGGTCTGCGCTCATTAGGAAAGTTCCAGTTCGTGAACGCGGGTCTTCGCGGTCATCAGTTCGTGAAGGAGGGTGCGGAAGAGGTCCTCGAGGCTTCGCTTCTTATCAGCGTGGCTCCAAATCTTTGCGTCAACCGCACCGATAGCTTGGGCAAGCTCGACCTGCTGCTCGTAGGGCGGCGACGGAATCTTGAGAACGGAAATCTCGTTCTTGTTGTAGTTCGCCTGGTTCACCGCTCGGCGAGCGAGTTTTACGAACACGCCTTCCTCGCGATAATGATTCATCAGGTGCTTGAGGAAATAGTTGTGAGACTTCTTTTCTCCGGCGCAGATCCTCAGGATGAACGAGGCGAAAATGTGTGGCTCGTCCTGTTCCTCGAAAATCGTCGTCTTCCCAATCAACTCGGCGCTGTTACGCCAGTTGAAGAGCACGTCTCCATGCTTCAGGACTAGACGGTTGGCGGTTCGTTCCGGAACCACGATCCGGCGAATCTTCCAGTAAAGGAGGTTTCCCTGTTTGTCGATGTCCGCAGTGCTGACGATCTTCACGCCGTTGGGCACCTCGGTTTTGGGGATAGCTTGGGACACTCCATAGTCGATGAACTCAACTGTATCGATCAGTGGTTTCACCTCCCAGCTTTCGGGGACGGGGCCGATTTCGGTTTGTTTTTGGGGTTCGTGGCGGAGGCCTTCGGTGAAGAGCTTTTGCATGAGGGCCTTTTTCAGCTCGGTGGTGGTCTGAATAATCCGCTCCTGCGCTTCGATTGCCCGCTGCACCGTCGAAAGGATGTGCGCGATCTTCTTCTGCTCGGGGAGCGGGGGGAGCGCCATCGGCAACTCCGCGAGCTTCGACTGCGAGAGATTCGGAATCGTTGTGACGTTGCCTCGGCCAAAATAGAGCTTCGCCACGTCGAAGGCATACCAAAGCCAATAAACCGAGAATTGAGCGTCCGCCTTACGGCCCTTTACGCGGAGGCGATGAAGATGGTTCTGGTAAAGGCATCCTTCGACTTCGTTGTTCCAAAGCGCGGTTCGTCCGATTGAGCCACCTTCACAGACCAGCAAATCGTTTGCGTGGAGTTCGAGTCGCGTTTGCTCGGCCTCGCTGAAATGCATTTCGTCGAGATCGGTCAGTTCAAGGCGATTCCAGAAAACGTTCTTTGTGCGGAGAAACGGGCGTTGGTGCTCGCCATCGCGATTTCGACTCGAGACCTGTTTGCCCTGCTGAATGTCGAAGGCTGAATCCACGCGGTCGATTTCCCAAGACGACGGGAACTCGCCAATTTCGGTTTTCTGAAAAGTCGGGATCATTCTGCGCCTCCTTCCTCTAAGGGCTGAATGGAAAGACCGCCCTCCTTTGCCTCCAACCGCGCCCGCGAGATCTCAATCGCGGCGTGGAGTTTCTGTTGGAGGAGTTCGCGCGGCGGCAGGGCGGTCAAGTATTCGGCGACATGGATTCCGCTTTGGTCGAGTTCGAGGAGTTCGATCTGTTCCTCCTTCTTTCCTGCGCAGAGGATGATGCCGAGAGGCGGAGCCTCGCCGGGCTGTTGTTCGTGTTTGGCAAGCCAGCGGAGGTAAAGCTCCATCTGGCCTTTGTATTCGGCTTTGAAGTCGCCGAGTTTGAGGTCGATGGCGATGAGACGCTTGAGGCGGCGGTGATAGAAGAGAAGGTCGAGGTAGAAGTCGTCGGAATCGATCTGGATACGGGTCTGGCGTCCGAGGAAGGCGAAGCCGTTGCCGAGTTCGAGCAGGAAGGTTTCGAGTTCCCGAAGGATGGCGTCTTCGAGGTCTTTTTCGAGATAGCGGTCCTTGAGGCCGAGGAAGTCGAGGATGTAGGGATCGCGAAAGACGAGGTCGGGGGTGACGCGGTCCTCGCTGCGGAGGGTGGCGAGTTCCGCCCTGGCGACTTCTTCGGGTTTCTTCGAGATAGCGGTGCGCTCGAAGAGCATGGAGTTGATTTTCCCGGCAAGCGTCCGGGTGCTCCAGCGTTCGACCCGGCACATTTCCGCGTAGAAGTCGCGGGCGAGCGGATCCTTGAGCGGAATGATGGCCTTGAAATGGGTCCAGCCCAATTGTCGCCGCAGTGCGGCGAGAATCTGTTCATCGGGGAAAGCCTCGGCAAACTGGATCATGCGGTGGAGATTCTTCTCTCCGAATCCGGCACCGTATTCAGCGGCCAATTGTCGCCCCAGCGAGGCGACAATCTGTTTGCCGTAGTCCGCCCGCTTTTCGCCGAGGATGTCGCGGCTGATGCGGTGCCCGATCTTCCAATACAGGGTGGTGAGGGCGGCATTGGCTACTTGTGCAACTTGCTCGCGCGCCTCGGCAATCATACCGCGCAACTCGGTGAGCAGCGTGCCGGATGGCTCGATGAGTGCGTCCTTCGTGCTCATATACCGAGTTGTTTGAGGATTTGCTGGAGAGCCTTGTCTGTCTCCCGCGCCTCGGCTTCGATGACCTTCAGTTCCTCGACGATCTCCGCGATGGGCCGGTAGGTTTCGGCGTCGCTGGTGTGGATGTAGCGGCTGGGGGAGATGTTGTAGTCGTTCTTCTTCAGCTCGGCGTGATCGACGATGCGGCTGAGTTTTTCCTCTTCCTTCCATCCGATGAGGGTGTCGGCGAGGCGCTGGATGCCGTCGTCGGGGATGTAGTTCTTCGGGTCGCCCTTTTCGAAGACCTGGCTGGCGTTGACGAGGAATACCTTGGCCTGGCGCGCCTTCGGCTTGGCCTTGTTCAGGAAGAGCACGATGCCGGGGGCGGTGGTGTTGTAGAAGAGGTTTTCCGGCAGGTAGAGGACGCTCTCGATGAGGTCGTGGTCCACGAACCACTGGCGGACGGTCTTTTCCTTGTTGGTGCCGGCATTGCCCGAGCCGCGGGAGGCGGCGCCGGTGTCGAGGACGACAGCGGCGCGGCCCTTGTCATTGAGGCTGGCGTGCATGTGCTGGACCCAGCCCCAGTCGGCGGAGGATTTGCCGGGGAAACCGGCCCCGGCGGGGAAGCGGCCGAGTTCGTCAGCGTCGTAGTCGGTCTCGGTGAACCAGTCCTGGTTCCACATGGGATTGGCGATGACGCGATCAAAGGTGCGGAGTTTGCCGCCCTTGTCCCGGAACTTGGGGTTCTTGAAGGTGTCGCCGATCTCGATCTGGCCCTCCATGTCGTGGATGATCATGTTCATGTTGGCCATGGCCCAGGTCTCGGGGATGTATTCCTGGCCGAAAAGTTTCAAGGGGGCGGGCTTTTTCGCCCCGACTTTCTCCTCCATCGCGGTCTCGAGTTTGACGAGGAGGCCGCCGGAACCGCAGCAGGGATCATAGACCGTCATGCCGGGCTCGGGAGCGAGCACGCGGGACATGATGGTGCCGACCTCTGGCGGGGTGTAGAACTCGCCGGCGCTCTGGCCGCTGCCCTCGGCGAACTTGCGGATGAGGTATTCGTAGCTCTTGCCGATGATGTCGGCCTCGACGTCGTCGAGCCCGAGGCGCTTGGTGCTGATGGCCTCGATGAGGTTGGAGAGGCGGTCGTCGTCGAGGTCGCGCTGGCCGTGGGTGGTGGCGTTGAAGTCCACGCGGTCGATGATGCCCTGCAGGAGCGGGTTTTCGCGGGCGATGGCCCGCATGTGGGTGGTGACGCCTTCGCCGATCTTGTCGGAGAGTTTTCTTATCACGGACCAGACGGGCTGCTCGGGATCGTCCGGCACGAGGGGGAGGTAGAAGCGCACGAGCTTGTGATCGGCCTTGACGAGTTGGAAAGCCTTCTTGCGCGAGCCTACTTCCTTCGAGATGCGGTTCAGTTCGTCATCGAAGACGTCGCAGAGGCGCTTCGTGAAAATGAGCGGGAGGATGTAGTCCTTGTATTTTGGCGCGTCCTTGGCCCCACGGATGGAGCAGGCGGCATCCCAGATCCAGGATTCGAGGGATTTGGATTTTTCGGGGGTGGGCATGTCGATTCGTTAAGCGGAACCTTGGGACTGCTGTTGCCGAGACCTGGCCGGGACAGAAGTCCGGGAGTTTAGGGGAAGATGGGTACTGGAGACGACGACGCGGTGGCCGGCGTCCTTTTCGGATGGAGCAATCCAGTGCATTCGTTCCAGCTTGGGCGACCCTCAGCGAAGCCACCTGATGTCGGACGAGTGAAGCATCTGCCCGCTTCAACCTGCTGCACCGGAAGCTTCCGAAGGTCGGGGTGAGGTTAATGGGGTAGGGGCTTCGATGGAAGCGGAACGAAGCCATTGAAGGTCGAATAGGGAGCCTCGGGACGATAGGGTTCGGGTCGTCGCACCCGCTCCGTCGCCTGATCCTGGCGGGAGGAACGAGAGAGAAAGTTGGCACCACTGAAAGGAATGATTGTTGTTCCAGCGCATGAAATGACGGACAGGGATACGGGGATCGACCGTGCGGTGGAGTCGTTCGGGAACCGGTTGCGCGCCGGAAGAATTTCTTCAATGGGCGGGTGCTGGTTCGGCAGCCGGCGTGGTCGGTTCGGGCAACGGAAGCGTCCAGCGGTAGGTCGTGGCCACGCCGGAAACCCCTTTGGCGCGCGGTTCGCCGGGTTTCTCGATGCGGAGTATGCCGAGCGTACGAAGACGCTGTAGCGCTCGATAAGCCTGCTGGGAATCGACGCCCAGACGAATCGCGAGATCGCTGGCACTCAGGAAGAAGACTCCCGGAGCAACCTTTCCAAGGGCAGCGAGATCCCGACAGATCCGGTAGGTAGTCTGAACACGCTGTTCCTCATTGAGGTACAGTTGGCGTTCGGCGGGGGGGAGTTCGTTGAGAAAGGTATTCCTGACCGCGTCGAGCATCGCGGTGACCTCTGCCATGTGCTCTCGCTCGGTGGCTCTGAACAAGGGGTGGTGGCAGCGCCAGAAGTGCCGCAGAAGATCGAGGATGTGGGTTTCGGAGATCGCCCTGTAGAGGAATGGTACCGCTTCCACGATTACGGCGTTTCTTTCGTGGGGTTGGGCGTCGTAGTGGGCCTCCATGTATCGGGCGTACAGGAAAGCCGCGTCGGGATTCGTGGTTTGGAACTCAAAGGAGGCTTCCTGGAAGGCCCGCTGATGCTCTAGAATCTGCTCCGCAGTGAACGTGATGGGGTCGGTGGAGGTAGGAATCTCCTGCGACTTCCGATCCGGGGAAGTCTCGGGTCCCTGGACCCGCATGCTGTCATGCAGAGGTGTAGAGCCGTAGAATTGCAGAGAGGCAGAGGATTCAGACGAAGGGTGGTAGGGGGTTGGTAGGTTTCCTGGGTCGTTGGCCGTGGGCGGAAAGGGTTGGGCAACCTGAAAGCCTTCCGGCCATGTGATTTGCTCATAACACATTTGCAGAGGGGGCTTTTCGTTTGCCGTGTACCGAATTCCGGAGGGATGGACTCCCCATACAATGGTATATCCCCCGGTTCCCCGTAGTTCTCCGCATGCCTTTCCCTTCCATTTGATCCGGGAGAGTCTGGGACATGGACCCATGATCCGGATCCAAATGTTGGCGCCGCGAGCGCCGCGGGTGATCAGGGTCTCTGAGACCCAGGGATTGTGTTTGCGGAATTCCGCGAGGGATTCCCCGGTATCGAAATCAATGGAGCACAAACCGTAGGAAGGGTCCCCCGTGACGATGCCAATACTGGGGCAGTCATTCCCATAGCGGTTGAGGATTCCGGGCCGCTGGCAGGAGTCCTGAGTTGCGTTTTGCCATCCCGCCATCCCGGGCTTCTTGTCCCGCCGAACGGGGATCACGGTCGCATTCAGGGTTTCCACCAACTTCATGGCGACGCTCCGGATCTGCTCCGGGCTCGGATTCAAGGGTGTCATGGCCGTGCCTCACCGGGGGGATGCTCCGACCTGAAACCGCTCCCGGAGGTGCGCGATGACGTCCTGGCGGTGGAACCGGACGATTTTCCGTCCGATCTTGAGGTAGGGCACCTTCCGAGCGGCCATGAGGCCGTCGAGGGTGCGAACACTGATGCCCAGGAGGCGGGCAGTGGCGGGTTTGTCGAGGAGGTCGCCTTCCGGAGGATTTGAGCCGTTGGCGACGGTATTTGAGTTGTCTTGCAACATATCGGTTCCTTTCGGGTGCCGATATGCGCTGAACGCACGTCACGCTTCCTTGGGTTTTCTATGAGTGCGTTCGCCGCCCAAAGTTCCACGATGCGGAGTCTTCTGGCTTAACTGCTTGGTGTCGAAGGTTGGATAGGTAGCCGCCGCCAGGACATCCAAGAACCGCACCCAGTCTTCGATCTGGCGACTCCGCTGCCGATCATCTGTTGCTGCTTGGGACACTGCCTGTTCAATGGAACTTCGCTCGTCGGCTTCGGCCTTGGTTGCGTGTGACGACAATGGCCGGAGTGTCCCGTTATCCAGCCATCGGGCGATGCCCCCGCTGGAAACCCCGGATCCGCTCAGATGGTGGGCGCGCACTCGCGAGCGAAAGAATTGTCCCATCGCCTTCCCCAAGTCGGCTGTCCCACCTTCTCGGAATGGTTCGACGGCGAGGTAAGACTCCCAGGCTCGTTGGGTGCCCAGGAGTTCATGCACCTTCGGAAGGCTCTGGGTGATCTCGGTCTCCAAGGCTCGGAGTGCCTGGCGGGCTGCCTTCCGAGAAAGGAGGACAGGCAGCTCGACCAATTGCCGGTTCTGTGTGAGATCGAAAAGGGTCAACCCCACTTCTTCGGCGGAGGAGAGCTTCAACCGGAATCTCCGGTATCGGCGAAAATGTCCGCCGCCTGTCGGAATGGCGGGCGCCGTCATGCCGGCTTTACCGAGGCGTTCCAGTTCGAGATCGGCGACCAAGTTCAGAATATACCGATTCGCTTCCCGGATCTCCCGGCGGGCGCGGGCAGTGATTGCCGATGGACTCCAGCCGCGGTTGAGTTTCGTCAGCCTAGGTCTCTCCTCTGCTCCCGAGATCCGACGCCATAGGGATTCCCAGTCCCTGCGGAAACCCGGTGGTGTTTCGGGCCATGCCGAGTTCACGGAAAAGGTGTGCGCGGCAAACCAGTCCACCCATTCTTGGATGTAGTCGAAGGAATAAGGGTCTTCGCTTAAACCACGAACAACGCGTCGAAGCACCCGAGGACCCCATCGCATTGGCCAGCCGGCATGGTTCGCCCGTGACTCGGCGCTGACCTGAGGACGTCGTTTGGAAGTAAACCACTGCCAGGACTCGTGGCGAGGGTCCGGGGTGATTCCATGGCCGAGGCGGATGGTCTCCCACGAAATCGCGCCCTGGGTTTGCGCTTCGGGATCGTTTCGAGGGGCCTTGTGCTCCTCAATGAATATGGGCTGGGGTACCAGCCACTGGAACGCGAGGTGGGCAAATTCGTTCCTGACTTGAACTTCCCTGAGGAACGTGGATGCGCCATTCAAGGCGCGAAGACGGACGCTGTGGAGGGGGGACTCAGTTCCCACACGGAATCGGCTCAATCGGTCGACGTCGGCCCGGAACTGCCGATTCCTTCGTAGGAGTTCCCAAAGCTTGCCTGCGGGGCCGTCCGGTTTGAAAGAAATCGGGGATGTCATGCGGGGCGGTCCGTCTTCATCAGTCATTAACTTGCGCTTGGATGAGCCATGGCCAGGACGGGGGCGACATGACCCGAAAGCGACGGCGTCACGGTGAACCAAGCTCGACCTTCCGCCTCGGTGACCAGGCTCTTGTAATGCTGGTGGATGATCGCCGGGCTATTGCCCATTTCCGCGGCAACTCTGGCGAAGTCCGCGGTCACGGCAAGGCGGTAGGATCCGAAGGAATGACGCAGGGCATTCCGCTTCCAGGTGACCTTGGCGCGGGCGGCCATGCGCATCCATCGGTTGATCAGGGCCTCTCCAACGCCCCGGGCCTCGCCTCCGGCGGGACTGACCGGACCAAACTCCCGAACGGCGGGAGCGAGCCACGCGGCCAGGGCATCGCAGATCGGGACGACGCGGCGGCTGGCGGTCTTGGCGATTCGGTCTCCGACGATGATGACCCGTTCGCCCAGCTTGATGTCCCGCCAATCGAGGCGGCTAATTTCCGCGACGCGCAAGCCAGCCAGCCCGGCAATGGCCAAAGGAGGCCGGAGATCCTCATCGGCTGCCGCCAACAAGCGGGCGAATTCCTCCGGTCGGTACACCTCGACCAGTCCGGCGTGATACTTCGGCTTGGGCACCTCGGCGATTTCGTCCGCGTGATCCCGGCTGACGTAGCGCTGCATCCGCGCGAAATTGAAAAGACTGACGATGAGGGCACGGTGGTTCGCCCGGGTGCGATTCGATGCCGGGCGGCGGCTCTTCGTGTTGGTCAGCCTCTTGAGGTGCTCATTCACCAGGGCTGGAGTGAGGCTGGTGATCGGAATCTGGAAGGCTTCGCCAAACCGCCCGAGCCGATTCCGGAGGTCCCGAAGGTGGATGTCGCTGACGCCTGCGGTCGTGCGATCTTGAATGAACTCCTGAACGACCTCCGGCACGAGCTTCCGGGCCCCGGCCGATGGGTGGCGGGCGGCGAAATACCGGACCGCCTCCATCAGGGAAGTGCCCGGCGGCAGTTCCTTGACGGCCTCGGCGTAGGCACGCGCGGCGACGTGGATCTCGGTTTGGAGGGGGCCCAGGAGTTCTCGGGCTTCTCCAAGGCTGGCGGCGTCCCGGTTGCTGATGCTGGCAGCGCTGGCCTGGCCGTTGGCGATTTGCCGGCATTTCTCCGCGGCGTGCTGCTTGGCTTCCTCCAGGTTGGCAAATCGCTTGGTTGCCTGGCGCCCGTGGATCGGATCCGGCCACTTGCAGAGGAAGCTGGGATAGACGCGTCCCTGGGTCCGAAGTGGATTGGAATAAATGCGCGCCTCAATGCCTGCGACGCGGACGACGGTGGCTTTGGATTTGGGGGACTCCGGCTTCCGGACCGGACGCTTTGCTCGGGCCTTCATGCGGCCTCAGAGTAACTAAAGCGTAACTAAATTTCCAGTACGACTCGTAAGTTGTTGATAGCGTTGGTGCCGGTGGAGGGACTCGAACCCCCACGCCCTTGCGGGCAACAGATTTTGAGTCTATCGCGTCTGCCATTTCGCCACACCGGCACGATGTCGTCGGAAACGCGGCGGGTTGTATGCGGTACCGCGTTTTCCCACGCAAGACAAAGGAGAGAGGTTCGTTGGTGGTCGATGGGCCGTTGACCGTGGTCTGTGGTCTGTCGGACTCTGGTCACTGATTACTGGCTACTGATTACTGATCACTCGTCACTCGTCATTGGTCATTGGTCATTGGTCATTGGTCATTACGCTGAACAGTTCCGCGGATTCGTTGACGAGGCCGCCGAGGGTGGCGGCGAGGTGGCGTCCGTCGGGGGAGAAGATCAGTTGCGAGCCGCCCCGGGGGAATGGGATCTCGGCGACGGGGCGTCCGGTCGGGAGATGCCAGAGCTTGAGGCTGTCCTGATAGCCCAGCGACGCGAGGGTGCGGCCATCAGGAGAAAAAGCGACGCCCGCGGTGTCCTCAAGATGCCCCGGCAATTCCCCCTCCGGCGCACCGGTCGCGGCGTTCCACATCCGGATGCGCCCGTCGGATCCACCCGTGGCCAAACGGGCGCCGTCGGCACTAAAGGCGACCCCGCTGATCATCAGGCGCGGGACCCGCAGTTCACGGACGGCACCCGCCTTGAAGTCGAGGAGCCACGCGCGCGGCTCGTCTTCGCGGGAGAACGCCGCCCGTCCGCCCGAATTGCTCACCGCCAGGGCCCGCCACGGTGGCGCGGGCGCGGATTGCTCGGATACGATCCGCCCGGAATGCGGGTCCCACAGCGCCGCGCGTCCGTCGCTCCACACCGCGATGCCGCTGCCGGAGTTGGGTGAGAGGGCGACCTGGACGGGCGCGCCCCGGGGACCCGAGATCCCAACGGTCGCCCTGGGCGTCGCGGCGCCGACCGCCCACCACTCGATGTCCCGTCCATGCCGCCAGACCGCGAGGTTTCCCGCGTCGTCGAAACCCAGCGGCACGGCCCCCGGAATGGTGGCGAGACGTTCGCGCCGGTCGATTTGCCAAATCGCAGCATTGGTGACGCCGCCTTCCACCGGGGCGGTCGCGATCCGCACGCCGTCCTGGGAGAAGACAGGGGCGATGAAGTCGCCGTGCGGGAGCGGACGCGGCCCGGGTGCGGGGATCGCCGGCCAGAGCCAGACGGATCCATCCTTGGCTCCCGTGGCGAGCCAGCGTCCGTCGGGAGACGCTGAGACGGACCACACTTCGTCCGGATGTCCCCATCGACGAAACACGGGTTGCCAGGCCGTGGTGTCCCAGGTGCGCAGGCTTCGGTCGGATCCGGTGCTGTGCAGGAAGCGTCCGTCGGGGGAAAAGACGGCGGACCAGACCTTGAGGTGATGACCTTCCAGGATTCGCGGCGAACCGGGGTGCTGCAGATCCCAGACGAGGATTTGCTCGCGTCCGACCGCGGCGAGCCATCGTCCGTCCGGCGAGAATGTCGGCGACCACACGGGATCCGGCGTGGGCTCGGTCCGGATCCGTTTCCCCGTGTCGACGTCCCAGAGTTCGACGCCGCCTTCCCGCCGGGTCACGGCGGCGAGACGGCCATCTCCGCGCAACGCCACGGTCTTTCCGGAGGAGGTGAGGGTTCTGAGTTTTCGCCGTCGAACGGGATCCCAGACCTCCACGGGTCCCTCGTCGTCCCAGTAAACGGGACGCGACCGTATCGTGGCGAGGCGTTGTCCATCGGCGGACCACGCGGCGGCGATGCCGGGAAACTCGGTGATGGGCCGGGCGTTGGTTGCGTCGGTCAGGACGATGCGCCCGTCGGCGCCGCCGGTGGCCAGGAAGCGTCCGTCGGGAGAATAGCCGACCCACCACACCGGACCGCGATGCGGCCTGAGTTCGCGAAGGCTTCGTCCGGTGGACGGATCCCAGGTTCGGACGCGTCCGTCCCCACCCGCACTGGCGAGTTGCCGTGAGTCCGGGGCGAACGCCACCTGCGGAACCACCTCGGCATGGGAACCCAGTCGCACGCCGGCGTTGGACCCTGCCCGGTTCGCGAGCAGCCGCCATTCAAAACCCCGCAGATCCGGTTCCCCGGTTCGCGGGCGATGCCGTTCAAGGAGGTCGAGGGCGCGGGCTCGGTCACCGGACTCCAGGGCGGACGAGGCGGCCCCGAGGTCGGCGGCGTAGGCGTGGAGTTGTGCCACCCGGGCCTCGCGGGTGGCGCGATCGGACTGCCAGAGGATTCCGCCGAGGCCGAGTCCGATGGCGAGCGCGAGTCCGGCGGCAAGGGCCGCGGACGCCGGTCTGCGGCGACACCAGAGTCGAAGGCGTTCCACCGCGCCCGCGGGACGCGCGCGGATGGGACGGCGCTCGAGGAATGCCTGCAGGTCGTCCGCGACCTCGCGGGCACCCGGGTATCGGCGTCCCGGTTCCTTGGCGAGGCACTTGAGGCAGATGGTTTCCAGGTCGCGCGGAATCGCGGAGTTGAGTCGCCGCGGGGGCACGGGATCGTCGTGCAACACCTGCGCGAGGGTCGCGGTCACGGTCGCCGCGGCAAATGGGGGGCGGCCCGTGAGGAGGTGGTAGAGGAGGGCCCCGAGGGAATAGATGTCGCCGGGGAAACTGTCGTCGCCGCGCTTCGGATCGACGCGTTCCGGAGGAAGGTAACCCGGAGACCCGACCACCTGGCCGGTCTGGGTGACTTCCGGATCACCACCGGAATCTTCCGCCCGCTGGGAGTGGGGGACCTCCGGGGCGGCCACGGCCTTGGCGAGTCCGAAGTCCGTCACCCGGGGCCGGCCGTCGCGGTCCACGATCACATTGGACGGCTTGAGGTCGCGGTGGGCGATGCCCCGGGCGTGGGCGGCGGCAACTGCGGTGGCGACCGCTGCGGTCTGGCGTGCGGCGTCGTCGGGAGCCAGGGGACCCTCGCGCGTCAGATCCGCCAGCGTGCGTCCCTCGACCAGTTCCATGGCGAGGTAGGCGTGGCCGTCCGCTTCTCCGACTTCGTGGACGGCCACCGCGTTGGGATGGCGGAGTGCTGCGGCAGCGGAGGCCTCCCTTCGGAAACGGACGCGATCGCGTCCGGAACTGAGCGGTCCCAGGCGGAGCACCTTCAGCGCGACTTCGCGGTCGAGTCCGGACTGCCGGGCGCGATACACGATGCCCATGCCGCCCCGGCCGAGTTCCCCGAGAATCTCGAAGGCACCCAGGCGGGTGGGCGAGGCGCCGGCATCCGTGGGGGAATCGTCCACGTCGGTGTCGAAGGCCGCCGCCGCAAGGCATCGCGGGCAGAAGCCTTCGATGACTCCGGATCCGGTGGTGGCACCGCAGCGACCGCAGGGCTGGCTGGAAGGCGTCCTCACAGGAATCAAAGAACGGTGCGGCGTCGTGGATTACGTGGACGTCAGCACCTGGAGCAGGTGGCGCATCTCGCCGGTGATGTCCCCGGGGGTGGCCACGGTTTGTGCGACCTCCTGTCGGATCCGTTCGCGGAAGCGCCGGCGGAGTCGCAGGACGGCGACGGCGAGGGCGCCCTCGGACAATCCGAGATCCGGGGCGACTCGGGCGTACTCGCCGGTCTGGGGTTCGCGGGCCAGCCAGGTGCGGAGGACTTCAAAAAGGGTGCCCCGGCCGGTGTCCATGTATTCGGCGCGGAGGCCTCGGGCGGCGCGCTCCATCACCGTGGCCGCCCAGAGACGGTCAAACGTAGCTTCCGGGGATGCCGGGGAAGCGGCGGCGGATTCGCAGCGTTCCCGGACGCCGGGTTCGTCGAGGGCGAGATGGGGGAGGGCGCCGCCGCGCCGCTGGGTTTTGCGGTCCCTGTGGTGGTTGGCGACGAAGTGGCGCAGGGAGGCGAGGAGGAAGGAGCGGAAGCGTCCCTTTTCCCGGGCGACATCGCGGAGGTAGTCCTTGGAGAGGAACTGTTCGAAGAATCCCTGAACCAGATCCTCGGCCTCCGCGGGTGGCGTTCCCTGACGGCGGAGGAAGGCGTAGAGGGGCGACCAATAGGTGCGGCAGAGTTGGGC
>JAEUHD010000094.1 GCA_016793645.1 Verrucomicrobiales bacterium
CGTCCTGACCCCGCATCTGGGCGCCAGCACCGAGGAGGCGCAGGAGAAGTGCGGACTGGAAGTGGCGGAGATCCTGACGGCCTTCCTGCTCACCGGCGAGGTCCGCAATGCGGTCAACCTGCCCGGCGTGGACGCCAAGACGTACGAACTGGTGAAGCCCTACCTGCCGCTGGGCGAGAAGCTCGGCAAATTGCTGGGACAGCTCGCGTCGGGTCCGGTGGACCGCCTGCACATCACCTTCGGCGGACGCGCCCAGGAACTGCCCCAGACCGATCCGGTCACCCGGGCCATCCTGCGCGGCTTCCTGAGCCAGAGCGCGGTCCAGGACATCAACAACATCAATGTCCGCTCCGCCGCAGCCTCCCTCGGCATCGCCGTGGAGGAAAAGAAGTCCGAGGAGCCTGTCACCTTCAACGAATGGCTGCACGTGCAGGCCTTCAATGAAGGCAGGAAGGTCATCTCGGCCGGAGGCACCTTCTTCGGTTCGCCGAACAATCCGCGCATCGTGCGATTGTACAGCCTTCCGGTGGAAATCCCGATCACGGGCACGCTCCTCCTGATCCGCAATCAGGACCGCCCGGGCATCGTCGGACACCTGGGCACGGTCCTGGGCGGACACGGGGTCAACATCGCCAACATGAGCCTCGCGCGCGATGCCGCCGGTGGCCAGGCGCTGACCGTGCTGCACCTGGACAGTCCGCCGCCCCAGGCGGCGCTGGATGAACTCGCGCGCGATCCGGCGATCACCAGCGCAAGGGTGGTCACGCTGTAGCGGGTGACCCGAGGAGATCGCCAGGATGACTGGGCCGGATTCCACGGGCGAACGTCTCCGGGAATCGACCGCCCAATCGGGAGTGCGGTTTCGGATCCTTGCGGCAGTCGTCCTGTTCGGATTTGGGATCTTGATCGGCCGGTCCATTCACCCCCCGGCGTTACCCACGCTCTCGGTGATCGGACTCAGCCGCACGAATGGCATCACCGACCGCGCGTTGGTGAATTTCCACAACCGGTCCAGCCGGGCCGTGGACGTCAGCTACCAGATCCGATCCTACACCACCCATGGCTGGAAGGTCGCGAACGACCATGACCCCAATGCGGGTATCGAAAACCATGTTCGCCCTGGCTGCAGCCAGGTCTTTTCCGTCGTCCCGCCTTCGCCCCCAAGATCTCTTTGGGCGGTGGTGTGCTCCTTTGAGGACAACAATCCCGGACCGGTCACCCGATGGACCCGCTGGTTGGGAGACCGGATGTTTCACCGGCAATTCATGAGCGAGCGCAAGACCGTCCACGTAGACATCGACGAACGGTAAGCCCCGTGGGTCGGCGGCGGACGCCGCGATCCAGTTCACCGCTGATCCGTTTTCGCCCCCGTTTGGGCAGGGAGTGCCCATCCAGGGCGGCTGGACAACCCGCGCAGCAGGTCGCGCTGCCGTTCGGGAGTCCCAACCACCAGCACCGACGCCGACCCCGAATCCGTGCGGGTCCAGTCCACAAGGACAATCCCTTCACCGGATGCCGGACGGAACTCCAGCTCGCCGAGATCCATGGAGTTGAAGTCCGCTGGACAGGACACCACCAATCCGGTCCAGGCCTTCGCCCCCAGCTTTTGCGCCGGGAACCAGAAGTAGCTCGAGCCATTCCACCGGGGATTGCACTCCAACACCCATACGCGGGTCAGGTCCGGATATCCGGCAACGGCAACATCGAAGCCGAAGATCCCCCGCATCCCCAACCGGACCAACTCGTGCGCGATGGGATCGGTCACCTTCCGGACGCAGACGGGCTCCGGCCACGAGTTTCCCCGGTGGGACCAACCGTCCAGGATCTGACGGGTGGTCGTGACATAGTCGCATCCCGCATCGGATCCCAGATACTGGGCATTGAGAAAAGCCGTCCCCGGAGGAAGCGCCTCCTGAATCTGGAACGGGTCCACGCGCCACCGAATGGCGTCCGCAAGGTCCAGCTCGTCCATGCACCGGTCGATTCCCAGTCCGGCCAGGGAGACCGCATCCTTCAAAAACACCGGGTAGGCAAGGCCATGATTCCTGGCGTCCCTCCCGTGCGGAACGCAAACGGTTCGGGGCACCGGCGCCCCAAATCCCCTCGCCCAGACGACGAACGCATTCTTGTCCTGAAACCGGTCCACGACCGTGCGCCATCGGGCATCCGGACACCGCCGGTGCACCTCGTTCCCGAACATCGAGACGGAGATCCCGTCGCGGCCGGCCGCCTCGAGGGCGTGATAGCCATCGTCCCAGAGAATGGTTTCCGCCACGGGCAGCCCGCAGCGGTCATAATGTGCCCGGACGGCGGGCTCGAGCGGTCTCAACGACGGGTGCATTTGCACCACATCCCCCGGGCACGACACCGCGAGGGCAATCCCGCCCCAGCGCTCGTGCCCGGGGACCAGGGAGTACGCGTCGCAGATCGCCTCCATTCGGTGATTGTAAATCATGCGGGCGCCCCAAGGCCGCGATCTCCAGGGAGCGAAAAAAGAGTGAGGAATCCCGGCGGACTTCGCAATGGACGCGTCCAGGCCGCCACCGTTCGTAGTCCGGGATTCATCCCGTCCCCGGGACGTCCCAACCGCCGGGATCCAGCCACCTGACGGTGGAACCACCCACGGCAGGGACGACAGAAGCAGCACCGGCCCCGCTTGCATCCGGGTTGAATCCGGCGCCCCATTCCCCGGTCCATCCTTTCCGCCATGCACCGCTCCCTTTCGTCCTGCCTCCTCCTCACGGCATTGCTTGCCGCGGGCGGGTCGGTTTTCGCAGCCGATCCGGTTCTCCACACGTTCAAGCGCCAGCAACTCAGCGACCAATTCTGGTGCGAGGGCGCGAGCTTTGCGGATTTCAATCGGGACGGCGTCAACGACATCGTGTCCGGTCCGTGGTGGTATGAAGGCCCCGGATTCACCAACCGCCACGAACTCTACGCGCCCAAGGCGACCTTCACACTTCCGCTCGGGCCGATGACGTCCGTAACGGTCCCCGGATTCGAAGGGGCGCTGGGGAACAAGAACACCTACTCGGACAACTTCTTCGCGTTTCCCCGCGACTTCAACAGCGACGGGTGGATGGACGTCCTGATCGTGGGCTTCCCGGGCAAGGAGACGGTCTGGTTCGAGAACCCGAAGACACCCGACCGCCACTGGCCGCGCCATGAGGTGTTTCACCAGACGGACAACGAATCCCCCACCTTCACCGACCTCACCGGCGAAGGAAAACCGGAGCTCGTTTGCATCACCGAGGGCGCCTACGGATACGCCACGCCCGATCCTTCGGATCCCACGAAGCCCTGGACCTGGCATCGGATTTCCCCGGTGAAGGGATACGGGAACTTCACACACGGCATGGGTCTCGGGGATATCAACGGCGACGGCCGCACCGACCTGATCGAGAAGGACGGCTGGTGGGAGCAGCCGGCATCGCTGGCCGGAGATCCGGTGTGGACCTTTCACGCGACCCCCTTCGGACTCGGGGGCTCCCAGATGCACGCCTACGATGTGAACGGCGACGGCCTGAACGATGTGATCACCGCGTTGACCGCCCACGCCTTTGGGCTCGCGTGGTACGAACAATACCGCGAGGGCGGCGAGATCCGGTTTCGCGAACACATCCTGATGAACAAGGAGCCGTCGGAGAACCGGTACGGCGTGAAGTTCTCGGAACTGCACGCCGTGGAACTCGTGGACATGGACGGCGACGGCCTCAAGGACATCGTGACCGGAAAGCGGTTCTGGTCCCATGGCCGCGTGGGTGATCCCGACCGCAACCAGGCGGCGGTGAACTATTGGTTCCGCCTCGTGCGCGGTCCGGACCACTCGGTGGATTTCATTCCGTACCGGATCGACGACAATTCCGGCGTCGGAACCCAGCTCGTGGTTGGGGACGTGGATCGGAACGGGCTTCCCGACCTGGTGGTCGGCAACAAGAAGGGAACCTTCGTTCTCTTCCACGAGGCAAAGCCGGTGTCCGAAGAGGAGTGGAAGAAGGCCCAGCCGGTTCCCGTCACGAAATGAGCCCCCTTCCCTTGCGTTCCGCGGCTGCTCTGCTTCTTCTCGCCGCCGCGGCGGCGGCGGCGCCCATTCCGGACTCCGTCTACCTGCAGGAAGCCGGACGGAGCATTCCCTCCCCGACACCGGTCACCGCGGTCGCCGCGCTCAACGGGGAGATCCTCGTCGGTGGTCGCACCGGATTGTTCCACCTCGAGGGTGACCGTCTGGCCGCGGAACCGAGCCTGACGAATTCCATCCGCAGACTCGTCCGAACCTCGGATTCCCTCTGGGCCCTCACCGACGGAGGCTTGTGGCGGCGGACCGGGGGGCACTGGACGAAGATCTCGCCCCTCCCCGTGACCGACGTCTGCGAATTCCGCGGGACTCCACTGGTGGGTGTGGAGAATCAGATCTGGCGGGTCCGGGATAACCAATTGGAGGCTGTCTCCACCAATCGGGCCCGATTCTCCATCACGCGTCTCGTGCCTCATCAGGAAACCCTTTTCGTGCACGGTCCGGGTCGCCTCACCACGCACACACCCACCGGCTTCGGGGGCCTGGATGCCTACGACTTCCCCTCCGACCTGGCGTGGGATTGGGGTGCCCTGCCCTCCCCGAACACCCGGGACGCCCTCAGCCGCGGACCCGCGCTGTACCTCGCCACCGACCGCGGACTGGGCGTCCTGCGCGGCATGTCCCTGACCGCCATCGCCGGCGCCCAGGGGCTCCCGTTTGAGGACACCACCTGCCTGGCCACGGGTTTCACCAACGACCTTTGGATCGGCACCACCCGGGGTGCGATTCGGTGGGTGGACGGCGACTTCCAATACTTCGCGGGAAAACGATGGCTGCCGGCGGACTCCGTAAATGCCATCGCCGTGGATGGACTCCGTGTGGCCATCGCCACGGACGGCGGTCTCGGACTGATTGAGTACGAGCCCTACACCCTCGCCAAAAAGGCGGCGTATTACGAACGGCACCTGGAGGAATGGGGACAGAAGCGTCTCGGATTCACGCACAAGCTGGAATGGGACGAGGCGCTGAAGGAATACGTCCGGGAAGTCAGCGACAATGACGGTGGCTATTCGGGAAACTACCTCGCCGCCCAATCCTATCGATACGCCGTGACCCGGGATCCCGAGGCCCGTCGCGAAGCGACGAACACCTTCCACGCCCTGTGCTGGCTGGAGACCATGACGGGTATTCCCGGTTTTCCCGCGCGTGCGGTTTGGGCAAAGGGCGAACGTGGCCATCAGTCCGGCCACGGATCCGGAGGCTATACGGCGGAATGGCACGACACCGCCGACGGACGCTTCGAGTGGAAGGGCGATACGTCCAGCGATGAGCTGTGCTCCCACTTCTACGCCCTCAGTCTCTTCCTGGATTTCGCGGCCGAGGGATCGGAGAAGACGCGGGCGATCGAACACCTCCGGCGCATCGCCAGCCACCTCGTGGATCATCACTGGCAGTTGGTGGATGTGGACGGGAAGGCGACACGCTGGGGTCGCTGGGATCCGGATTACTTCCGGACCGATGAGGGCCGATACGACCGGGGACTGCAGGCGGTGGAGCTGCTTTCCTTCATCCGCACCGCGGGCGCGCTCACCGGCGATTCCAAGTTCGCCGGGGCCTACCGCGACCTCGTTGGCCTCGGCTATCCCGGATACACCCTCCGCGCGCGGAACACCTTTCCCCCGGACAGCGTGCTTCACTTCCTCGACGAACTGGCGTTCTGGAGTTTCGCAACACTGCTCCGTCACGAGACGGATCCGGATCTTCACGCGCTCTATCGCCGCGCCTACGAGCGCGGTTACGAGGTCGTCCGCGTGGAAAACAACCCGTGGTTCAACTTCCTCCACGCCGCCCTCACCGGGGACGAATCCGAGAACGCAGTCTCGGTGGAGCATCTCCGAGGCTGGCCCATCGATCTCCGCGTCTGGAGCTACCAAAACTCGCATCGGGCCGACCTGCGGACTCCTGCGGGCCAGGTGGCGCTGAAGGGTGGCACCCGCACGTTCCTCCCTCGGGAAACGGAGCCGCTCCGATGGGACCATTGGCTGATGCAGGCGGACGGCGGTGCCGGCGGCAATGACGTGGTCGAACCATCCGCATGGCTGCTGGCCTACTGGATGGGCCGGTACCACGGCTACGTCGCGGCGCCGACCGTGACCGATCCGGCGCTGCTGACCGTGGACCACAGCCGGGATCGCGAGCTGGGAGCAAAACCATACCTCGGGCCATCGCGGCCATCGGTGCCCTGACATCCGCGCACCCAACCGCGAGACAAGCCTCCTCCGCCTGGTCCCGCGACTTACGGCGTCGCAAGCCGGAAAAATCGGCGGAGGCCGTCCGAGGGGAGTCCCTCCACCGTGATGGTCGAACCCGTGCCGGAGACGGTTTTCGCCGTGCTCCAGGTCACACAGTTTGTGGATTGCTCCACGCGATAGCTGACCCCCGCCTCCGAGGGGAACTGAAGGCGTCCGGATCCAGTGAGCCCGACGAGCTCGAACGAGCCAATGCGCAAGCCTGGCGACGCCATATACAAGGCGTAACGATCCCGGGTGGCGTTGGCCACGTTGAAGACAACCTTCTCTCCATCCCAGTAGCGTCCTCCGCTGGCCGGGACCTGCAGGAAAGCGACGTTGAGGCCCCCAAAATCCGCGCCGAGGTCCACGACCGGTTTCAACCCGTTGGACGTCTCGACATAGAGCCCCAGTTGAAGCGGTGGAAGGAAGATGTTGTTGCGCCCCCCGAAGAACATGACGGCTCCATCGTGGATCGCGGGCGACGACAGGGAGAGGAAGTTCCCGACGCCCCCCGGAATGGGAGTCCCCGCCCGGGCGACGAGTGACCAGGTCCCCTGGACCCGCTTGTAGATCCACCCCCCGGAGTCGGCGTTGGCAATCACGAGATCCGAACCCTCGTTGGCCAGGGAGAGGAGGGAATCATCGCGAATGCTGAGGATTCCACCGCCCCCATCCGGGGCCGGATCGCCATCCTCCAACACCTTGCTCAGTCCGCTCGCGCTCAGTTGGTAGATCCCACGCCGATCCCCTCCCTGGCCGTAGAAGATCGTGACGCCCCCGTGGGTCGAATACCGGCCAAGACTCGCGAAGGGCGTCGTCGTTCCCGGGACGGCATCGACCCCGGTTCGGACAAGAATTGAGACCGTGCCGCCGCTGAGGCGTCCGAGCGCCGTGAAAACCACCGACAGGCCCTGCACTTGTCGGAGGGAAAAGACAATGGAGCCGTCCGCGTCGTACAATCCTCCGCCAATCGAAAGGTCGGGCGACCCGGCAATGCCGTCCGGAAACTTCGAGAATGGATAGAGCAGGCGGCGACCGCCGGGATACTCCACCAAGGTGTTGTGGATGAGGAACCCCTGCGGTGGCGTCGGCTGATAGTATCGTCCCGATACCAGCAACTTTCCGCCGGCGGCATCCAAGGGAACTCCCACGGGGAAGTCACCTTCCTCGGATTCCGTGCGCAAATCCGACGCGATGGTCCCGCCCGGGAACGAAAACAGGCGTTCCCCGCCGCCGTCGGGCGCGGAACTGCCCCGGGACTGCCAGTAGGCCACTCCGTCTCCGACAATGGGTGTCGATGGTCGGATCAAGGTCTGCTCTTCCGTTGTGGCGATCCGTGCGAGGCTGAAGCCCGCTGCGAACAATCCCTGGGTCGTCAACAACCAGGTCGAAAGGGAAAACCACCGAGACATGGGGAAAACGGTGGGCACCGGCCGTTTTGAGGTCAACCCCGGAGGCTTGGCCGGAGGCGCTTGGGGACTGACCGCCCCCCTATCCGCCCAAGCCTTCCGGCCACTCGTCACGCGGCTCATAGCCCAGCAACGTGCGAGCCGAGGTCATGTCAAAATGCTCCCGATGCCGGGGACGGCCGGCGGCATTGACGAGGGCATAACGAACGGATTCCGGTGCCTCAATCGCGCAGGCGAAGAATCGTCCGGCATCCCCCGGGCTCAGATACACGTTCTGAGCCCACTCGGCCGCCGCGATTTCCTGACGCTGCTCCTCCGTCCGGGGACACCATCCCAGGCGCGCCACGATCACGCTCATGCCGTGCATCTCGGAAAAGCTGCGTCCAATGCCTTCCAGAAACAACTTGGTCGCGGCATACCATGATTTCGGTGTGGGTGGGTCCTTGGGATGCAGGGGCAATTCTCCGCGCTGCCCCTGCCACCAGTTCACCTGTCCGGAACTGGCCAGGATCAGTCTCCGGACGCCCGCCAGCCGCGCGCTTTCCAGGACGTGATAGACCCCGAGCAGATTGTTGGGCAGAAGCTCCGTCAGGAAGTCCGCGTCATCCGGCGTCGCGGCCAGATGCACGAGGCATTCGATCCCCCGCATGGCATGATCGACAGCCATGCGATCCATGAGGGTGCCCTGAACGAAGTCCGGGATTTCCGGTCCGGGCGCGAGGTCGAATCCACGAACGGCATGGCCGCGTCGCATCAGTTCCGCGACGACCGCCCGGCCAATTCTCCCCGAGGACCCGGTGATCAGGACGGATGCCATGCGGACATTCTTCGCCTCCGGGATGCGGAGTTCAATCCCGCCGTCGTCCCAACCTCCCATCGGGCGCCTCGGGACCCCGTTCCTGCGCACCCGGAGCCGGTGGCCCGGGGTAATGCCATTCCGTCGCCGGCCTGCGTTCGCACCCGAACCGCGTGAAAGGTGAAACGAGCAGGGGTTCGTAGTGCAGGCTTTAGCCTGTGGTTCGGGGACGCGAGGGCGGCAGTTGCGCGGAAGAACAGCCTGAAGGCTGGACTACCAACGAGCAGGGGCCGAAGGGAGCGTTCGTAGTGCAGGCTTGAGCCTGTGGTTCGGGGACGCGAGGACAGCAGGTGCGCGGAAGAGCAGCCTGAAGGCTGGACTACCAACGAGCAGGGGCAGGGTCGAGAGGTGGCTCCCGACCCCGGCCCCAACATTACAATTTCCAGGTGGCATCAGGACCCAAGGCAACGCAGCGTTCCGAGCCGAATGAGGCGACTTCCCCAGCTACTGCTGATGCTGTTCGTTGTCGCAACCCTGACGGCGCTGACGGTGGCCATCCGAACCCGGAACCGCCTGACCCACGAGGGACGCACCCTGGAGCAATGGACCGCAGAGGCGGAGCGGGCGAACCGACTCCGGTTCTCGTCAACGACGGCCGTCGAAGATCTGGAACGGGCCCGGAAGGCCATCCGGGCAATTGGGACCAATGGGGTGCCCGAGCTCCTTTCCCTTCTCAACGCACCGCGCGACCTCGGTATCAGCGACCGCGTCGCGAACTTTCTGGCCACAAACCTGCCTTCCTTCGGCATCGCGATCCGCAACCCAAGCCAACGGTGGATTCAAGGGATCCGTGGATTTGAAGCCCTCGGGGAAGCAGCCGCCCCTTGGATTCCGGAGTTGGTTGCCGCGACCACCAACAACATCGGTTATGGAAGCCCTGCGCTCGTCGCGGTGGGAGTCCCCGCACTGCCCGCGATGACCAATCTGCTCTCGAGTTCCGCCTTTCCCCTCACCGGAAACCTGATCGGAGCCTTTGCCAACGCCATCTACTCAGGCCGCATCCCGGAGTCCGCCGCCACCCTCGCACTGCCCTCCCTGCTGGCTGTCGCCGACTCCAAGGACTCCCACGCACGCTCCTATGCCCTGACCGCCCTGGGCGCCATCCATCAACAGCCCGCGGACTGCATTCCGACGCTGCTGAAGGCCGTCTCGGACCCATCGCCCCAAATTCAGGAAAATGCGATCCGCGCCCTCGGCGCCTTTGGTCCGATCGCCGGCGAGCAGGTCTCCGTCGTGGCCGCGCGGTTCAACGGCGCTCCCTGGACGACCCGCCATGCCATTTGCAGCGCGCTGGCACGGTGGCCCGACGGATCGGCCGTCTCCGTTCCCATCCTTCTCCAGGGGCTCCGGGACCCCGAGCTCACCATCCGCATCAGCGCCGCCACCGCCTTGGGGGAAATCCGGGCGAATCCCGAACAGGTCCTGCCAGCCCTGATGAAGACCACCGCGGAGACCAACGAAAGCCTCCGCATCATGACGTTGCAGTCCATCGGGCACTTCGGAACGAATGCCCTTCCCGCGAAAGCCCTGCTGGAAGCACACCTTCAGGATCCCAATCCTTCGGTTCGGGATACCGCCGCCACCGCGCTCAAGCGGGTCCGCGGGGAGATTCCACCCCCCTAATCGCGGAGAAATGGTCCGCCCCTCAGGGCGGCCAGGGGGCACCGGGGTTGATCGGGGCGGAGGTCCGCACCTGAATCCAGGGCACATCGTTCGGCCCTTTCGGATTCGCCACGATCTTTTTGGACTTGGTGTCCGGATCGACCCACTTGCGAATCTCCGCATGTCCGTCCGCGAACGAGAACCCGCATGCACCGTTGTGATAGTTGGCGGGCAGGTTTCCCCAAAGGTGGTGGCGGTTTACGAAGACCAGGAAATAGCCGTCATCAATGCCGTCCGGATGCTCGTCGAGAAACACAAACGCCTCCGACGGGGAGGGCCGGACGATGTCCGAGGATTTCCGGAACGTGAAATGGGTCTTCTTGATCTCGTCGGTGTACCAACTGCTGCCATTCATGTTTCCGTTCATCGAAATGCTCCGCACCCGCGGGAGCTGCCTGGCACCCAGTTTCGCCGTACTGCGGTCGGCCGGGCACTTATAGATCGCCAACGCCCTGTTGTAATTCCAGAGCATGCCCTTGGGCGCCATGATCAGGTTCACATTCGTGGCGTCCTGGGGCGTTTGGAGCCAACCCTCGATCCAGCCGATCTGACCGCCGGTGCCGTTGGGAACGAGGTTGTCGCGGTTGTCATCCGCGTACATCACCCAGGCGAGGTTGAGCTGCTTGAGGTTGTTCAGGCACGCGATCCCCTGGGCCTTGGTCTTCGACTTCGCGAGCGCCGGCAGCAGCATCCCGGCGAGGATCGCAATGATGGCGATGACAACGAGCAACTCGATCAGGGTGAAACCGAGCGGCCGGGTGGAACCTCCAATTACCTGTCGAACGGGCTTCATGGTGACACGGGGTGTTGGAGGCCAGCCCACACCATTTCCGGTGACTTCGCCAAGCGGGAATTCCGGGGACTGGCTAAAGCCAGCACTGCGAACCGTTCGTAGTCCCGTCTTCAGACGGCTCCCCTTTGCATCTCAAGCCGCGCCCACCCGATCGCCGATCCCACTATCCGCGCCGGGCACCCAACGAAACCGCCATCCAGTGCCCCAGTCCCACGGCCAACAGACACACCAGCACCGACCCGGCGACATTGATCCCCGCCAGCGCCCAGGCGCGGTTCTGAAGCAACCGGAGGGTCTGGACACTGAACGAGGAGAACGTGGTGTACCCCCCGCAGATCCCGACGAGGAGGAACTGACGACCCGAAGGCTGGGTGATCCAGCCGTGCTCCGGACTGCTCAGTCCGGAGAGGAACCCGATCAGGAGGGAACCGGTGATGTTCACGAACAGGGTTCCCCAGGGAAGCGTCTCACCGAGGCGTTCGCCGAGCAGTCGAATGGCGGCGGTGGCGACGCCGAACCGGGCCATGGAGCCAAGGGCTCCTCCCAATCCCACCCAGAGGTAGTCACGCCACATCGTGACTCAAGGGAACAACAAACCGACGGGGACGCGAAGCAGAACCTTGCTCCACCCAGGGTCACCGCGAAGCCCAGGGTCGGACGTCAGCGCCTACTTCTGCTGAAGGGCGTCCAGGAGGGCCTTCAATTGATCCGCCGGCATCGCCTTCAACCACTCCTTGAGCTGATCCGCCGAAGGAGGTCCACCCGCGGCGGGCGCCGCTCCACCGGCTCCCCCCTTGGTCGGAATCTTGAGCAGTTCGTCCGGGGTCCACGCCTGATCCCGGGACGCGATTTCGGCCCGAATCGCCTTCACCTCGTCGGCACTGACCGGAGGCGCCTTGTTTCCCCAGGCACTGCCCACGTAGGTCAGCACGGCCGCGATATCGGAATCGCTGAGACTGTCCTTGAACGAGTTCATCGCCCCGTTGAAGGCGACCCCGTTGACCGTGATGGGCCCGTTGAGACCGTTGAGAACGATGCGGATCTTCCTGGCGGCGCCGTCCACATT
>JAEUHD010000153.1 GCA_016793645.1 Verrucomicrobiales bacterium
CACGCGAACAGGGGGTGGGTCGCCACTACACGCACTTTTCGCGGTTTCTCAAACCCACCTCCCCACATCTTCAAGCAGTTACAGAAGCCAGAGCGCCGGAAAATTCAAAATTCCCCCTCCAGTAGCGGAAGTCGGGCTAGCACGGACGGTTCACAGACCTTCGTCACACGTCGGCCGGAACCCGGAGGCAGGTGTGGCCGAAGCGATTCCGGATCGGGCGATTGGAGGATCTGCCGTCCGTCGGAGCCCGCGAGCCCCACATCGCCCGCCGGGCCGGAAGCCTGCCGCAGGGGAATGCCCTTGAAATTTCAGGCGGCTCCACCCGCCTCACTTCCAGGAACACAGGGCTTCACCCACCCAACGACTGTACCGCACCGCGGCTTCGGGGGTCAGGTGGGTCACCGTGCCGAAGTCGGCATCCGGAAGAATCAGCGGCAGCGGAAACGAAGGCGTCTCCGCCCCCAGCCATTCCTCGAGCTGGGACCGCATCTCCTGGACCTTCTGTTCATGGCTCTTCAACGCGTGGGATCGGGGAACCGGGGTGACGATGACGCGAATCCGCGTCTTCGGGGGCAGCGCCTGCCGAAACAAACGGCACTCCTCCTCGACGCGGGGGGCCATCCGGTACTCCGCCGAACTCCGGTTGGCCGCAGCGTCGAACCGCGCCGATTCATCCATCGTTCCCTTCCGACGAAGCAGGGACTCCCGCAGGTCGGAGGTGAACCCGTAACGGTTTCCAAAGGCCCCCTTCAGCGGATGCGGAATCCAACGATCACTCACCCGGACCCTGAATTCGTCGAAACCCAGGGAGGCGGACAGGGTGTCGTTCGTCTGGAGCATCGCCGCAGGCCCCACGCCGAGCGCGGAGTCCAGGACGGCGCGGTGCGCCACGGATGGCGACGTGATTCGCAAACAGTCGGGATGCACCACCAGGACCACCCGCGGCGCCTCCTTTCCCTTGAGCAGCTCCCCCGCCAGCACCCCGAATGAATCCAGGCTGAGGTAACTCAGCGTCCCTAGGTTGACGACATCCAACCGGCACACCGATTCCAGCGTCGATACGTCCAGGTCGATCAGACAGGACGAATCGCCGACCAATGCCAGTTGGGAGGCGGTGGACGACCGGGCCAGTTCCACCTTGGCCGCCAGGATGGCCGAGTCGGGATCCGAGGAGAACGAAGGGCCCGGGGCCACCGGGGAGCGCAAATACACGCTGACCGCAAGGCCAATGAGGAGGACCAGACCCAGGGTCACCGCAAGATTCGTCGCGATGCCGGCCCCGCGAAGTTCATAGACGTGGCTCGGGAGCGGCCCCTCCTTCGACGGTGTGGGAGCGGAATTCATGCGGCGGGATCAGAACTGGAAGTAGATGAAGGGCGAGGCCTCGCGCCCCCAGCGGGCGACCACGAAGACAATCAACAAGGCCTGCAGGGTGGCCCGGGCGGCGAGGGGCCAGCGGGCCACGCGTTCCCAGGGACACCGGCGATGGAAGAAATCCAGGGCCAGGATTGCCAGGATCGCGGGGAGAACGGCGACGCCGTAGGTGCCGGCCCAAGCGGGAGGCTGTCCCTTCCACCAGGCGCCGATCAGGGAAAAGGCGTGTTCGACCGAGGTCGCCCGGAAAAACAGCCAGCCGGTGCCCACCACGGAAAGGGTCAGGATCCAGCCCACCGGCCAGGGCATCGTCCAGGAACGCCCCAGCGGACACTTCTTCCACAGGCGGTACACGGCCAGCGCCATGCCATGACAGAATCCCCAGATGATGAAGGTCCAGTTCGCACCATGCCAGAGTCCGGCCAGGGCGAAGGTCCCGATCACATTGAAAATCGTCCGGTGCGTCCCCCGCCGGTCCCCGCCCATCGGGATGTACACGTAGTCGCGAAACCACGTGGACAAGGTCTGGTGCCAGCGCCGCCAAAACTCCTGGATGTTTCCCGCCAGGTACGGCTGGGAAAAATTCACCGACAATTGAAACCCCAGGGTGTTGGCGACCCCCAGGGCAATGGAGGAATACCCCGCGAAATCGCAGTAGATCTGCCCCCCGAAGGCCAGGGTGCCGAGGACGATCACCCGTCCCCCCGCCGAGGGGGATCCGAAGGCCAGATCCACCAGCGGCCCCAGGTAGTCCGCCAGCACCACCTTCATGAAGAATCCCCAGACGATCAGCCAGATGCCCCGGTTGACCAGGGCTCCGGTGACCTGCCGGGTCACATGGAACTGGGGAAGGAGAAACGATGCCCGCTCAATGGGCCCCGCCACCAACTGCGGGAAGAAGGTGAGAAAGGCGAAGTATCGGATCGGATCCCGGTCGCACTTCAGGGTCCCCAGGTACACGTCCACGGTATAGGACAGCGCCTGGAACGTGTAGAACGAGATGCCGGCCGGAAGAATGATGTCGAGCATCGGGCGGGACGCCTGGATCCCCAGGTGACCAAGCGCGGTCACCGCCGAATCCACGAAGAATCCCCAGTACTTGAAGAAACCCAGGGCGCCGAGGTTCGAGAACAGGCTCAATATCAGCCAGCGCTTGCGGACAACAGGATCCGAAGAGGCCTCAATGCGCTGCGCCGCGTAAAAGTCGAGTCCGCCCGTGATCAGCAGCAACCCGACAAACCGCCAGTCCCACCACCCGTAAAACAGCAGGCTGGCCGCAACGATCAGGAGATTTCGATGACCGGCGTTCCTGCGGCACACCCAGAACAGGAGGGTCACCGCCGCAAAAAAGATGAGGAAGACGGTGGAGTTGAAAATCATGACGCGGCTTTGGGACGCCTCCGGAAGGCGGGAGGCTTCCAGAAACGGACCTTCGGCCGCAAGCTCACGTCGTCCGGCTTGCCTAAAAGTCCGCTCAGGGGCGCGCGACCAACACCCGCCTCACACCCCGTAATACGTCTCGTACACATGCGCGGCCTGGCGACGGGCTTCAGACCAGTCGATGGACCGCTCGGTAAAGCGGTCCGGACTCAGGCTGCGGACGTACTCGCCCGGATCCGGATCCAGCAGGGACTCCACCAGCAGTTTTCCAATGCCGCCGGAACCTGAAATCCCATGCGCATTGCACCCGCCGGCCATCACGAAACCGGGAACCCGCGAACTCTCGCCAATCAGAAAGCGCCCATCCGGGGTGAAGGTCGGCCACCCCTTCCCCACCCAACTCTTCTTCGCGGGCTCGGCCGTCGGGAACAACGCCCGGAACGAGGTCTCAAAGGAGTCCAGCACCGGCCAGTCGGTGACCACGGGCGGCGGCTCATTGTCGGGCGAATAACTACGTGGATCCTGGCTGAGCGATTTCGGTTCCCAGCCCCCGAGAAGAAGCCCGGCATCCCGAACCCGCCCATACAGGGTCAGCTCGGGAATCCGGAAGCAGGGAAGATCCGGAGTCAGCCCCGCCATCGGCACCGTCACGTAATACTCATGGCGCACGGGAAAGATGGGCAGTTCGAGTCCGGCGAGACGGGCCACGTGATACGCGTTGGCGCCGGCGGAATTCACCACATACCGGCAGTCCGCGTCGCCACGATTGGTCCGCACACCAGCCACGCGGCCATTCCTGAGTTGGATCCCCTCCAGGGACGTCGCCGTCGCGAACTTCACTCCGAGTCGTGCGGCATTGTGGCGGTACGACGCCGCCACGCACCGCGGCGTCATGTAACCGTCGCTCGGACACCACAGCACGCTCGTCGCCGTCGAAAAGTCCATGAGGGGCCAGCGCCGCTTCGCCTCCGCACGGTCAATCAGTTCGGCCTTGAGGCCCGCCGCGTCGGCCGCCGCCTTGAGCCGCTGGAATTCCTCGGCCCGGCGCGGGCTCAACGCCACCCGGACGGATCCCACTTCGTTCCAGTCGGGCTTCACCTCCGATGCCTGCAACTCCCGGAAGGTTGCCACGGAATGCATGGCCAGGCGGATCCGCTCCGCAGAGTCCCGGACCTGTCCACACAATCCCGCCCCCTGCGAGGTGGTCACGGACCCGACCTCGTCCGCCCGCTCCAGGACGAGGACATCGGTCCTGCCCGCCTTGGCCAGCGCATAGGCGCATCCGACGCCGACGGCGCCGCCGCCCACGATGATGAATTCGGAACTGGGGAGTGAGGACATGGGAATTCGGGAAAGGAAGCGTCCGCTCAGCGAATCATGTCCAGGTACCACTGGACGAATCCCTCCACATTGTACTCCTTGAACGTGGAGTAGGGCCCGGGCGTGTAGGCGCTGGAATTGATGCCCTTCTGCTGGCGTTCGCAGATGAGCCAGTCCTGTTCGCTCGTGAGCTGCCAGAAGGGCATGAGCTTCTCCAGATCGTAGTCGCGCCCCTCCACCGCGGTGCCCGCCACCAGCCACCAGACCCGGATCGCCGTGAGTTGCGGACCCATCGGAAGCAGACGCGTGCTGACTCCGTGGTCGCAACTGGAGTGGTTCCAGAAATTCGGGAGCGCCCGCATGCGAAGGGTTCCGACCTCGGCATCCGGATAATCACCCATGAGCGGGGCCACCTGCTTGCCGTCCATGGTCTCGCTGACCCAACCCTCCACCAGCGGCGTCCGGTTGGCGCTGAACCAGATGCCCCCGGCCGCATCCGGAAACCGGGTCATGCCCGTGTCGGTATGGGACGGAGCCAACCCCTCCTTCGCCCAACGGGCTTCGCTTCGCGCCACCACCGAGGAAATCTCCTCCCGGATTCGTGGGGTGGTGTCGTCCGCATTGAAGTGATCAAAGTTCGCCTTGATGTACTGCGGGTGGTTGACGTTGCAGTGATAGCACTCGCGGTTGTTTTCCCAGACCACCTTCCAATTCGCCTTCACCAAATAGTCTGCCACCCGGGCGACCCGCGCTCGGTCGAATCCCTGCGGCTTCGCGAGGGGACCAAAGCAGGCCTCCGCGGCGTCAAACGAAGAAGGTTTCGGGGAAAGGTTGATGAAGATCAGCCCCCCTGTCTCGCGGAGGGCCACGCGGGCGAGCGGGAAGTCCGCCTTGTCGAGATCCGGCTGCATGCCGCGCCACGCCAGCAGGCGTCCGTCATAATCGTAGGCCCACTGGTGATAGGGGCAGACCAGCTTGGACACATGCCCGCACGGATCCGCACACAGGATCGACCCGCGGTGCCGGCAGACATTGTGAAGGGCGTGCAGACTGCCCCGCTCCCCCCGGATCACGATCACGGATTCGGTGTCGAGTTCGACCAGGAAGTAGTCGCCTGTGGACGGGATCTCGCAGGTGTGCCCGGCAAACAGCCATCCGGTCTTCCACACCCGCTCCAGATCTCGTCGGTAGATTTCGGGATCGTTGAAATACGCCTGCGGAAGCGTCCACCCCGGCGTCCTCTCGGGAAGTCCGGTGGCAGCCAAGCCCGCCGTCCCCGCGGATCCCCCAGCCACCGCTGCATTCGCCATCGCCATGTCCGAACGCTACCGCGCCACCCCGCCCCCTCAACCACCCATTTCAGGGGGAAGGGGGGTAGTAGTCAGTAGTCAGTAGTCAGTAGTCAGTGGTCAGTGGCGGGCGTGGGGCGCAGTCACTGGTCATTTGGACGGCGGCCCAATCCAACGGCGAACTGCGCCCTAATGCCAACGACTGACGACTGACGACTGACGACTGACGACTGACGACTGACGAATGACGAATGACGAATGACGAATGACGAATGACGAATGACGAATGACGAATGACCAATGACCAATGACCAATGACCCCGTTTCACTTCTGCAAATACCTCACCACCGCCTCGGTCCGCGAGTGAACACCCAGCTTCTCGTAGATCTTCTTGGCGTGTCCGTGAACCGTCCAGACGCTGATCCGAAGGTCGTGGGCAATTTCCTTGTCGAGAAATCCCTTGGACATCAGGGCCAGGATCTCCAGTTCCCGGGGCGTCAATCGCGACAGCGTCGCGGATCCGCCCGAAAGCACCGGCGCCCCCACCAACTGCTGAAAATAGCGCCGCACTCTCACCGCCATCGCCGTTGAGTCAGGACGCCCCGCGAACGAAGGTCCCTCCAAGGGTTCCAACACACGGTCCGAAGGCGTGCGCCGCAACAGATATCCGACGGCGCCCCCGGGAGTGGATTTGAACAACTCGTCACTATCCACACAGACCGAATAGACGACCGCCGCAAGTCCCGGTTCGAGCTGGCGCAGGCGGGCTACGAAATCCGCACCCGGAATGCCGTCCAACGTCTGATTGACCAGGATCAGGTCCGGTTTCTGCCGACCCATAATCCCCAGCGCCTCGGCCGCCTTTTCCCAGGCTCCGATCACGCGCCACCCGGGCTGCGCATTCAAACAGGAAACCAACGCCGAACCCAACGCAGGATCCGGCTCCACGACGGCCACCGACAGCGATACCGGTTTCCGGCGGGATGCGGACGCCGAACACCCGGGCGTCGTGTGCAGTGAACAGTAACTCCACATGACGGGATCCGCGCACCACCGGATGGCCACCGTCGCCTCCCGAGGGTGGCGACGCACCAACCATTCCATCCCCTCCCGGATCAACTGAAGTTGCAGCCGTCGGGCTCGGCGTTCCGCCTCCCCGGGATCCTCGGTTCCCAGTGGGAAATAGTGACCCTGTCCATCCCGCTCCAGCCAGACCGACCATCCGCCGTTTCCCGGCGTCGTGGGGAGGTACGGACGACGGACCAATCGAAGCCTTGGGGAACCCGGGTTTCCCACTTCGGACGGGTCCAATGCCCGCACGGGTTCGCCCCCACTCCCCATCCCATCCCCGCCGACATGGGTACCCCGCGCGTCCCGGAGCGAGCGAAACAAATCCAGGGCTTCCCGCGCCGCCGCATCCCGATCCTCCGCCTTCAGGCGATAGGTCACCCGTCGGCCCCGATCCTGAATCTTGACCCGCCAACCCCGGACCTCCCGGCGACGCCCGTCCCGGGTATAGGTGTTGCGGAACAGTCGCGTCCGCCAGTAACCGGGCGCGGACCGTAAACTGCCTGGGATCTGCTTGGACACTGCTTGGACACTCTCAAGGATCGCAGACCGGAACGGTAATCGGATTTCGCGGGCGCCGGATCCACAACCCCGGAAGCACCGATTGGGTGGAACCATACAGCGCCCCATCGTCACTCCGGTTCGCGGGATGGAAACAGCCGGGTCACGCCGGGGTCACAGGTGGGTGTTCCCCGCCCCCCCAAACGGGCAATGGTCTCGATCCGCAACGGTTCTAGGCTCAGTCCGCTCGCAATCGCCATGCAATCCGCCTCCCCCATGCCCCGCCCGTCCCGGTTGTGGCACGGACGTTTGCCGCAAAGGAAGGCCTTCACCCTGATCGAACTGCTCGTGGTGATCGCCATCATCGCCATTCTGGCGTCGATGCTCCTTCCCGCCCTGAGCAAGGCCAAGGCGAAGGCCACGGGCATTGCCTGTCTCAACAATCTTCGGCAACTGGCGCTGGCCACCCACATGTATTCGGGAGACAACGCGGAGTGGCTGCCCCCCATCCAGGCGTCGATTCCCAACGGGGAAACCTGTTGGCGACCCTATTTGTTCAACTACGCCGGAAAGACGCCGGCGGTCTATGACTGCCCGGCCGAAAAAATCGAATCGTATGCCTCCGGCCGGGCTGCGGGCGTGAAGCAGGGTCCGGGAAACAAGCCCATTCTCGGGACGTTTGCGGACAAGGAACTCGACATCCCGAGCGGTCTGGGAGCCGTGAACGTGCACTGGAATCCCGGCGGGGCGCGCCCTCCGTTTGGGCGTCCAGCCGGCTACGAGAACAATCTGTGCCGCTGGCCCCAGATCGTTTCGCCATCCCGTCTCATCCTCTTCGGCGACGGACACAGCGACGTGAACGGCGTCTGGCCCCGGGACCGATGGTGGATTTGGAAGGATGTCAACGCCAACAGATTCGGATTCAACCGCGTTGCCCAGGGCGACAAGGGCTCCGTGCGCCACGCCGGAAAATCCAACTATGCCTTTGCCGACGGGCACGGCGAACTGCTCTACGCCGGGCGAATCCCGTGCACCACCAACGAATGCTGGTGGTCCGCCGAAGCCGATCCCCACTGAACCCACCGCCGGATGCCCGCCTCCAAATCCCAGGTCCCCAAGGCCGTCCTGGCGGTCGCGCTCCTCGTTGTCGCCGGGATCCTGGTTTGGAAATTCGTTCACGAGAATCACGGAATTTCAGAGCAGGCCTTCTTCTACGACCTCAGTGAAAAGAAACTCTTCGTGGCCGAACGGGGACTGGTTCCTCCCATTCGCGGCATCAATGACCCGGCCGAGGACGGTGTGCGCGCGGTGGTGGTATCGCCGGCGGGGAAACCCGAGGACAAGTCCACTTGGACCATCGCCTACCTCGAAACCTGCACCCCCGAACTGAAGCAGCAGCTCAATGCCGCCCGGGCCTCCGGCACCGCGCCAGAGATCGGTCGAACCGCCGCCCAGTCGCTCCGTCTCGTCCGCCGTGTCGGGGAAACCAACTGGTTCTCCCTCGCCTCCCCCGAAGGCGAGCGGATCGTCTCCGAATGGACGGCGCTCGGCGCGAACGGCTCCATCCCGGTGGTCTGTTCCCCGTAGCTCCCCTCCCTCGGCTTCGCTCCGCCGCGACGCGGCTGCCCACCGCACGCAGCTGGTCCGCCCCGATTCCGGGCTCGCCCTTCCCTTCGTCGCGGGCACACTGCGCCCGTCTCTCCGATGAATCCGCTTCGCATTTCCTGCGGCGTGCTGCTGCGGTCCCTGGGACTGTCCGTCGCGTATGGACAGGACCAACCCCTGCTCCAACCCCACGACGTGGTCGCGGTGTTGGGCGGCACCCGAATGGTCGCGCTCGAAAAAAGGGGCTACGCCGAATCGCTGGTGGCTGCGGCCCGGCCCGCGGATCAATTGCGCTGGCGCGGACTCGCGTGGGAGGGGGACACAGTCTTCTCCCGACCGCGGGAACTTAACTATCCCTCTCACCGCTAGACTGCGTACGGATCTGGTATTAAATATTTTTGTTCTAAAGGTTTCGCGCTACTCCGACGAAGCGCAGAATGACGGGACCGAGCCACAAACTCATGCTTCCAAGAATTGCTATCGCTTTACTGGTGTGTTTCTCCCGATTGGCCGCTTTTGAGCCACCAGGGTCGATAACAAATCTTGCATACATTGACCTCAATGGTGATGGGGCAAATGATGTTCGACTCTATCTGATGGGAGCAAAATCCATCAATGATGTGTTTTCCGTCGTTTCTGAAGTCAGAGGGATTGCCGAAAACGTTGTTTTGTCGAGATCAACTGATAGCGCCTTCTTTAGCGTTGGGGACGCAATCTCAACGGAGCGGACTGTGTACATTGATCAGGCATCAGGATTAAGCTGGCTGCCGATCAGTGGGTACATCGCTTACATGGATTATGAGTCCTTGGTGTGGTATATCTTCCCGGCCCGCGGCAACTCTCCCTTTGGAGCGGAGGGTAAGACGGATGTGATCGTGGGGATACGTTTAAGGGTCGAGGCAAATGTCCATTATGGCTGGGTACGGTTCTCCCGACCGGACGCCAAGTTGGAGACGTTGTTTTCTGTGGCGGGTTCTGATTGGAATCCCGTCCCTGACGTACCGATCCGGGCGGGGTTTCCCCCGGAGATTCCCATTGCTTCGGAGATTCTCCCTGATAGCGCCGGTGTCCGCCTGTCCTGGCCTCCGGGGACTTCCAATTGGATTCTGGAGAGCACCCGCAGACTGTCGCCTCCGGTTGTCTGGGAACCGTATCCCGCCGGCGGCACCTACGCCGACGTTCCGCCGGAGGAAGCCGACCGCTTCTTCCGGTTGCGACGACCGGAATGACCAGGGTCCTCCGTGAGTTCAGGGACGGAATCGCGTCGGGACGTCCCGCACAGTCGCCGTCCGGAACGGGGCACCAGGATTCACCCTGATCGAGCTTTTGGTGGTGGTCGCCACCATTGCCATTCTTGCCGGACTCCTGCTGCCCGCCCTTCAAAAGGCCCGGGATCGGGCTCAGGCCATCACCTGTCTGAACAATCTCCGTCAACATTTCCTCTGGCTCTGGGAACGGATGAACGGTCCGTATCCGTTCCTCGGGGTCGCGCCCTAGGCCCTCCCCTCGGCTTCGCTCCGCCGCGACGCGGCTGCTCACCGCACACAACCGGTCCGACCCGATTCCGGGCTCGCCCTTCCCGTGGTCACGGGCACACTGCACCCGGTTCTCCCATGAATCCGCTTCGCATTCTCTGCGGCGTGCTGCTGCTTGCGTTGGGACTGTCCGCCGCGTCCGGACAGGACCGGCCCCTGCTCCAACCCCACGACGTGGTCGCAGTGTTGGGCGGAACCCGAATGGTCGCCCTGGAAAAGGGCGGCTACGCCGAAGCGCTCGTGGCCGCGGCCCGGCCCGCCGACCAACTGCGCTGGCGGGGACTCGCGTGGGAGGGCGACACAGTCTTCTCCCGACCGCGGGAACTCAATTATCCCCCGCTGACCCACCAACTCCGCACGGCCGGCGCCACGGTCGTGCTCCTCCAGTTCGGCGAAATGGAATCCCTCGCCGGCCCCCGGGAAATCCCCCGGTTTCTGGAGGCGTACGCAAACCTGCTCGACGAGGTAAACCCCGTAACCTCCCGCCAGATTCTGGTGTCCCCCACTCCGACCCCGGGATTCCCATCCTCGCCGGATCGACTCGCCGCACTTTCGGACTATGCCGCCGCCATTCGAACCCTCGCGGCCCGGCGAAACATCCCCTTCCTCGATCTTCAACTCGCCGCCTCTCCGGACGCCGGGGATGCCAGTGTGGGTCGCGCCCTCGCCGCCGGTCTCGTCGGTCCCCCGGCCCGCTCCCATTCCGAAACCGACGCCCGCGGACGCTTCGTCATCCCGGACCTCGAGGCCGTTCGTCAGGCCGTCGTGGCCCGCAACCGGCTTTGGTTTGATTATACGCGTCCCATGAACTGGGCCTTCCTCGCCGGGGACAGGACCGAGCAACCCAGCAGTCGCGACCACCGCGACCGGAACATCCGATGGTTCCCGGCGGAGATGGAGCGGTTCGTCCCGCTGATCAGCCAGGCGGACGAACAGATCTGGAAGGCCGCAGACACCGCCCACAAGGAGGTCCGATGAACCCGCTCCGATTCCATCCATTTCGCCGAACCCTGACTTCCCTCCTGAACACCGGGATCCTGCTGGCGGGCCTCGCAGCGAAGGCCGCCCCCGTGCCGGATCCGGCTCAGCAACTCGCGACCTTCAAGGTGCTCGACGGATACGAGGTCAGCCTCTTCGCGTCCGAAACCAACGGCATCGTCAAACCCATCCAGATCCGCTTCGACCCGGAGGGACGACTGTGGGTCGCCGGCAGCGTCACCTATCCCCAGGTCGTCCCCGGCGAACCGGCGAACGACCGGATCGTCGTCCTGGAGGACCGCGATCACGACGGCCGCGCCGACCGTTCCACCGTGTTTGCAGACTGCCTCCAGATCCCGACCGGACTCGAACTCGGGGACGGCGGGGTCTATGTCGGGGCCGCGACCGAACTCCTGTTCCTCAAGGACACCGATGGGGACGGTCACGCGGACGAGCGGCGGGTGGTGCTGAGTGGATTCGGCACCGGCGACGCGCACCAGACGCTCAACTCCTTCACCTGGGGTCCGAGCGGTGAACTTCTCATGAGCCAGGGGTTGCACGCCAATTCGCGGGTGGAAACCCCCTGGGGAATCGCCGAACTCCGCCAGGCGGGCGTCTGGAGATTCTGGCCGCGGGAATTGCGCCTCGACGCGTTCTGGGATGGCGCCATGGGAGCCCACAATCCCTTCGGCAACGTCTTCGATCGGTGGGGACAACCCTTCGTCTTCGCGGGCAACGGACACGGCATCTACCACCTGACCCAGGCCATGATCCGCACCGATCACTTCCTGGAGCAAAAGGCCCTCTGGAATCAGGGACGCAAGTTTGGCGGCGCCGACATCGTGGAGAATCGACTCTGGCCGGCCGCGCAGCAGGGGGAGTTCCTCGCCGGCGGTTATCTCCAAAACACCGTCGAACGATTTCGCGTCAGCGACGATGGCTCCACCTTCCGCGTCGAACGACTCGCGCCGCTGGTGGAGACATCGGACACCTCCTTCCGCATCGTCGATGTCCGCTTCGGACCCGACGGCGCTCTCTACCTCTGCGATTGGGCGAACCCGGTCATCGGCCATTACCAGGCGAGCTTCCGCGATCCCGCCCGGGACAAGACCCACGGTCGCATCTGGCGGGTCGCACCGAAGCAGGCGGGCCCCGGGCCGGGTGCGCCAGTGCCGATGAGCACTCGGAGCATCGATGAACTGGTGGGAGATCTCGGGTCTTCAGACCGCTGGACCCGGCAGATGGCGCATCGCGTTCTGGCAGGACGCCTTCCAGCCGACGTCTCCGCAGCGACGACCCGGTGGCTGAACCGCGTCGGAAGCGGCGCCTCCGAATCGCAGGCCTTCGAGGTCCTCGGAGTTCTCACCGACCACGGACTGATCCATACCAACCTCCTGCAGAACCTGGCGGGCGCCACCGCATTCGAAGCCCGCGCCTACGCGGCCCGGGTCCTCGGACATGGGGCGGAACGCGCCTCCTCAACATCGCCGGCGGCAGAACAGGAATTTCGCCTCGCACAACTCGAACGCCTCGTCGCGGACCCGCACCCGCGGGTGCGTCTCGAGGCGGTCGTCGCGTGCAGCTACATCCCGGATGCGCATGCCGTGGAGGTTGCCGCCGTGGCCACGGATTCCCCGATGGATTCGGCATTGGAGTACGCCTTCGTCCAGTGCGTCCAGGCCCTCAAGCCCTGGTGGCGTCCCGCGCTGGAGTCCGGGTCCCTGACCTTTGGCGGAAAGGCAGCCCGTCTCACGGCCTTCACCCGCGCCGACCGGAGCACCGACACGGTGTCCCGCGCAGCCGGTCGTCTCCGCCGGATCTCCGAGGTCGCTCTCGAAGATGCGACGCGGCAGGAGTTGCTGCAGACTGTCGCCGACGCCGGCAGCCCGAAGGACCTCGGGGTCATTCTGGCGTCCAGGACCTTCAGCGCCGGTCCGGTGTACGACGCGAACCGGCACGCGGAATGGCTGAACCGTCTGGGAACCGTTTCCCGAAATCGGGGCGTCCTGCCCGAAGGGGATCTCGACGCCGCGCTGCGTCCGTTGCTGAACTCCACGAACCTGGCCGTCCGCGCCGCAGCCCTCCGCCTCGCCGGCGCCTGGCAGCGCGACACGCTACTGCCGGTTCTCCTCGTCGCCAGCGCGGATCCCTCGAACCCGCAGGTCCAACTCGGAGCCACCGAGGGCCTGGCGGGCTTGGATACCGACACGGCGAAGGCGCGACTCATCGAACTGGCCGCAGCTCCCCATTCGGTGGAGATCCGCGCCGCCGCCACGGCAGGACTCGTCCGGAAGCATCCGAAGGAAGCCGCCAACGCCGCGGCGGCCTTGTGGTCCGTGGCCGGGGGCGGCGCCGCCTCCACGTCCGCCCTGCTCCCGGTGTTTCTCCAGTACCGGGATTCCGTCCCCGCTCTCGCCGCCGCGTTGGCCGCGACCCCGCCCTCCCCCGAAGCGGCCGGCGTGGCCCTCCAAGTCCTCGCCGCGTCCGGCCGCCGGGATGCCGACCTGGCGGGGAGCCTGACCCGGGCGTCCTCCGGCAGGGGACCGGCGCCCGCCGTCTCCGCCGCGGATACTCCCGCCTTGGCCCGTGAAGTCCGGGAATCCGGGAATCCGTCCCGCGGCGCCACGCTCTTCCTGTCTCCCCAGCTCGGATGCGCCCATTGCCACAGCGTGGACGGAACGCCGGGGAAGATCGGCCCCAACCTGAGCGCGTTGGGCACTTCGCAGACGGTCGAGTTCGTCCTCGGCGCCCTGTTGGAACCTCAGAAGGAGGTCAAGGAGGGCTTTGTTGCCTTCGAGATCACCGCGAAGGACGGCGAAACCTATCAGGGATATCTGCGCGGCGAGACGCCCGAGGAAATCGCCATTCTCGATCATCTCAGCGGACAAGTCGTGCGCCTCGCGACCCGGCAGGTGGCGGAACGCCGCCAGATCGGCTCCCTGATGCCGGCCGGACTTCTCGATTCCCTTTCGCGGGCAGACGTGCGGGACCTCGCGGCGTATCTCTCCAGCCTGGGGAAAAAGTAGCCGCCGGAGGCGAATCCCGTCCGCAGCCCGGAGTTCACTTCCCGCCCGCCGAACGCAGCTTCCGCTGAAGATCGCGGATGGCGCGGTAGCCGATGCGTCGAATTCCCTGCCGCTCCAGAAGGGCTCGAATCTCAGGATCGGTCGTGAACGTTTCGAACTCCGCAGACCGAACGGCCCAACTCCCGGTGATCGCCTTCAGTTCCTCCGTGGGTTTCCCTGCGTGGATGAAGATCTCGGTCACCCCCGGCTTGAGTTCTGAAAGGCGTTTCAACCACTGAGCCTTCACCCCTTCAGGCCCCTCGTACTTCACGTCGTAAATGAAGTCGTCGGGAAACAGGATTCCCTTGGCAGCAAACCGGGCCCGCATGCCGGGCTGTCCACCCGCCGCCATATCCGCCTGGGATGCCATGCGCACCGGCAGGTCAAACTCGACCGCGAGTTGGAGATAGGCCTCCAGGTAAGCCGGCAGGTACTGCATCACTCCCATATGGGAATCGAGGTGCGTGACGTCGATGCCCGCCGCGAGCGCCTTCCGCACCTGGGCCCGGGCTTCGATCAACGCCTCGGCCGGGGTTCCCTTGGCATACACCTGCGGGGTCTCGTGCCAGAAATAACCGTCCGGATCCAGCAACCCCGGGACCTGATCCCGCGGAGCCACGGGTCCCCAGCGGTACCGGATCCACTCCGACGTCTGCACCACGTGAATGCCAAAATCCTTCTCGGGATGCGCCTTCGCGTAATCAACGATCTCCGGAAACCACGGACACGGCACCATGATCGTCGCCCCGGTCAGCAACCCCTTCTCCATCGCCTCCGTCGTCGCGAGATTCGCCGTGTGGCACATCCCGGTATCGTCGCCGTTGATGATCAGCAAACGGTCCCCCGGTCCGTACCCGAGACGTTCCGCAAGCGATTGGGCCCGGCCCGCGGATCCGCAAAAGACCCCGCAGGCAATCAGGCAAAGGAGCAGCGCGCGCACGCCCCGGACATACCCGCCCCCCGGACCGGGGCAAAGGAAATCCCGGGAAACCGAATCCGAACCATGACCGGAAGACCGAATCACTTCCCCAACCCGCACGCCGACCGGGCCCTCGCAATGACCCGGGAGGCCACTGCCTCCGCACGGGCCGCGCCCTCCGCGAGGACCGACTCCACGTAACCCGGATCAGCCGCCAACTCTGCGCGCCGCTGACGGGCCGCCGCGAAATAGGACCAGCAGTGCTCCAGCAACGCCTTCTTCACGTCGCCATAGCCGGTGCCGCCCGCCCGCAGGCGGTTTTCCATGTCGGACGCCACCTCAGCGGGCGCGACGAGCTTGAGCAACTGGATGGCGATGTTCTGATCCGCATCCGGCTTCGGCTCCGCCGGCAGCCGGCTGTCGGTCTTGATGGCCATGATCTTTTTCTTCAGCGACTTTTCGTCGGTGAAGATTTCAATCGTGTTGCCGTAGCTCTTGCTCATCTTGCGACCGTCGGTCCCCGGCACCACCGCCACCGATTCCCGGATGCGCGGCTCGGGAATCACGAACACCTCCCCGTAGAGCGTGTTGAACTTCCCCGCGATGTCCCGGGTCATCTCGAGGTGCTGCTTCTGGTCCCGGCCGACGGGAACCACATTCGAGTCGAACAGAAGAATGTCGGCCGCCATGAGCACGGGATAGGCAAACAGGCCGTGGTTGACCTTCTCGATATCGCCCTCGGCCAGGTTCGCCATCTTGTCCTTGTAGCTGTGGGCCCGTTCCAGCAGGCCCATCGGCGTCACCGTGCTGAGCAGCCAGGAAAGCTCGGTGACCGCGGGCACATCGCTCTGGCGCCAGAAGATGCAGCGCTTGGGGTCCAATCCGCAGGCCAGGAAGTCCAGCGCGACATCCCGGGTGTATTCCCGGCGACGGGCGGGATCCGTCAGCGACGTCATCGAGTGGTAGTCCGCGATGAAGTAGAACGCCTCGCCCTGCTGCTGAAGCTCGATGGCCGGAAGCATCGCGCCGAAGTAGTTGCCCAGGTGCAGGACACCACTCGGCTGGATGCCGGTAAGAATGCGCATCCGCAGACCATGCGAAACCCCGCCCCCGCAAGGCAAGCGGATGCCCAACCGTCTGAAGCCTGCACTACGAACGGCCCGTTGGTTCGGGTCGGGTGCCGGGGATTGCGCCTCGGCACCCTCCCACACCACCGGACAAGCGGTTTTCTCGCATCCGGCGGTTGAACGCAGCGGCCTCCCTTTCGGGGGCCGCAAGATCTGATGGCATCAGATCTCGTACATGCTCTCTGTGGAAAGTCCCGCGACTTCAGGTCCTCAGGGTCCACTGGGAGGCGTTGCAGCGGTCACTCCGTTTCGTCGCCCCTTTATGCCGATCCGGGATGGTCACCGTTGTTGTGGCGTCCCGTCGTTTCAGTCCCTACTTGCGGCCCTTCGATCAGGTTCTCTCTGAGCTGTGTTCCTTCGTTCTTCGGTCCTTCGCTCCTCCGGCCTTTCGGCCAGTCTCTTCGCTACTACGACCTCTGCAGACTTCTGCCGGGCTCTCGCCCGACAGATCTCCTTGGGTACTTCGGATAGACCTTCCACGCGCGCCGTCAGGCTCTACCGCCACAGTGTGGTTGACCGTTGGGC
>JAEUHD010000197.1 GCA_016793645.1 Verrucomicrobiales bacterium
GGTCCTCCGCACTGGGGTGCGGAGGAGAGGTCACCCGCAGGCGGCAGCCTGCAGCCACCGGAGGGTCGGGTGGAGCTGCGCTGCTGCGCGGTTCTGAGGTTCGTCCTCGGCGGTGCAGCCGCGGACCGGATGCGCGCTGGAATGAATTTGGGGGTGTGTTCGCGGTTGCGTGCCGGTCCTCCGCACGGGGGTGCGGAGGAGAGGTCACCCGCAGGCGGCAGCCTGCAGCCACCGGAGGGTCGCCCCGGCTCGACTTGGAGGCGCTTCGGGGCCACTTTCGGCACGGATGGACGTTTTGACGCTGACCCTCGGGCATTCGCCGGATCCGGACGATGCCTTCATGTTTTATGCCCTGGCCAAGGACCTCATTCCGACGCCGGGCCTGCGGTTTGAGCACATTCTTCAGGACATCCAGACGCTCAACGAACGGGCCACCCGCGGGGAACTCGACATCTCCGCGATCAGCATCCACGCCTATGCCTACGTGAGCAGCACCTATGCGCTGCTGCCCAGTGGCGCCAGCATGGGCGATGGCTATGGGCCAATGCTGGTGGCGAAGCGGCCGTACACCCGGGAAGAGATCGCGCGCCTGCGGATCGCGGTTCCCGGCACGATGACCAGTGCGTTTCTGGCGTTGCAGCTCTGGATGGGGCGTCCTGCCCGCGAGTTGAACTGCGTGGTGGTGCCGTTTGACCAGATCTTTGCAGCGGTGAACTCCGGGGCGGCGGATGTCGGGCTCATCATTCACGAGGGCCAGTTGACCTATCGCAATGAGGGCCTCGTCCTGTGCGAAGATCTCGGCATTTGGTGGGGGCGTGAGAACGACGGGCTTCCGCTGCCCCTCGGCGGAAACGTCATCCACAAGCGCCATGCGCCCGCGCTTCGGAAGCAGATCAGCGACATTCTGACGGCTAGCATCCAGTTCAGCCTGGATCACCGTCCGGACGCGGTCGCGCATTCGCTGCAGTGGGCCCGCGACATGGGGCGTGACCTGGCCGACCAGTTCGTCGGCATGTACGTCAACCACTGGACGCTCGACTACGGCGAAAAGGGACGCGAGAGCATCCGTCGTTTCCTGGCCCGCGGACAGGACATGGGTGTTCTGCCGGCGGCGCCGCCGTTGGAGTTTGTGTCCTGATCCGGTTACTCCGCGAGGTTCGCCCTGAGGAAGTGCGGTGCATCGGCCGTGAATTCGGGCGGATCGATCACGAGGACTTCTCCGGAGGGGATGATGTGGTCACCCCGTGGCGTCCAGTGGATCAGATCCGAACTGGACTCCAGCGTCAGTCGGGCGTTGGCGAAGCTCCGCAGGACGATCTGAAGGCGCTTGGGGAATCCGGTGCGGGTCAGCCGCAATTCCGGACGGATGTGATGGGCCGGGACCACCCGGAGAGTCACCCTTCCGAATGCCGGCCAGGAACCGGGGGTTGAGGCGAGGAACTCAAGCCGGTCCTCCCCCAGGAACTTCGGGCTCGGTCGATAGACAATCTGCGTTCCCCGGACATCCCAGGTGCCATGGGTTGGGTTCAGCGTCAGTCGGTAGTCCTGGAATTCCCCATCCCGGTCGAAGTCGTTGAGCGACACGGTGACCTCCCCGCCCGCCGGAACGTCGACCGTCGTGAATGTCTCCATTGTGTGCCCGTTGTTCGAGGGGATGTAGAAGGTGAAGGAGCGCTCGGTGGCATGGCCGTCTCCATCCGTGGCACGGACGATGAGCGTGGCCGTGCCCGCGCGGTCGCGCCTGGGTTCCAGGATCAGGAGGGGTTGGGCGGGCGTTCCCCCGAGATGGATCCGGTCGGGAGGCAGCATCACGGGATTCAGGGAGATCACCTCAATGCGGAGCTCCGAGGTTGGGGTTTCGGGGTCGTGGACCGAGATCGGAACCTCAACCTGGGACGTGTTCAGGGGTACGGAGACTTCTCCGATCTCCGCGATCACCGGGGTGCCGGTGACCTGGAAGGACTGCTCGGGGGCAAATGGGCTCCGGGAGCGTCCGCTATCCACGGCCTGCACGCTCCAATAGTAGGTGCGCCCGGGCGTCAGGGACCGCAGTTCACGCTCAAGGCTCCCTCCGGTATTGCCGCGGGCGGGCACGAGGCCGCGGCCGTCCGGGAGGGCCAGGGATGGGACGATGTCGTTGGTGCCGGGGGCGGTGCCCACGCGGAGATTGTAGGTCAATCCCCCGGGTTGGTCCGGATCACTGGCGGCTGCCCACGAAAGATGGACGGCCCCGAGGGGGAGTTGCTCAACGTGAAGCTGTGAGGGAGGTCGGGGAGGTTGATTCGTCGGAATTCCCAGATTCCTGAACAGGACCAGGGCGTCGAGCTGTTGGGCCAGAAGATCGAGTCTTCCATCCTGATCGAAGTCGCCGGAGTTGGGTTCGTCGACACCCCAAAACTCGGAGTTCTGCCGGAGGAGGCCCGTGGATGCGCGGTCGAGACCGGTCAGGATGCCAGGGATTCCGAGGGCGTCCTCGGTGCCGTTTCCATCAAGGTCACCCACGTTGGCGTAGGTGACCTTTGTTTCGAGGCGATGTTGCTCCAATCTCGAGAAAAGGATCTTCGAAGGATACTCGCCGGAACTGGCCCAGTCCTGAATGAGGATGTCCAGTCGTCCATCAAGGTTGAAGTCCGCGGAGTCGACAAACTGGGCGGAGGAGTTCCAGGTCGGTGGCTGGACGAGAAATTCCCCCGACGACTGCTGCAGGATCAGGACTCCACGGCCCCGGGGGGAACTTCGGTTTCGGCTGAGGAAAAGATCGGCGCGGCCGTCACCGTTGAAATCGAGGATTCCCAGGCCGGTGATGACGCCGGGATCGGTCAAGCCACCCATGAGGTCGGCTGGATTCTCCAGCGGGAGATCCGACCACGCGTTCTCGAACCCTTCGGACGAATGTCTCAAGATGCGAAGGTCCGAGATTCCGTCGGCCGAGACCAGATCCAGATCCCCGTCCGAATCCAGATCCAGGGCCGCCAGGAATCGGGGCGGCGTGGTGGATCGGAGCACGTCGGTCCGCGTGAGGCGTCCTTCGTCATTCCAGGCGATCACGACGGTCGCTCCCCCGCTCGTGGGGGCGTTGGGATCGATGGACGCGACCACGTCGGCATCTCCATCGCCGTCGAAATCCGCGACCAGGATCGTGTCGGCTCTGAACCCGATCTCCCGCTCGGAGACGTTCTCAAATACGGCGCGAGGGTTCTGACGCCATACGGTCAGCAGGCCATTCCTGCTTCGATCCGATCCCACGACATCCAGAACACCGTCCCCATCGAAATCCGCCCAGTGTGCCTGGACGAGGTTGGTCATTGCCGAAGGCAGCGGCTCCGGCGCCATGAGCTGATCCCGCCACTGAAGATGGAGGTCCCGGAATTCAACCGCACCGTCGCCATCTTCGACGGCCACCGTCACGGTGACGTCGCCGCTCCGGTCGGGTGCCGGGGTCAGGACCAGGTTTCGCGTGCCCCCCGTTCCTTGGATTGAGATGCCGGTGGGGGGCAGCAGTTCCGCATTGGAGGAGAGCGCCCGGAGCTTCAGGTCGTCCGGAGATGTTTCAACGTCGGAGACGTGGAGGATTCCCGTCAACGGGGCACCTCGGTATGCCAGATCCGGGGCGATGACGCGGATCTCGGGGGCATCATTTTCCGGACGGACGACCACGGAGATCGTGTTGGTGGTGGACGCGCCATTGCGGTCCCTGGCCACCAGGAAGACGCTCGCGGTGCCGAACCCGTTCGGGGTGGGACGCAGGACGAGATTACGCGCCAATGGGGATGTGCTGTTGGGTGGGACGTCGATCTGGAGACCGCTTTCCGGAAACAGGTCCGGATTGTCTGAAACTGCATACAGCTTGAGTTCGCCGGGGGGTGTCCGGTCGTCCGAGACCGTGAAGCGGATGCCGGCGACTCCGTCTTCCGTGAGGATGACCTCTCCGGGCGCTTGAAGCTCGGGAGGCTGGTTTCCAGGAAAGTCCACTTCGAGCACCTGCTCCGGTGCAAACGCGCCCCCGGAGAAACTGGCATCGACGGCCTGGACCGACCAATAGATGGCCTCTGCGTCGAGTCGGGGCAGGTGAATGATGCGCGAGAGGAGGAAGCCCGCATTGCCCGTGGCGGGAAGCTGCCGAACGCCGTTGGTCAGGGATTGGGACGGGACGAGGTCGCCAAGACCGGGTTTGGTTCCCGCTCGAATATTGTAGGTCAGGGGGGTGGTTTGATTGCGATCCGTGGCCGGGGACCAGGACAGGTGCAATTCCTGGCCGAGGACGAAGGCGTGGAGATCCGAGGGCATCTCCGGTGGGACATTGGGCTCCGGATGCTGGTTGTAGAAGGGACGGAGTTCCTTCTGAAATCCGACAAGATCAAGATCGCCATCCAGATCCACGTCGGCCGCGGCCGGGACGAAGGTCGGAGCGCGGCCAGTGGGATACACGGGGCTCCCGAATAGAAACTCTCCCGGAATGAAGGTCCCATCGCCCTGGTTCCGGTACAGGACAAAGTAGTTGGTGGATGTTTCCTTCCCGTCCGCCCGCAGCAAGGTGTCCTGACGCGGCGCGACCAGGTCTGGAAAGCCGTCGTGGTTGAAGTCGCCCCACACCGGCGCGGCCGCGCCGAGAAATTCCGTGGAGTCCAGATGGAACGAACGTTCAAACTGGGAGTGCTGCTGGAGAAGTACGCTCAGTTCCAGCCGGGGTGGGGTCTCGGAGGTGCGCTGTACCAGCCAGACATCCGGAATGCCGTCCCCGTTGGCATCCGTGGTGCCCGCGGCCGTGACCGGAAGATTCGAGGCCACCACAGGACCGGCGACGAATCCGTCCGGCATTCGATTCCAGTAGATTCGAGCCGCCCGGTCGGGCAGCGAAGAGTCACACAGCAGGAGGTCATTGCGTCCATCACGATCAAAATCCTCCGCCACCACGGGTCCCGCCACTTCGGGAAGATCCAACGCCGCGGGGGTGTAGGGGCCGGCTCCGTCGCGGGTCGCGATGACAACGCGGCGGGTGCCGTTGGTGGCTCCGGAGTAGATCAGGTCCGGGCGTCCGTTCCCGTCCACGTCGGCCCAGGTGGCACCAGCCACGGTGAAGGGAACCAGATTCCCGAGGGATAGAGGGACCGTTGCGGTGCTGGTGACGGATGGCCTTGAGCCCACACCGACTCCGGCCGGGCCTTCGGCGAACACTTCCGGATTTCCGTCCCC
>JAEUHD010000199.1 GCA_016793645.1 Verrucomicrobiales bacterium
TCCGGATGCAGTTGCGGGTGACTCCTCGTGCGAGGGGCGTGACTTGAATGGGGCCCGCAGCATGCGAGCCCTCCCGATCCGGGAAGGTGGCTGCGGGCTGCCGCCCGCGGGTGACTCCTCCGACGCACCGCGGTGCGGAGGACCGGGGTGGGGGCACGAGAAAAGCCTGAAAGAGAGTGAGCAAGCCTGAAGACCCCTGCGAATGCGGGACTTGCTCCGATTTCGAGGCGGTCTGTTGAGGAAAGCCTGAAATGCACTCCCAACCACCACTTTAGAATTCCTTGAGAAGGGTCGGATCCGGAATTCCGGACAGACCGCGCCTGGTCATCGCGGGGACCCGGCCGGCGACCTGCAGCGCTTTGGCTGCCGCGGTGCCGTACTACCCCTGAAGCTCGAACAACCCGTGCCAGAGATCGTGATAGGCCGGGAGCTTCGCCCGCTGATCCGGGCGCCGGGCAACCTCAGACTTGAAGTTCGGATAGTCGATTGTCCCGGACAACGCCCCGAGGACGGCACCGGCGGCGCCTGGATCGAGCCGGACCCGCCAGCGGTAATCTGCCTGGGGCCAGGACTCGATCGCCGCCTGGGGAATTCCAGGAAGCGCCAGGAGGTTCTCCAGATCTCGGCGTAGACGGGCGCGGACGTGAAGGTGCCCGTCTTTGGTGACCAGGGAGAAGAATCCAACTTTCGAGGCGATCCACATAATCTGTTCAGAGGGTCATGCCGACCCGGAGATCCCCGCTCTCGGCGAGAGCCTGGAACCGTCGAGCTGCGGCCACCACCCCAGGCCGGGAGGTGAAACCGAAAAGGGTCTGCCGATCGACGGTGCCGTCTTCATGACTGCGCTCGATCATCACCCACACCGGCCAATCGGGAAATCCTTCGACGGGCTGGCACAGCGCAATTCCGTCCTGGAGAGGTCCCGGCTTTGTCTCGATGCGGCAAGCGATTCCGCCAACCAGGGCCAAAGGTTCCAGGTGGGGTTCCCTTCCGCCCACCCACGCCCGCTCAAACTCGAAGCCCGGCTCGTCGTCCGAGGCGATGATCTTCACGGAATCCATTTGGTGCTGTCGGTTCCAGGGTTGAGGTCGGGCTTCACGTGCCAGCCCACATTGTAGGCCTCCAAGCCAGGCCCGATGTAGGTGAACTCATTCTCGTGGTCACCGTAAAAGAAATCGCTGCGGGCACCCGGAATCCGTTCCAGGAAGTAGGTCCCAGTGATCCGAGTATGCGGCACAGCCGTCACGGTTGTGGTGCCTGAGAATACCGGGGCAAAAACGGAACCGCTCGCGTTGACCCGGCGGGCATAGCGACCCTTTTGCCCCTTCCCGAACGGGACGGTTCCCTTGCTTTGCTCAGTCCTCAGAATCCGAATCATCCGGGCGTCGGCGTCGTTCCCGTTGAACTCCGTCCGGGCAAGTATCTCCTGAACTCCGGCGTGGAACATCTCCCACGTCCGCTCGAACTTTTCACCCCAGAGCTTGCGCACCGCCGCGCCACTACCCCCGCTCGCCCAGATCTCGCTCTTCGAAATTCCCTGAAGACGCTCCAGGAAGAATGCGCTGGCGGCATTCGAGGATTCGCTCGCACTCGAACCACCTTGAGCGGCAGCCCACTCGGCGATGATGTCCCAACTGCCGCCATTGGAATTGATGTAATCCGCCAGTGTTTGGGTCACTGATTTGGTTGCCTCAGTCCCAGTTCCACCCGCGCCTTTGACGGTGATCTTCTCAAACTTCGGCACGGACTTGGACACGTCGCCCTTTGCTTTCTCCACGTGAGCGAGGGTCTGCAGGTACCCTTTTGCCATCCCTTGGAACGGGCCAGGAGCGGCCGCGAGCTTCTCCAGTTCCGGAACGAGTTTGGCCGCGGCGTCGAGGGTTGCCTGGTTGTACTGGGTGTCCCCTTTGGCGTGGTGGGCGTTCACCGTTTTGACGGCCTTCAGGACGGCATCGTAGTAGGCCTCATCCTTGCTCGGCGCGGATGCGGTCTTTGCGCCTACGGTCCGCAAGTGGTCGAAGGCGAATCCATCCTTGTCATGCAGGACCACGTCACCCGGTTTCCCCTGCTTCAGCTCGGGTGCCAGGCGCGCAAAGGTGTCGGCCTTGCGCATGCCCATCATGTGGCGACCGACCTCGTCCGCGTGCTTGGCGACGAAGTTGGTCGCCTCAAACTCCAGGGACTTGGCTGCGATCGCGCGGAGGTTCTCCAGCCGCGCCGATAGGACCGGACGCAATTCCTCAGGGGCGGCCGCGAGCAACGCCTGGCCGTCGATCCGCTGGATCTGTCGGGCGATCTGGAAGGCGTCCAGGGTCCCGAAGATCTGCGCCGTCTGCGCGTTTGCCTTGGGGTCCCTGAGCGTCCAAAGCTCCATGGCGTGGCCGTCCCACTCTTCAGCCGTCTTGGCTGCACCCTGCGCCCGAAAACGCAGGGATCCGCCGTTGTCGATCCGGAGCGGTGTCCCGTCGGGCCCTACCAGGATGTTGTCCATCCCCATTCCGGCGACGTCCCAGTTCCCCAGAAGGGCATCCGCCGCGAAATGCTCGGCGATCCTTGCCTTCACGGCCGCCTGCTCTGCCGGCGAGGCGGTCTTGAGGTAATCTCCCAGGGACTTTCCTTCCTGGTAGCGGGTCAACTGCACCGGACCTCCGGGCCCTTCGTAGATCCGACCTTCCGGAACCGGGACGCCCATCGCACGATAAAGATCGTTGGCGGTGCCTTCCTCCCGGAGGTGGGCGGCACTGTTGCCCGATTTCCGGACGAATATCCCGCCGGTCGCCGGGTCCCGCACCAGTTCGGCGCCAGTGCTGCCGCCGAGGCGCCGCATGACTTCCAGGCGGCTGAGATCTGACGGGAACGGTGGGGGCCCGGCCGGCTCTGGGGGCTGCGGCGGTTCGGCCGGTGGCTCCGGGGCCTTCTGCCGCGTGGCCGGCGCAACGCCTGCCTGACGCTTCCCTGCGCGGTCGCCCTTCCACCACGCGGCCCCATCCTCGATTTTGATCTGGTCTCCAAAGCGGGACTTGAGGACCTCCTGCAGGTCGGGATCCAGACCGGAGACGCTCGCCTTCAGGTGGTCGTTGAACTCCTGCTCCACCGGTTCGACCTTCTCACCTGGTGTCAGCAGGCCAAGGGATTCGGCCTCGGCTCGATCCACGTCCTCGACGCCCATGCCGGAGTTGAATCCCCAGGGACCGTAGGGAACGCCGAAGCCCCCGATGGCGGGGTCATTCATCGCGAGCCAGAAAGCGAGATCCGATTTCAGCCGGACTTCGCCTTCGTTCTCGTCATGGATTCGTCGCGGTTTCTCGACGCCAACCTCGCGGATAAATCGCTGGGCAGGGAACTCGTCCAGGACATCGGGGTCCATTCCCTGTTTCCAGTTCCCGTAGCGGGTCGCCGCCTGGGTTTGGATATCGAAGATCAACCCAAGACGCTGCTCGCTGGTGATGTCCCGCACGGTTCCAGCGTCTTCAGGCTCCAGGGGACCCATGCCCTCGGAGATCGCCAGCTCCCGCATCCGGTCCACGAACTGGGCCCGGCTCCCCATTTTCAGAGCGTCCGTGATTTCACCATCCGGGGTCGTCAACTGCTCACGAGTCGCCCCGAGGAAATCGCCGATGGTATCCCGAGTCCGTTGGAGAAACTTCAGGCTCTCGACGTGGGCGCTGAACATCGCCCGCTCCCGTAGGGCGACCGGCACCTGGGACCACTCGTAGGAAGACAGGTCAGCAGCAATCGGCGTCCGCTGCCCGAGCTTCTGCAGCGCTTCCTTAAACGGTGCTGGTTTGACGAGTTGCATCGGTCACTGTGCTCGGTGCCGAAATTTTTTAGGATGGCAGAGCCGTAGAGCCGCCATCTCTAACTGGTCGGCCAAAATGTTGTGACCATCGGCGATCAAATTCCTTCGTACCCACATGAGCACCCCAGCGAGATCGTCGTTCGATTTCGACCGCGCCCAAGAGGACCAAGCGATTTCCGCGACAACCTCATCACGCGGAGGCTCAAAATCGAATGGCCACCGGTGGAGGTAGCTCTCGGCAAATGGGCGGACCTCTTCAGGAAGACTCTCAAGGACAGCGCTCACACCACCCTCCTGTTCCACCTATAAACAGCCAGTGCCCTCGCATCGTTGGGATCGGATGCACAGAAGAACACTTTTGCTTGGCAATCACTCGCAGTGCACAACACCTCGTATACGGTGTACCCTGTTTGGGAATTCACCCTTCCTCCGATTATGGGAAGCCGGCCGCAGAATGGGCAGGGTCGAAGTTCTCTGGATCCAAGCGCGGTGGCCCTATCCTTCGCGGTAATTACAAAATCACCGGGTTCGGAAAAGCTGATTTTTCGGGGGGCATTCATCACAGGGAGGGTTTCGGGGCGTCCAGCAGTCGATACGAGTTGGCGGCAAAGTCGAACTCGATCACGTAGCCAAGCCGGTCCCGCATGAATTCAATGTCCCGTCTGATGGTCTTGGGCGAAACCTCCCAATCGGACGAAAAGCTCAAGGTGTTGAACCGACGCCCCGACCGGAGATGCTCCGCGAGGTTCCTCATCCTCTGCACTGGTGGCCGCCGAATCATATTCCCAACCCTGGCGTCAGTGAGCAGCGGTTCCGGATCATCGCCACATACTCAGGATTCAACTCCACGAGCGTCGCCCGCCTTCCTTCCTCGATCGCGACTCGTCCAGTTGTTCCGGAACCAGCGAATGGATCCATCACCAAGTCCCCAGGGCGACTGGTGGCAAGGATACAAGGCCTGATCAGGCTCGGCGGAAATGTGGCAAAATGGGCGTCTTTGAATGGTTCGGATCCTATGGTCCAGACTGACCTCCGATTCCGGTGTTCCACCGGAAGCGTGCAGGCGAATTTCAAGGATGAGGTGGAAGCAACCTGGAACTTTTGATCGCGGGCCTTCGGGTTGACGCCAAATCCTTCAGGGTTGCTTTGAGTCGGGGAAACACCGGACGCCCTCGAGGCGAGGATTCTTTCCATCGCCGCTTTGCTCATTCGAGGCGAAGCGGTACCAGATACCGGCTCTCGCATCGGCTCGGGGTCCCAGAAGTAG
>JAEUHD010000213.1 GCA_016793645.1 Verrucomicrobiales bacterium
TCGCACGAACTGGAGATGATCCACAGCACGCTGGCGACCCTGAAGGACCTGGCCGCCCAGCAGCGGGATCATCTCCAGGCCGCCCAGGAACTCCTGGCCACCCGGGCCCGGCAGGGAACCGTGGAGGTCGAAGTCACCCAGGAAATGCTGGCCAATGAACGGGCCTTCATGGAGCGCCTCCAGACCGTCCTGGAGTCCGCCCAACGCAAGAAGCTCTCGTGAATTTGTCCACTGAGTTGAACCGCCCCGCCGATCCTCCCTTATGAATCCCATGACCCGACGACTTCAGGATCTCCGAGACAAGGCTGCCCGCTTTCAAAAGGCGGTGGAGTCCGTTCCGGAGCGAACGGCACGGTTGCGGACGGCCATCGAGGCCACCACGGGACAACTGGAGCGGCTGAAGGTGGAGTTCCATGGGATCGGGGAAATGCTGAAGTCCGACACGGAAACGTCCCTTGCGGAATCCCTGGCGTAACTGGTGGGGGGGATGGGGCTGTTTGCGCGGGCGGGGTACGAGTGGACGGGGGTGGATCTGGAACCCGGGGCGGTGGGGCGCATTCTGGTGCATCTGGACCACATTCCAGGAGCGGGAACCGAGTCCCTGGAGTCCTTGCTGCGGGAGGCTGCGGGGCGGCGGCGACTTGAGGCGGTCCTTCGTGCGATGATCCACGCGGAACGGCTGGAGCCTGAAGTCCGCCTGTCGGAGATGTCGTATCGGGGGCTGAGTGTGTATCTGGGGCCGGTGCCGGCCATCCGCCTCCGCTGGGGACGACCGATTCCCACCGCGGACGCCGGGGACAAGGTTGTATCCGCCCCACCCGCGGTGCCATTGCCCGCCGTGGCATCCCTCGCCGGATTCTCGGCGGACGCATTCTTCGGAAAGTCCCATGCACCCCAGCCGGGCGGGACTCCGGGGGCGGTCCCCGTGACGTCTCCGGGAGTTCCTGAGGCGATTCCGGAAAACTCCCCGACGGTGGCGAAGGCACCTGTCGTCCCGGAACGACGGTCCCTCGCGGCGGATTGGCGCAAGGATGCCCTGGCGCGGTTCAAGAAGATGCCCGATTTGTCGTGACGTTACGGATACGCTTGTTGCCGGCGTCCGAAGGGTTGTATGCTGCCGCCCAGCCTATCCCATGCCGAAGATACTGCTGGTCGAAGACAATGAGATGAACCGCGACATGCTGTCCCGGCGGCTGGAACGGCGGGGGTTCACGGTTACCCTGGCCTGTGACGGTGCCGAGGGGGTGGCGCGAGCCCAATCGGACGCCCCGGACCTGATCCTGATGGACATGAGCCTGCCGGTCCTGGATGGATGGTCGGCCACGCGGCAGTTGAAGGCCGATGCCAACACGGCGGGGATCCCGGTGATCGCGTTGACCGCCCATGCCATGGCGAGTGATGAGGAGAAGGCGAGGGCGGCGGGATGTGATGACTTCGACACCAAGCCGATCGAACTGCCCCGGCTGCTGGACAAGATCCAGGCCCAGCTGGCGCGCGTGGGAAAAGCCTGATTCCCCGGCATGAACCTTCCCCGACTGGATCTGAGCAAGGTCCGCCATGATTTGCGCGGACCGATCAACCACATTGTGGGGTACTCGGAGATCCTGCTTGAGGATGAGACACTCCCCCCGGAGTTCGCTCCGGACGTGGAACGGATCCGGAGCGGCGGGCGCCAGCTCATCGAGCTGATCAGCCATTATCTGGACGAGTACCGGCTTCAGACCGAGCCGCTGGACCTGCCCCGGCTCCAGCATGATCTCCGGACCCCGATCAATCACATCCTGGGTCATGGCGAGATGCTCGAGGAGATGGCCATCGAGCGGAAGCTGGAGCGGTTTGTTCCCGACCTGCGAAGGATCCATGAGGCGGCCCGGACCTGGCTGGCGCTGATGGAGGAAATCCTTCTTCCGCTGAACCAGCCGCCGCCGGAGTCCGCCGCGCCCGGGGTGCTGGCCAATTTCACCACGTCGGGCAGCCCGGTGTTGCGCCCGGCGATCTCATTCGCAACCCCGCCGGCGGCGCCGATTCCCGTGGCCACCGACGGCGGACGGATCCTGGTCGCCGACGATGATCCGGGCAATCGCGACATCCTGACCCGCTGTCTGGAGCGCAATGGATACAACGTCACCGTGGCGTCCAACGGCCTGGAGGCCCTTCAGCGGCTCCGCGGGGAGCCCTTTGACCTGGCACTGCTCGACATCCTGATGCCCGGCCTCGATGGCTATCAGGTGCTGCTCAAACTCAAGGGGGATGCGGCCCTGTGCGACATCCCGGTGATCATCATCTCCGGATTCGACCTCGGTAGCGGCATCGCCCGGTGCATTGAGGCCGGAGCGGATGACTACCTGACCAAGCCCTTCAATCCGGTGCTGCTGCGGGCGCGCATTGCCGCGTGTCTGGACAAGAAGCGGCTGCTGGACCAGGAGCGGGCGCTCGCCATCCAGGTGAAGGAGGAGCGGGCGCGGTCGGACAAGCTGCTGCTCAGCATCCTGCCCGCCCCGATCGCCGACCGCCTCAAGAAGGGCGAGAACATGATCGTCGACTCCCTGGACGAGACGACCGTGCTGTTTGCCGACCTGGCGGGCTTTACCGAACTGGCGGCCCGCCTGTCGGCTTCGGAGACCGTGCAGTTGCTGGACGAAATCTTCGGCGGATTTGACCGCCTCGCGGAGCGCCATGGCATTGAGAAGATCAAGACCATCGGGGATGCCTGGATGGCCGCCAGCGGGGTGCCGCGTCCCCGTGCCGATCATGTGGAGGCCGCCGCGGAGTTGAGCCTCGGCATGCTGGAGTTTCTCAACGGGTTCGCTGCGACCACGCATCACGCGATCCGGGTGCGCATCGGGCTCCATTGCGGTCCGGTGGTGGCCGGTGTCATCGGACGGAACCGGTTCACCTACGATCTGTGGGGGGACACGGTCAACACGGCGAGCCGGATGGAATCCCATGGAATCCCGGGGCGGATCCATGTTTCCAGCGCGGTCGCGGATCGATTGAAGGGGCGGTACGAGTTCGAATCGCGCGGCCCCATTCCGGTCAAGGGACTGGGAAGCCTGAACACGCTCTTCCTCAACGGGCGCTGCCCGAAGTAGCCGGGCTCAGACCGCGACCGTGGTTCCCTGGGGAACCGTGCATTCGGCGGGGATGAACAGGGTGAAGGTGGAACCCTCGCCCACCCCGCTCGTCACCACGACATCGCCCCCCATCAAGCGGGAGAACTTCCTGCAGATGGCGAGTCCAAGTCCGGTGCCCCCATACTTCTTGGTGGTGGAGGCATCCCCCTGCTCGAAGGCTTCGAACAGGCGCCCCAACTGCTCGGGACTCATGCCGATGCCGGTGTCGGACACGGCAAAGCGAATCCAGGAGGTCGGCGAACCTCCCGACGGACTCTCGCCCCCGGACAAGGCGTCGCGGGTCAATTCCTCCCGCGTGACGGTCAGCGTGATGGTGCCCTGATGGGTGAACTTGCTGGAGTTGCTGAGCAGGTTCAGAAGGATCTGGCGGAGCTTGGTCTGGTCGGACCGGATGCGGCCGAGATGGGGCGGGCACTGGACCCGGAGTTGGTTGCCATTCTTGGCGACCAGCGGTTGCACGGTTCCCGCGACGTATTGGACGACCGGCAGCACCTCGAAGTCCTCAAGGAACAGGGTCATCTTGCCCGCTTCAATCTTGGACAGGTCGAGGATGTCGTTGATCAGCGCCAGTTGGTGCTTGGCGGACACGTGGATCTTCTGGAGGTCCGGCACCATGGACTCCGCGCCGAGGTCGGCGGCCTCCTCCTCCAGCATTTCGCTGTAGCCGATGATGGCGTTGAGCGGCGTCCGCAGTTCGTGGCTCATGTTGGCGAGGAACCGGCTCTTGGCGCTGTTGGCGATTTCGGCGGCCTCCTTCGCCTTCTTCAGTTCGCCCTCCGTCTGCTTCATCGCCGTCACATCCCATGCAATGAGCTGCACGCCGGTGATCTCGCCCCGGGCGTCCCGGATCGGCACCTTCACGGAGTGGAGCCAGACTCCGGCCTGACCCTGGACCTCGTAAAGGCGGACGACCTCACGCATCTCACCCGTTTCCATCACCATCAGGTCATCCCGCCGGATCTCCTCGAAGAGCCCGGGCGGTGCCCACACGGAGTCGTCGTGTCCCAGGAGGTCGTCGGATTTGTGCCCCATCCAGGTTCCGGAACCGCTGTTGGCGTACGTCCAGCGCCCCTCGCGATCCTTGCGAACGACATGGTGGGGGATGCTTTCCACCAGGGACTGATACAATGATTCCGACTCCCGGAGGGACTCCTCCACCTTGCGACGTTCCTCGACCTCGGCCTCCAACAGCTTTCGGGCCGCCTTTTCCTGCTGGAGGAGTTCCTCGCGCAGTCGGGACGCCTCGCGTCGTTTCCGCAGGTAAAGGGTCCGGGCGAGGATCGCCCAGCCCACCAGTCCGGTGTTCAGGACGACCAGGGGAGCCATGAGCCAGGGATTCCGATACCAGGGCAGGACCAGAACCAGGGTTTGGATGGCGGGAGCCGAGTAGTTCAGATCCCGATCCAGGAACTGGAGGGCGAAGCGATAGGAGCCGGGGGCATTGGTGGTGGTCCATTCCACCTGTTCAATCGGGGCCGCCAACGACCAGTTTTCGGGAAGGGCCGTCTCGTTGGTGTCTCCGGCACCGGAAAGCAGTTGCCAGCGGAACTGGCGTTCCTCCGCGGGGGTTCGGAATTCGGCGAGGCTCCATTTGAAGGTCGCCCGTCGTCCCTTGGTGACCGATGCCGAAGGGCCCTCCGATTCCGAATCGCGGTCGTGATCCACGGACAGCAGCGGTGTCGGGGCGGGGCGGTGGGATCGGCGATAGCGGACCAGACCCTTCTTCGTGCCGAACCACATGGAGCCGTCGGTGCCTTCGGTGATGGTCAGGATGTTCTTTGCGGGAAGTCCGTCCCGTTCATCGAGACCGGACCAGGTGGTGCCGTCGAAGAATCGGACGCCCGTTTCCTTGGCGACCCAAAGCCGGTACCGGCCGCCGGTGAACAGGGAATTCACGACCTCGCCGCCCGCCTGGAAGCGGCTGTTGTACGGGACAAACCGGTTCCCTTCGAATAGCGACACGCCGACGACGCCGCCGATCCAAATGTTGGACTTGGAATCCAGGCCGAGCGACAGGCCGTAGGCGTCGTTGAGGCCGTTCCTGTCGTTGTATTGGGTGGAAACCATCACGGACGTTCCGTCCGGTTGAAGACGCGTGGTGCACCGCACCACTCCCTCGCCGTCAAATCCCGCCCAGATCTCGTTGCTGGAGATGCAGAGGATGCTCAGCATGGGACGGTTTCCGGTCCTTTCGATCTGGGTCACCCGCGGGGGTTTTCGAGGATCGAACCAGCGGATCAACTGGTCCTGGTCCGTTCCCGCGGTGATGGATCCATCCGGAGCGGCCCCGAGCGTGAGGATGCGGGGGATCAGGTTCTGGGGCGCCGGCAGATTGCGTATCGCGACGCCGTCGAAAATGGCGATCGTGTTTGGGGTTGAGATGCAGATGGACCGGTCCGGAAGCTCCACCATGCGCAGGATGTTCTCCTCGGGCAGGAGGTTTCGCTTTCCGAATTTTCGGAACCCGGACCCGTTCCACAGGGACAGTCCCCGCTCGGACGCGAACCAAAGCTGGTCGTCCCTTCCCCGGGCGGATCCCACGATGTGGTCGGACGCGAGTCCATCGGCCTGGGTGAACACGGTCACGGTATTCGGGTCGTAGCGGGACAATCCCGCCGCGGTGGCGAACCAGATGACTCCGTCGGGATCGCTGCTGATCATGCTCACGCGGTCGGCGGGCAGACCGTCGGGGAGCCGGAAATTGACAAAGGAATCCCCGAGAAAGCGGGAGGCTCCACCGAAGGTGCCGATCCAGACGGCACCGTCGGGAGCGAAGGCCGTGCAATAGACCATGTTCCCGGGCAGTCCGTCGTGCTCCGTCCACTGATGAAAGGCGCTGCGTCCGCTTCGGGTGGGATCGTACCGCCACAAGCCGTGCCTCCAGGTCCCAAACCAAACCGATCCATCCGGGGCCACCTTGGGGGAGTCCACGTTGGGCAGGGACAGTCCCGCCTCCAGTCCGACATTCCGGAACCGGGTCCCATCAAAACGAATCAAGCCCTGGTCGGTCCCCAACCACAGCGTTCCATCGGCTCCGAGGGAGATCTTGTTGACGGTCTTTGCGGGCAGATCCTGGTCGGGACGGAAATGATCCACCTGTGCGCCTTGGACCCGGAAAAGCCCCGATTCAGCCCCCCCGGTCCAGATCGAGCCGTCGTTGGCGGCAACGACGCATTGGAGATCCCGTGGCGAATCCTCCCCCAGACGCACGACCTCGAACCGGTTGCCCACCATTCGGCTCAGTCCGCCATCCTCGGAGGCGATCCAGAGGGTGCCGTCCCGGGATCGGGTGATATCCGCGATGTTGTTGCCGGCGAGTCCGCTGTCCTCGCGGGTGTAGGTGGTCATCCGCCGGCTTCCGTCGAAACGGGAGAGGCCGTTGCGGGTGCCGATCCACCGCACGCCATCGGGATCGGTGTGCATGGAGCGGATGCCCACGCTGCTGAGGCCGTCCCGGTTGTCGTAGGTTTTCCAGGTGCCCTTTTTGAAGGGGGCAATGTTCCTGAAGAACACGTTCGTGATGATGGTTCCGTTGGTGATCACGAGCCCTCTCGGGGAATGGTCAAGCACCCGTCCAGGGGCATGGAGGCGGACCTGGTAGGCGCCGGGGCGGAGATCGTCGAAAATGAACTGGCCCTGACTGGACGTCATCACCGCGCGCGAGAACGCAGGCCCCCCGCGACCGGGTTCCGATGGGGAATTCTCCGAGCGGACCACCTGGACGACCACACCCTCCAACGGATCGTCAGCCACGTCCCGGACACCGCCGCGGATCGTGGCACTGGGGGGAACCTTCCAGTCAAACTGGAGTCGTTGTCCAACCGCGAGCACGAGTCCCAGCTTCCAGGCGTTCAGGTTCTCCTGGTCCGACCGCTGGCTGCACTCGAGATCGAGGGGTTCGCCGGTGCGCAGGGTCAGCAGGCTGAAGGCGCCCCCCTCGTCGGCATTCACCCAGGCCACCTCCCTGCCTCCGGCGTACAAGCGGACCATTCCGTGGTCCAGCGGATGTCCGTCAACGTCGGAAAGGACGCCACTGATGATGGCCGGCCGGACCAGATCCCCGGCGGGCGGGCGCGTGGAAACCTCGATGCGGGCCCCACCGTCGACCGATGTCGCCCGGCGCGCTGAAGACCGGTCCTCGGCATTCCCCTGGTCGAAGTCCCAAAGGCCCCTGAGTCCCGCCTCCTGGGCCGTGAGAGGGCGGAGCAGGGAGTCGCGCAGCTCCTCCTCGGTTCGGACGCGATCCCACACGGCAACGCGGTCCAGTTGCAGGCTCGGGTGGACGGTGTCGGTCCGAGTTCCCACGGCGGGTGACGTCAGGTGACCGACCATCGCCGTGAGATTCCGTCCCAGGGTGTCGAGGCCCCCGGCAAAGGGTTCCTTGCCGGCCAAGGCGCCATTGACGTAGAGCCTCAACCCGCCCTGGCCGCAAACCGCCGCGACATGAAACCAGCGATTGGTCGTCAACAGTCCCCGGGCGGCGACCAGATGACTCTGCGCGGAGCCGTCCGAAACAGCGAAGTAAAGATCCCCGGTGGAATCCGCCGTCCCGAGGTTCAGGGAGTGGTTTCGATCCCCCACTTCAAAGATTCGCATCGGGACCAGCTCGTCCAGTCGGATCCAGGCTTCCAGGGTCGCGGCGGACCATCCATCGAAGGTGCCGCGCGGCAGCACCATGGGGCCGGCCCCGGAGGGGATCACGAGGACCTGGTTCGGGACAGCGGGACGTTCGTTCGCGTCCTGGGCGACGGCCGGTCCCAGCGAACCCAGCGCGACCATCACCCGCCACCACCAGGCCGCCACCGCCCGGAAAATCCGCATGGGCCGCAGTGGGTGCGGCCGGCGTCCGGAATTCTCATGGGGAAACGCGATCAGCATGAGGGCACGGTCCGGGAAATGACGGACCCGCTGTTGGAAACCATGCGGGATGCCATGGAGGCACCCGCGGGGTCGAGTATGCGTGCGGTTCCCGCTTCAAGATAGAGCTCAATTCTCCGGATCACCTCCTCGGGCCGGATCAGGTCCATGCACCGGGGGAGCGATCCGACGACGTTGGTGCACAGGCGATGCGGTTCATCGCGCTCATCGCCGTCCCCCCGGGGGAAGGTCCGGCAGCGCCAGCACCCGGTTTGGGCGCAGCAGGGGAGCATTCCGACGGTGTGGATGAACTGGTGTCCCGGGTAGGCCTCCCAGTGCGGGGGTTCGCGTCCGCCGGCGACCACGACGCAGGGGCGCAACGCCGGTCGTCCCGGGCGCGTCTCCACCGCCGCCGCCAGGTGCATGGCAAAGGTGACGGGACACACCACGCCGTCCGCATGGTGCATGAGCCGGATCATCTGGCGCAGGGTGGTTCGTCCCCGAAGATCCAGGACGCCCGACAGGGCGGGGTGGTGGTGGGTTTTGTCGCCCACCTGGACGAACAGGAGCCGGCCCCGAAAATGGTCCACGACCGCCTGGTATCGGGAGGTTTCCCACCACTTGATCGTGTAGTCGTACTTGCCTCCGGCGACCATGATCCAGAAGGGGAGGTCGGCTCCCGAGAGTCGTCGGACGGCCGAGGGAAGGGACCGTTCCCGGGGGCTCAGGTGGATATCCCCCCGGCAGGCCGTCAGCCGACAAGGGACTCCAAGGCGGGCGGCGAGGAATTCCACGAAGCCATTCAGGCAGTGCTTCGGCTGCGTGCCGCACTCATGGATCAGCGGATACTCACAATCAATGACTTCAACCCCGCGGGTGCGCTCCGTCAGCGGCGTGAGGTGGGGATTGTTGTCCCAGATGCCCGGACACGCGGTCCGGACATCCGTCTGGAACACTCCCGGATTGAGACGGTGCAGGTCGCGCACCGCCGCGGTCAGCATGATCAGGTCGCCGGGCGACCATGGATTTCGGAGGATCAGGCGCCGGGGCTTAAGACGTGCCGCGTTCGGCGGCCGTGCCTCCCCCCGAGTGGATGAATTCCGGCGCACCTTGCGAACCGGGTGCCCCGCGGACGATCGGGGAGGGCGCGGGGCGTCCTCCAACGCTTCAGGGGTTGGTTGAGTCCCTCCGGCGTCCACGCCCTTTCAGAACGGGCTCGGGCTCGAGCGCGGACTGGAGATGGGGCTCGACGCGCCGCCCTTGACGGCGCCCTTGGCCTTCAGGTCGCGAAGCTTCGGGGTGGCCTTCGACTTGGTGGTATTCTTGGTGCTCATGGGATTTGGGTCGGACTGGGTTTCGCTGACGAGGTGTCTGTGACTTGCGAAAATGAGTAGCGGAACGTAACGGATTTTGCAATGGACGAATTCCGTCATCCACGATCCCGGAACGGGGACTACCGGGATCGTTCCCGAAGGGCCTTCAGCGGCTCGAAAACGTATTCAATGAGGGTGCGTTCCCCGACCCGGATGCGCGCCTCCCCCATCATGCCGATCCGGACGGGAACATTTGTGCCGTTCACCGGAAACGAGTCGCGATCGAGGGTTGCCCGGGCGTGAAACTGAAGGTCGGATCCTGTGGCGACGGCGGAGGGACTGACCCAGTCGATCCGGGCGGCTCGCGCCCCGTAGCGTTGATAGGGAAAGGCGTCGAAGAACAATCGCGCCGCCTGGCCGGGCGCCACCTGGTCGAGTCCGGACTGCGGGATCTTGAGATCCGCGACGGGACGTCCCTCAATCCGGGCGAGTTGGCACAATTCCAGTCCGGGCCGGACCACGCTCCCGGGATTTCGCTGGGCGACGGAGATGACCATGGCGTGGAAGGGGGCCCGGACGGTCAGGACACCGGACTCGCAGTTCACCAGGCGCTGCCTCAGGCTGGCGATGCGTCCCTTGAGCTTGGAGACCGTGGCCTGTTCCTCGCTGCGATGGAGGTCCCGCTCCGTCTCCAACTGCTGATGTTCGAGGGCGTTCTTGTTGAGGGACTGTTCGGTGATGTGGAGTTCCTTTTCGCCGGCGGCCTGTTCGAGCTTCGCCTTCTGGTTTTCGACCTCGGAGATCAACTTGGCCTCGTACAGCGTCTGGGAAGCCGTCACGAACTTCTTCACCGTGTTGAGGTAGTTGGTGCGGAACCCCAGTTCCTGCGTGATCTGCTGGCCGCCCGCCTGATTGATCTTCAGCAGGGCCGCGTAGGTCTCCTCGGATCGCTGGGTCCGCTGTTCGGAGGCATGGAGATCGTTCTCCGCCGCGTTCAGCTCCGTCTGCCAGGTCAATACCTCGTCGGAGCGAATCTCGAAGAGCACGGCTCCGGACTCAACCTCCTGTCCCTCGGCGGCCCGGACCTGCTGCAGCACGCCGTTGACCGGGGACTGGATTGGATCCGCGCCCTCCGCGGGGATGAGGGTGAAGCGGCAGCGGACGGTTTCCGGAAGCCGGAGCAGCACCGCCGTCAGGAGGGCGGCGGTGAAAATGCCTATGAGACACCATCCCGCCAGTCGGGCCAGCCGCGGCGGCGGCTCATCGGGCAGCCAGTCCACCGGGGAGGCTTCGGAGCGGGGGGTGGTGAGTCGCGGCGTCACGGGTTCAGGTCCGGGGTCTTAAAGGGACAACTGCTGGCTGCACAGGTGGAAATAGAGGCCGCGAGCCTTCATCAGCTCGTCGTGCGTTCCGGTCTCGACGATGCGTCCGCGCTCCAGGACGAGGATCACATCGGCGTCCCGGACCGTGCTCAGCCGGTGGGCGATCACGAAACTCGTCCGGTCGTGCAGCAGTTGGCGCAGGTTGTCCTGGATGGCGCGCTCGGATTCCGTGTCCAGCGCGCTGGTGGCCTCGTCGAAGATCAGCACCGGGGGATCCCGGTACAGGGCGCGGGCGATGGCGATCCGCTGGCGCTGCCCGCCCGACAACGCCAGGCCCGTTTCGCCGATGCGGGTCTCGTAGCCGAGGGGGAGCCGGGAGATGAAGTCGTGGGCGTTGGCGAGCTGGGTGGCCCGCAGGACCCGCTCGAAGTCGGGTTCCCGATCCCCGAAGGCGACGTTGCGCAGGATGGTGTCCGCGAAGGTGTAGTTTTCCTGCAGGACGATCCCAATCCGGCACCGGAGGTCCCGCAGGCTCACGGTCCGGATGTCCACGTTGTCGAAGAGGATGGAGCCTTCGGTCGGCTGGATCAGTCCGGCGAGGAGCTTGATCAGGGTGGTCTTGCCCGAGCCGCTGCGGCCCACGATGGCGACGGTCTTTCCCGGGGCAACGCGGAGGTTGATTCCCGACAGGATCGGCATCGATTCCGGGCCGCCGTATCGGAAGCCGACGTTTCGAAACTCAATCTGGCCCTCTAGGGATCGCACCGGCTTGAGGTGGGAGTGGTCGCGTCCCTGTTCGGGCTCGGCCTCGAAGATGTCGCTGAGCCGGTTGAGCAGGACCGTCATCCACTGCAGATGATCCCAGACGCCCAGCGTGCGGAGGATGGCCGCGGCCGCCATGGCGAGCAGGGTGTTGAAGGCGACGAAGCGGCCGACGGTGAGTTCCCCCCCGACGACCTGCCGGGCGCCAAACCACAGGAACAAACCTCCGGACAGCAATCCGATGACCTGGATGGCACTCTGGTAGGTCATCATGATGAAACTCCCGCGGAGGAGTCCCTTGGAGACTCCAAGGAACTGGCTCAGCAGGGCCTCGCGGAAGGCGGGTTCGGCGGCGGACGCCTTCACCGCCTCGATGCCCTTGATGGCGTCGATCTGGTAGGAGCTGTACCGTGCGTGATTGGCCTCGAGTTCGGCGAACAGCGGCCGGAGAACGCGCTGCGAAAACCACATCAGGCCGGCGTAGAGCGGCAGCATGGACAGGAACACCCCGGTCAACGCCGGGCTGTAGAGCACCATCAGACCGAGGCACCCGGCAAACTGGATCACGGCCAGGAGGCTTCCGATGCCGTGCTGCACGATGAACTCCCGGATTTCCCGGGCGCCCTCGAGCCGCCGCTGGATGTCCCCGGTGCGGCGGCTGTTGAAGTAGGACATCGGCAGCTCCAGCATCCGACGCGTCAGATAGTCGAGGATCGAGCAATCCACCCGCACCGTGGCGAAGCTCAGCAGGTATTGCTGGAGAAGGTTGCAGGCCACCAGTCCCACCAGCGCCGCGGCCATCCCGAAGACCACCTGTCGGAGGAGGTCCATTTCCTGGTCGACGATCACCCGGTCCACGACGACCTGGGTGGCGATGGGAAGAATCAGCTGGAGACCGCTGACGGCCAGGGCGAGCAGGAGGGCCTGCAGGAAGATGCCCTGGTGCCGGGTGAAAAACGGAACCAGCCAGGCCCAGGAACTGTGACCCACCGGAGCCTTTTCGAAGGCGACGGTGTAGTCGAAAAGGGCGACGTAGCCCGACCACAACTCGCTGAACTCCGTCCGCGTCACCTTGCGGCGCCCCACGGCCGGATCCGCCAGCCAGACGTGGGTGTCGGACACATGGTAGATCACCAGCCAGTGCCGGCCCTCCCAATGCGCGATGGCCGGAAGCGGCATCTGCCCGAGGTGCTTCCGGGAGGCCTTGATGCCGCGGGCGGCCAATCCCAGCTCCGAAGCTGCGGAACAGATCCCGTCGAGGCTGGTCCCGTCCGAGGACACATGGCACAGCTCCCGGATGCGGGCGATGTTCACCGCGCGCCCGAAGTGGCGGCAGATCATCGCCAGGCAGGCGGCTCCACAGTCCATTTCGTCGATCTGCAGGACGATGGGCATCCGGCGGATGCGGCCGGTCCGGCGCCGGAAGAATCCGCGCTCGTCGGCAAAGGGTTCCTCGACGCCATCCTCGGCTGGCGACGGGGCGGATTTCGCGGCACCCGGGGTCTCCGCCTCCGCCGGCAGGAGCTCCTGGGAAAAATCGAGGGGGACCCGGGTCTTGACCTTGGCCTGGTACAGGGCCCGGCGCTCGGCGAGGAGCTTCTCGATCTCCGGGAATTGACGGTCCAGGATCGCGACATTCTCGGGCGCAAGTGCCAGCAGCCGGCAGTCGGAGGCCGCTTCCGCCGAGGCGGCCCGCGGCGCGCCGGTCATCACCGACAACTCCCCGAAATAGTCCCCCTCCCGGAAAAAGGCGACGTTGACCGCCTTGTCCGACGGGCCGGTGAAGATCCGGACGCGTCCCTCCCGGACGATGAACATGGGGCCGGCGGGATCCCCCTGGCGGATGATGGTTTCTCCCTGCTTGAAATCGACCGGTTGGAGGTGGTCGATGAGGGCACGGAGTGCCGGGGCGGAAAGCCGGCCGAAATGGCTGTAGGTGTAAAGAAAACTGTGAAGGGCCCTCCATCGGGAGAGCAGTTCGAGGGAATTCAGGAGTTCAGGGAACTCCTCCACCAGCTCCTGAAAGTCCTTTCGACCCAGCCGCAGTACGTCCACCGCCGTGCTGCAACGGACCGTGGTGGTCCGGGTCTTTTCCTCCAACAACGCGCTTTCACCGAACTCATGCCCCGGTTGCAGTCGATGAAGGGTGATCTCCTCGCCGTCGGGCTGCTCCTTGAGCACCCGGGCCCTTCCCGTGATGAGCACGAAGAACGCGTCGGCCTCCTCCCCCTGCCGGATGATCGTCTCCCCGAAGTCGTAATGGACCTCCTCAAACCGGTCGCGCATCCGTTCGAAATGCTCCGCCGGCACAAACCGGGCGAGGGAGGTCGTGCGGAGGATCTCCTCGGCGCGGGGCATCATTCGGCCACCTCCGTCCTCTGCAGCCAGTTGACCTCGCGCGATTCCAGGCGGCCAAAGTGCCGTTCCAACAGCAGCGCGTCGAGTGCTTCGGCAACCGCGGGGTCGGTCAGGATCGGCTCGTGCTGGGTGACCACCCGGCAGACCTGGTAGGTCCCGCTGTCGGGAAGCGGCGGGAGTGTCCGGCCCGGGTGGGCCGAGAGCAGGGGCAGATGCCACTCCTCCGGGAACTGCCGGACGAAGGCCGAGGTCCGGCGGAGGGGGTAGCCCGCCTCGTCCGCGACCGCCTCCAGGGCCAGTCCGTCCGCGGTCACGCAGAGGTATGCCTCATGCGCGGCGGCCTCGGAATCGAACTGGACGCTCACCAGTTCGACGCGGACGAGGGCGCTCCGCTGCTCCGCAAGGGCGGCGGCCCTCCGTTCGGAGGTGAGGGCATCCCGGCGGTCCGCGGCCTGGCACCATTGCCCAAATAAATGGGAAAGGACCGTGGCCTCGCTGACCTCCCATGCCGCCATCCACGGGCCAAAGGGGATGTCCCGCATCCGGTCCGAGGAGCGAAATCCGTCCAGAAGTTCGCGGGCCAGCGCGTCGGACGGACCGGTCCGTTGAACCGCGCACGTCGCCTCACGGGCGAGCCGGCGCGCCAGCCGCTCCAGGCCCCCGGAAAGGATCAGATCGCAGGGCCAGGTGGCGGAATCCCCGTCGATGGAATCGACCGGCGGCTCCACTTCCGCACCCAGTTCGCGCTTCCAGTATTCCCTGAGGAAGTAGCCGCCGAGGTCGTCCACCTCGAGCCCGAATCCCTCCAGCCAATGTTCGGTTTCCTCGACGGAGACCAGGCCATGTTCGTAGCGAAATCCGTCCATCATCGCCTCGACCGCCTCCAGATCCGCTTCGCGCCCCTCGTCGGCCGCCCGCTGCTCGCAGGCGAGGGCCCTGCGGCTTTCGGCGATCAGGGGTTCCAGGTCCCCCCGGATTTCGGAGGCCAGGACGACCTCCCGCAGGGGGAAGCGGCGTCCCCGAATCTCAAAGACATCCCGGTGTTTCCAGGAGTCGGGAATGTCGTGGCTAATGAACCGTTGAGGCATGAACCAAGGGTGGCGAACGGGTGCACGTAGCTTGGACACGGGAGGAGGGACATCAAGCACCAACCCCGCGGGCGCGGTGCCCGGGGTCCCTAACCCGGGGGGCGGAGGCGTCCGATCCCGAACTGGTCGCCGACGCGGACGACCCTGCCGTCCTGAAACTGGACTTCCACCATCTTCTCGCTCTGGACGGCGGCGCCGGTCTCATCGGACAACGTCGCCACCACGGTCCGGGAGGCGACATCGATGACATCGCCCGTGGAGGCCCAGGCGTGGGTGCCATCGAGGCTGAACGTGACCCAACCGGGTTGATCCCGAAGTCGGACACTCGCCACCTGGCGCGGCGGGGTGACGGTATTGTCGAAGATGTGAAGTCGCTCGTTGGCCCCGTCGGTCAACCAGACCTCCCGTTCATCCGGAGTGAGGCCGATTCCGTGACTGGGGCAGCCGTGGCGCTTGACGGGTCCCTTGTCGTAGCCGCCCACGGTCACCCGATGCAGGGGTTTGCCCGAGTCGAGGTCTCCCACCTCAAAGCCGAGCAGATCATCGACACACACATACACCCGGGTCCGTGCTCCGTTGACGGTGAAGGGACGGATGGAACTGAGGAAGGGACCGACGGTGGCGATCTCCCGCTGGCTGGCCACATCCACCACGGTCAATCGGGCGGAGCGCCGGTCCGCGAGGAAGGCCCGGGCGCCGTCCAGGCTGACGAGGGTGTTGTGGGCGGCCTGATGGCCGTCGAGCCTCTTCAGGATCTCCCCGCCCTCGGTGCTGACGACGTTCCAGTGGGAGCTTTCAAGCGAGGGGAGGAACAGGAGCTTGCCGTCAGGCGTGATCGCAGGGCGGTCACAGCCGCCGGGATACGACCGCTCCCACAGGAGCCGGTCCGTCCGCAGATCATAGCAGGCCAGTGATTGGAGCGTGCTGACGTACAGGCGCTGGGTCGCGGTATTCGCCACGATTCCCTTGACGTTCATCGGAACCCCCCGGGGGTCCAATCCCGCGCCTGGGATCCGACGGAGGCACCGGTAGCCTTGGCCCGGATCCATCACGAGGATGCCGTGCCCGCCGTACTCGAGGTAGTTCCGGATCCCCGGCACCGCGACGTACAGACGACGCTCCAC
>JAEUHD010000219.1 GCA_016793645.1 Verrucomicrobiales bacterium
GTCGATCCAGGCCCGGAGAATCCCGATCTGTTCCGGGGTGAGCGGGACGGACTGGCCGGGCTTGTCGCTCGGCGGGGGCATGAGCATCTCGTCCACCAATCCGGCGACCATGTGGATCAACGCACTTTTCTCGCTGCTGCCCGGAACAATGGCCGGACCCGCCTCGGTGTCCTTGAAGGCGGCCTCCTTGGAATCCATGCGATACTTGCCCTTCTGCTTCTCGGGGCCGTGGCAGCTGATGCAGGACTCCTTGAAGATGGGATAGACCTCCTTCACGAAATCCACGGGTCGCGGCACGGGAAGGGGCAGCTTCGAGACGTCCACGGGCTTGCCGGCTCCGGCAGCCAGAAGGCCCACCGGCGCGATGCAAAGGGAAAGGAGGAGCAAGGAGAGCTTCATGGCGACGACCGGAGGCTAACCGGAGGCGTCCATTCGGCAAGAACCCCGCGTCGCCCCGGGTCACATCACCCGGGCGCTCTTCGAACCCACGTTCAGGACGTGACGGCGTCCAAACCTCCCCAGACGCACCGGGGCTCCGAACATGGCCGAGAGATTTCGGGAATTGAGCACTTTGGTCCGGCGGCCGGCGGCCACGACGCGTCCCCCCCTGAGCATCAGGACGTGGCGGAATGCCGGGGTGATTTCCTCCACGTGATGGGTGACGAGCACCAGTGCCGGTCCGTTCGGCTGGCGTCCGACCCGCTCCAGAAACTGGAGAAAGTGTTCCCGGGCGACCGGATCGAGTCCGGCGCAGGGTTCGTCGAGAATGAGCAGCCGGGGGCGTGCCATCAGGGCCCGTGCGATCAGGACGCGCTGGCGTTCCCCCTGGCTGAGGACCGCCCAGGGACGATGCGCGAGCGGGCCGGCATCCACCGATTCGAGGAGTTGTCGTCCGGCGCGGGCCTCCGCCCGGGTCGGACTTCCCCAGAGATCCACCACGGCCTGTCGGCCACTGACCACGGCGTCGAGGGCGGTCTCGTGATCGGGCATGAGTTGGCGGAGGGCCGAGCTGACAATGCCGATCCGGGTCCGAAGCTCCCGCCAGTCGGATTCCCCGTAACGTTGGCCCAGCACCCGAATCTCACCCCGCGTTGGCATCAGGTATCCGGTGAGTGCCGACAGGAGGGACGTTTTCCCGGAACCGTTGGCGCCGAGCAGGACCCAGTGTTCCCCCGGGCGGACGGTCCACGTGACCTCATCCAGAATGACGTTCCGGTCCCGGAGAATCGTGAGCGAGGAGACGTCGAGAATGGGTCCGTGGGAGCGCTTCACCGGATTGGGGCGATTCAAGGGAGGGAAGAGGAGGGATGCCGGTACCCGCTGCGGAGTGGGATTCGATGGAAAGGACCGTTCAGGGGGTCGAGAACAGCTCGGGGGCACAACTCCGGGCCAGGGCACTGGAAGCTGCGAGCGTTTCGGCGGCCGTGGCGGCGTTGATCACGGACTGCGCCATTGTGGTCGCTTCGGATCGGCGGAGCCTTCGGAGCAGAAACTTGGCCGCGGGCACCATGGCGGGCGTGGCACTGAGTTCATCCACGCCGAGTCCGACGAGGAGTGGGATGATGGACGGGTCCCCGGCGGCCTCTCCGCAAACGCCCACCCAGCGTCCGTGTTCCCGGGCGGCTTCCACCGTCATCTGGATCAATCGGAGTACTCCCGGATGCGTGGGGGCATGGAGGTGGGCCACCCGCTGATTCAGGCGGTCGACGGCGAGGGTGTATTGGGTAAGGTCGTTGGTGCCGAGACTGAAGAAACTCACCTCCGGGGCGAGGGACCGGGCAATCAGGGCGGCCGCCGGTACTTCGATCATCATCCCCACCTCGAGGGTTTCGTCAAAGGGGATGCCCTTGCGACGGAGTTCGGCCCGGCAACTCTCCAGTTCGGCGTTGGCCGCCCGGAGTTCGTCGAGACTCGAGATCATCGGATACATCAACCGGACCTTGCCATGGGCGCTGGCCCGCAGGATGGCCCTGAGCTGGGTTCGAAAGAGTTCGGTCTGGGTGAGGCTGATCCGGATCGCACGCCACCCGAGGAAGGGGTTCTGTTCCTGGGTACGCTCGCCTCCGGGGAGTTTGTCACCCCCGAGATCCAGGGTTCGGATCACCACCGGCGCCGGCGCCAAACCCGCGGCGACGGCCCGGTAGGCCTGAAACTGGGTTTCCTCATCGGGAGGTTCGGGAGTGTTGAGGAAAAGGAACTCCGTGCGGAACAATCCCACGCCTTCCGCGCCGCTGTCCGTCACGGCGGGGAGGTCCGAGGGGTCCTCAATGTTGGCGGCGAGCGTGAGTCGGAAGCCGTCCAGAGTCACCGCCGGTTGCGAGCGCAGGTCCGCCAGTCGGACCTCCAGCGCGGCCCGCCGCTCCCGCATCTGCCCGTACTGGTAGAGCGTGGCATCCGTGGGGTTGATGATGAAGCCGCCGCCGTGCCCATCGAGCAGGACATCGTCGCCGGTCCGGACCTGCGAGGTGACATCCCGAAGTCCAATGACCGCGGGCAGACGAAGCTTTCGCGCCACGATCGCGGTGTGGCTGGTGACCCCGCCCTCATCCGTGGCGAACCCCAATACCTTGGTGCGGTCCAGCAATGCCGTGGTGCTGGGCGAAAGATCGTGGGCGACGATGATCGCCGGCTCCTTCATCCGGCTCAAGTCGTCCTCGGTGACCCCTCCGGTCAGATTGCGGACCAGCCGCTGGGCGACATCCCGGACATCCGCCGCCCGCTCGCTCAGGTAGGGATCGTCCACCGCCGCGAGTGCGCCGGCGAACCGATCGGCGACGGACTTGACGACAAATTCGGCGTTCAGGTGCTGGTCCCGGACCCCGGACGTGATTTCGTCCATGAAGGTCGGATCGTCCAGCACCAGCAGGTGCGCCTCGAAAATCGCCCCTTCGGAGGCACCGAGCGCCTTGGAGACCCGCGCCTGGATGTCGCGAATCTGGTGGCGGGTGGCGACCAGGGCCTCCCGAAAGCGATCCAACTCCCGCTCCGCTTCCGCGGCGGGAAGTTCCCGGCGGACGATGTCGGGGACGTTGGGACCCAGACGAAGCACCCGCGCGTGGACGACACCACCCGAGGCGGGGATTCCGCGAAGGGTGCGTTCGACGGTGGGATGGCTTTCGGGCACGGGGGAGAAT
>JAEUHD010000270.1 GCA_016793645.1 Verrucomicrobiales bacterium
CCTGAGGGTGGAGCCGCGCTGCCGCGCGGTTCTGGAATCGGTCCGCAGCAGCGCCGCTGCGGATGAGGGCGCGTGGGCGGAGTTTGCGCGAAGTTCCTCCGCACCGGGGTGCGTCGGAGAGGTCACCCGCGGGCAAAGCCCGCAGCCACCTGAGGGTGGAGCCGCGCTGCCGCGCGGTTCTGGAATTGGTCCGCAGCAGCGCCGCTGCGGATGAGGGCGCGTGGGCGGAGTTTGCGCGAACTTCCTCCGCACCGGGGTGCGTCGGAGAGGTCACCCGCGGGCACAGCCCGCAGCCACCTGAGGGTGGAGCCGCGCTGCCGCGCGGTTCTGGAATCGGTCCGCAGCAGCGCCGCTGCGGATGAGGGCGCGTGGGCGGAGTTTGCGCGGAATTCCTCCGCACCGGGGTGCTTCGGAGAGGTCACCCGCGGGCACAGCCCGCAGCCACCCACTTCGGCAAGATCAGGAGAAGACCTCGGTCACCACACGCCCACTGATGTCGGTGAGCCGGAAATCGCGTCCGGCATGCCGATAGGTCAGCGCCTCATGATCGACGCCCAGCAACGCCAGCAGGGTCGCGTGCAGGTCGTGCACATGCACCTTCTGGTCCACGCAATAGAACCCGTAATCATCGGTGACGCCGTAGCTGAATCCCGGCCGGACGCCGCCCCCCGCCATCCACATCGTGAAGGCGTGGGGATGATGATCCCTCCCATCCCTGCCCTGCAGCGTCGGGGTGCGCCCGAACTCGCCGCCCCAGAGCACCAGGGTTTCATCCAGCAGGCCGCGGGATTTCAAGTCCCGGAGCAGTCCGGCGATGGGACGGTCCACCTCTGACGCGAGCCGCCCATGATCCCGGGTCAGGTCCTCATGCTGGTCCCAATAGCCGTGGGTGGCCTGGACAAACCGCACACCCCGTTCGCTGAAGCGCCGGGCCATCAGGCATTGCCGCGCAAACGAGGCGGTGCGCGGATCATCCAACCCGTACAGGCGCCGCGTGGCCGGCGATTCCCCGTCGAGGTTGAGAACCTCGGGAGCCTCCGTCTGCATCCGAAACGCCAGCTCAAAGGATTCGATCCGCGCCTCCAACGCGGAATCCGGTCCGGAGCGCGCCCGATGATCCCGATTCACCTCCGCCAGGAAGTCGAGTTGTGCGCGCTGCAACGGGACGTTGTCCCCCGGGTCGTGCAGGTAGTGAATCGTCGCCTTTTCCACAGGCACGCCTCCGCCGAGCGGAGTTCCCTGGTGCACCGCCGGAAGGAAGGCGCTCGACCAATTCCCTACGCCGCCGTGGCCCAGCGTCGGATTGATGGTGATGAAGGAGGGCAGGTTCCGGTTTTCGGATCCCAATCCGTAGGAGATCCAGGACCCCATGCTGGGCCGCACAAAGGTGTCGGACCCCGTGTGCAGTTTCAGCAGCGCACCGCCGTGCGCCTCGTTGGTGCCGTGGACGGACTTCAGGAGGCACAGGTCATCGGCGCACGCCCCCACGAGCGGAAACAGGTCGCTGACCATCGCTCCGGACTGTCCGCAGGGACGAAACTCCCAGGGGGACCGGCGCAAATTGGACGTCTGTGCAAACTGGATCCTCGGCTTCGCAAAAGGCAGCGGCTTCCCGGAATCGCGGATCAGGGCCGGCTTGTAGTCGAACGTGTCCACATGGGACGGCCCCCCGTGCATGAACAGGAAGATCACCCGCTTCGCCCGCGGCCGAAACATGGCCCGCGACACCGGAGGGACTCCCACGGAGGATTCCGCCGCCATCGCCCCCAACAACGCGAGTTGGCCGAAACCCAGCGAGCACTGCCGCAGCATCTGCCGGCGCGTCATCGGCGCGGGGAGATCATGGGGATGCGGCCGGATCGGATTCATTCGCGGTAGAGGAATTCGTTGGCGGACATCAGGGCCTGGCACAGGGTCGCCCAGGAATCCGCACTCGAATCCGGACGCACCCAGGGACCGGCCGACTTCAAGAATCGGAGCGCCCGATCCACGTCGTTCCCGGTCGCGGGGCGGCTGAACAATCGGCGGTAGAGATCCTGAACCCGCTCCGAATCGGTTTCCGAGTCCGCCACCACCGACTCGGCCAGACTTCGGGCGCAGTCGCGCACCAGCGGACTGTTCAGGAAAAAGAGCGCCTGGTGGGAAACGACCGTCGGAGTCCGGCGGGCGGTCCCCACGCTCGGATTGGCAAAATCAAACAGCGTGAACACATCGTAAACGCGGTCGCGCACGACGGGGAGGTACACCGACCGGCGCACACAGGAGTCCGAAACCTCGTCCGCAGGCACATATTCGTTGTTCTTCCAGGAGACCAAACTTCCCCCCATCGCCAGGTCGAGGCGCCCGGACACGGCCAGGAGTCCGTCGCGAATCATTTCCGCCTCCAACCGCTGTCGGGGAAAGTGGGACAGCCACCGGTTCTCCGGATCGCGGAGCGACGCCGCATCCGCCTCCGCTGTGGCGGAGTCCTGTTGATACACGGCGCTCGTCACGATCCGTCGGTGCAAGCGCTTGAGATCCCATCCGGACCGGACGAATTCCCGGGCCAGCCAGTCCAGCAGCGCCGGATTCGTGGGAGGCTCCCCGCGAATCCCAAAGTTGTCGGACGTGCGCACCAATCCCTCCCCAAAGTGCGCCTGCCAGACCCGGTTCACGACGACGCGCGACGTCAGGGGATGCTCCGGCGATGTCAGCCAACGGGCCAATTCCAAACGTCCACTCCGGTCCGGGGCGGGCGCGGATGAGGTTCCCCGATCCACCACGCGAAGATAGCCGCGAGGCACGGATTCCTTGCCCGGATTCAAATGGTTTCCCCGCCCAAAGACAGGGAGATCCACCGGCGCGTCGTCCATGACCGACAGTGCATTCGCCGGACCCGGAGGCGCTGCCGCGGCCAGGGCATCCCTCTCCCGCTCGGCACGCTCCAGCGATTCCCGGTGCTCCGCCGAGTACCACGCCCGGGCATCGCCGGGCGTCACCAGAATGCCCTCGCCGCCATACAACGCCTCGTGCAACTCCGCCCTCGCCACAACCTCCCGCTGGGCAACGTCGAGTCCGTTGAACTCCCAGCGCGCCACAACGCCGTCCCCAACCGGTGCTTCCGGATGGGAGGCATGGGTCGCCAGAACCTCCGATTCCAGGGCCCGGTCCCACACCCGGATTTCGTCGAGACGCCCGCGAAAATGAACGTAGCCGTCCTGACGCCGTCCCACCGCCAGTCCGCCGGTTCCAGGAACCCGCGGACGGCCCACCCCAAGCTCGCCCGCCAATTTTCCGTCCACCCATAACCGGAGGAGCTTCCCGTCGTACGTCATCGCGAGATGCTGCCAGTGGTTGGTCTGGAGCCGGGGGCCGTCGCTCCACAGGGAAAAGACGTTTTCCTTCCCACCGCCGATGTTGAGGTAGGCGCCCGGACGGTCGCGATCGACCACCAGGGCGTAGTGCCCGTCCGTCCACTCACTTCCATTCTTGTTCACCAGCCAGCGACGCGCGTCACCTCCGCCCGGGAACGACTCGGCCCGGACCCAGGCCTCGAGGGTGATCTGCGGGGGATCGAGAGACAATGCATGGGGAAGTTCCAGGAAATTGGTGCCCGTGGCGATAAAGGCACCGCCGACGCGCCCGGGGCCGATCCGAGGTTCCGGCCCCGGGTCGGGCTCCGTTTCCAAGGCGGCCAGGTCGGCGGCAATTTCCGAAATCGGGTGTCCCATCCAGGCCTGAAGCGACCGGGACACCGTGTTCGTGTCCGGACGGGCCGAACAATGCGCCGCCAGTCGAATCCGATGCGGCGGTCCGTTCGTTCCCACCGGAGGAACGCACCCGGCCGACAGCAGGGCCGCCACATCGTCGCGCCATCGCGCCTTCAGTCCCGCATCGCCCGCCGCGCGGGCCCGGGTGACGGCGGCAGTCCGTTCGGACAACGCCGCGGCATGGGCGGCGGCCGCGGCCCGTTGTGCCTGGGTCGAAACCGGGCGCTCGTTGAACTTGGAGACGAAGTCGAGGTTCTCCATCGCCCGCGTGCTCTTGAAAATCCCGGCCAGCGCGTAGTAGTCGCGGGTCGGGATGGGGTCGAACTTGTGGTCGTGACAGCGCGCACACCCCACCGTCAGGCCCAGAAACGCGCGCGTGACGACGTCAATCTGCTCGTCCACGAGGTCCATCACCAACTTGGGTTTGTCCTGTTCGGCCAGCATCTTCGGGCCGAGCACCAGGAACCCGGTGGCGATCCAGCGGTCGAAGACCTCCTCCTCCGGCACTCCGTTGGTCGGCAACAGGTCGCCGGCGAGCTGGTCGGTGATGAACTGGTCGAAGGGCTGGTTCGCGTTGAAGGACCGGATCACCCAGTCGCGATACCGCCACGCGTTGGCCATCACCTTGTTTTCATCCTGTCCGTTGGTATCCGCGTAGCGCGCCAGATCCAGCCACCAGCGCCCCCAGCGTTCCCCGTATTGCGGGGACGCCAGAAAACGATCCACCCAGCGCGACACCGCCGATGGGTCGGGATCCACAACAAAGGCCTCCACTTCCGACGGGGACGGCGGCAGTCCGCGGAGGTCAAAGCTGAGCCGCCGGATCAACGCCCGGCGTCCGACCGGAGGCGCCGGGGTCAGTCCGGATTCGTCCATCGCGAATCGAAGGAACGCATCCGGAGGCGTCCGCGAACCCTCGACTGCCGCAGTCCTCCGTGGAGGCACCGGGTCCGCCACAGGCTGGAAGGCCCAGTGCTCCCGCACCGGAGCGGATTCCGCACCGGCCAGCAGGGCACCTCCCGCCAGCACGGCGAGCCGGAGCCATCCTCGAATTGAAGCGCGAACATTCACCACCACGCTGGGACTGCCGACGATCTGCGCCGTGGGGACATTCGGCGCAAGAGGAAGTTTGTCGGGGCCGCAGACCGCCGA
>JAEUHD010000292.1 GCA_016793645.1 Verrucomicrobiales bacterium
ATTGAAGAACGGAACCATGCGCGGGTTCCTGCTCATGCGGCGCAATTCCGAGAATTGAGGATTTTATGAAATTTGTTTTGCTTGCAATACTCGTTTGCTCCTGCGTCTTGGCACACTGCCAACCTTTCTCCGCGACCACGAATCTCGCAGTGGTTGACATCAACGGTGACCAACAGAGTGATGCGGTTTACGAGGCGTTCGTCGCCAACCAGGCCCTACCTTGGGGAATTTATCTCAATATGCATCCGCAAGGAACGGCGCACTTCCTCGCGACACCAAAGTCCATTCCATTTCTTGAAGTGGATTCAGCGCTTGATGCTGGCACGCCGCGATATGTCAATTTTGCCAACACGGGTTCAATCGCACTATCCGGATATCTTGCACGCCGTGACAGACAGACGCTTATATGGACCTTCTACGATGACGGGGATGAATTCGACGCAAGCGATCGGTTGGAGGTATTCCTCGGGCTCAGATTGTTGGTCGACGACGACGCCCACTACGGCTGGCTCCATATGACCCGTCCCAACCTCAAGCCCGAGACGATCTTTGAGGTGGCGGGCTCCGACTGGAATCCGATTGCCAATGCCCCGATCCGCGTCGGGCGGCCTCCCGAAATACCGATCACCACCGAACCCTCCCCGGACGGGACTTCCCTCCGCCTTTCCTGGCCTGGTGGCGTCGCGAATTGGATCTTCGAGAGCGCCCCCAGTCTCGTCCCGCCCGTGGTCTGGACGGAGTATCCCGCCGGCGGCACCTACGCCGACGTCCCCCTCGATGAGGCCGAGCGCTACTTCCGCCTGCGTCGGCCGGATTGATGCCGTCCGGTTCCCCAGAATCATGCAGCCGCCTACAACCACTGGTTCCATCCCCCAGAGGGCGGTTTCGCTTTCTTTGACAGGGCACATCGGATCTCGAAAGGACTCCGCGCTGAATCCGGCCCCGCGCGAATTTCTCGGAGTCGCTCCGGCATCGGGACCGAAGGTTCTCACGAAGTTGGGAATCCTCCTTCTGTCGCTCATTTGCTTCATCGTCCCGTTGAGGAGTCAACCCATCCCCGCGACCACCAATCTTGCGGTGATTGACATTGATGGGGACCAACGGACTGAGGCCATTTATCAAGTCATCGTTGCCAACCAAACCATGCCTTGGAGAGTTTTCCCTTTGATGCACTTGCCGGGTGCTTCCCGCATTCTGGGGACGGCAGAAGGCGCACCGTTTCTCGATCTGGATTCTTCGTTGAGCGACGCGACGCCGCGATACCTGAATCCAGATAATCCAATTCTGGTTTCGTTGCCGGGCTATGGCGCAGTTCGAGACCCGCAGATCGCCCAATGGACGTTTTACGAGATTGATGAACCTTTCGGCGCAAGCAGGAGCACGGAATTGTACCTCGGCCTGCAGTTTTTCTCTAGCGACGACACCCACTACGGCTGGCTCCACATGACCCGTCCCAACCTCAAGCCCGAGACGATCTTTGAGGTGGCGGGCTCCGACTGGAATCCGATTGCCAATGCCCCGATCCGCGTCGGGCGGCCTCCGGAAATCCCGATCACCACCGAACCTTCCCCGGACGGATCAACCCTCCGCCTCTCCTGGCCTGGTGGCGTCGCGAATTGGGTCTTCGAAAGCACCCCCAGTCTCGTCCCGCCCGTGGTCTGGACGGAGTATCCCGCCGGCGGCACCTCCGCCGAGGTCCCCCTCGACGAGGCCGAGCGCTACTTCCGCTTGCGTCGGCCCGATTGAGGGACCCGGGTTTCGCTCCATGAACCTTCCCCCCGCGACTGTAAACTTCCTCCGCCCCGCGACACGATCCGGCAGAGGAGCGGGCGGCGGTTTCACGCTGGTGGAGCTGCTGGTGGTGATCGCCGTGATCGCGATCCTGGCCGGCCTCCTGGTTCCCGCGCTGGTCGGCGCCCGGGACCGCGCCCAGTCGGTGGTCTGCCTGAGCAATCTCCGCCAGCTTCAAACCGCCTGGCTGATGTATGCCAGCGACCAAAGCGAACGCCTCTCCCCCTCCGAAACGGACGCCGTCTTTCCGAACGGAGCCCGCTGGGTCAATGGCTGCATGTTTCCCAGCTATGATCCCAATGGGGATCGGACCAACCGGGCGCTCCTCCTTGCCCCCGGGCCCGGTCACCTCGGTCCCTACCTCAAGTCGGCGGACGTCTTCCACTGCCCTTCGGACCAAAGCACCACCAACATCTTCGGACGTCGCGGGCCCCGCCGCGTCCGCAGCTACGCCATGAACCAGTACATCGTCGCCGGCGATGGCGTGGGTCACAGCGGGAACTCCAACATTCCCGAGACCGAGTCCTGGTCCTATTCCCCCACCGCCTTCGTGCGGAGTTCCGACTTCAACCGCACCTCCCCGTCCCAGATCTTCATCTTCGTGGACGCCCACGAGGCGACCATCAGCCTGGGCGTATTCCGCGTCGTCTGGCATGGGGGTCCACAGGGAATCTGGGAGGAATTTCCCGCCGCCCGGCATCGGCGCACCGGGGTGTTCACCTTTGCCGACGGGCATGCCGAACTGCACAAGTGGCGTGACCCTCGAACCTCCCCGCGGATCACCTCGTTCGCCGAACTCGCGGCCGTGCCCCGCATCACCCCCAACAATGCGGATTTCCGCTGGATGTGGGAACGCATGAACGGCCCCTACCCGTTCCCGAGCTATCCCTGATCCATTCCTCTCGACCTATCCACCAACTCGAACCCATGGATCGCGGGTCCTGCTGGTTCCGGATGGCTCAACGAATTGGGTGGCTTTCGACAACGGCGAGGACAGTACGCATCGACGGGAAATCGGGCGTCGCCACCGTGACGCATCTCAACCGGGACGGACGCCGACTCTGGAGCATCGATCTGCCGCCCGCGGCTTGAGTGCCGGAACGCGGAACCGTTCACGCGCCGGAGGCGGTTCCGTAGGGTTCGCCGTAGGGCAGGTCCTCCGGCAGGGGGACAAACTCCCGGATGCGACTCCACAGACGCGAAAAGTCCTTGTTCACATCTCCGGACAGGCAGTCGGTGATTTCGCCCGCCGCATCCGGATACCGCTGGATCACCTCGCGAAACGAGAATCGGGGATCGTAGAAGGCATACACCAGCTTCCTCATGTTCTCCACGCCCCGCCGAATATGGGCGCCGTAACCGGCAAACCGGGCGGAAGAGAGGTTTCCCGAGATCAGTCCCTCATGCACGGCCTCAGCCGCCATCTGTCCGCTCTTGAGGGCCAGCATCACGCCGCTGCTGAACACGGGATCCAGAAACGCAAACGCATCCCCCACCAACAGCAGCCCCGGGGCCGCGCAATACCGGGAATGCCGGGAGTACTCGCTGGTGAGATGGTAGTCCCCCGTGGACTCCCCCGTCGCGAGATGCTCCCGGATCCACTGGTTCTCCGCGACCTCACGTTGAAAGATCTCCCGGGGCTCCCGGACACCGTCCCGTGTCAAATAGCGTCCCTCGGCAACAATGCCGACGCTCACCATGTCG
>JAEUHD010000325.1 GCA_016793645.1 Verrucomicrobiales bacterium
TGCCAGAGGAAGTGCAACAGCACCACGGCCACACGACACACCCACGGATGGGTCAACAGGTTCGGGAGTTCATTCATGGTTTCTTCCTTTCCAACGAATCCAACAGTCGGCGCAGGGCCGCAATCTCGCCCCGGGACGGACGGCGGCCCGCGAGCGCCTGCTGCACGAGCAGTTCCGCGGAGCCGTCGAAGGCCCGCTCCAGAAGGTCGTCCACCAGTTGCCGGCGCGTGGCCTCGGCCGGCAGCGCCGGGGCAAACACATGGGTGCGCTCCGCGTCATCCCGGGTCACCAGCCCCTTGTCCGTCATGATCTGCAGCAGCTTCAGCGCCGTCGTGTATCCCGTGTCCGGCCCCAGCTCCTCCACCACCCGGCGCACGGTGCTTGGGCCGCGCGCCCACAGCACGCGGAGGATGGACAACTCGGAATCGGTTGGACGGGGGAGGTCGGCGGCAGGCACGGACGCATCAAATACGAACACCTTCGTAGAGTCAACGAAGATCTTCGTAGACCAGGGATCCCGCGGGAGGGCGACCGTCATTCCTCCTTCATTCCTGTTGCACCCCGGCCCGCGGACCGCAAACTCCGCGCGCTCCGGGCTCCCATGGACCGCCCGGTGCCCCCCTGATGATGACTCCTGCAATTCTCGCGCTCGAAGACGGCACGGTGTTCCACGGAACCGCATTTGGCGCCCGCGCCACCGCGGCCGGCGAGGTGTGCTTCAACACCTCCATGACCGGCTATCAGGAGATCCTCACCGATCCCTCCTACAAGGGGCAGATCGTGACGATGACCTATCCGCTGATCGGCAACTACGGGGTCAATGAGCAGGATGTCGAGTCCTGGGCGCCGCATGCGGCCGGATTCGTCATCCGCGAACTGTCCCCGGTCGTCAGCAATTGGCGGGCGGACCATTCGCTGGGCGAGTATCTGGAGAAGCACGGCATCCCGGGAATCCAGGGCATCGACACCCGGGCGCTGACCCGCAAGCTTCGCGTCCGGGGAGCCATGGCGGGCTGCCTGACCACCGAAGCCCTTTCGGATGCCGAGGCCCTGGCCCGCGCCAGGGGATGGGGCGGGATGGAAGGGCGCGATTACGTTTCCGCCGTCACCCACAAGGAGGCGTTCGTCTGGGATCCGGAGGATTCCCAATCCGCGGAGTTCGGAATCACCCAATCCAACGGGGCCGCGAATCCCCGCATGGTGCGGCAACCCCTGCCTCCGGCGGACATCCCGATCGTCGCCTACGATTTCGGAATGAAGTACAACATCCTGCGCCGGCTCCGGCAGCAGGGATTCCGGATCCAGGTGGTCCCCGCCCACACCCCGGCGGCCGAGGCGCTCCGGCACAAACCGGCCGGTGTCTTCCTGTCCAACGGCCCCGGCGATCCGGCGGCCCTGGGCGGCATCGTCCGGGAGGTCCGCTCCCTGGTGGACTCCGGGATCCCGATCTTCGGCATCTGCCTTGGGCACCAGATTCTCGGACAGGCCCTGGGCGGCCGGACCTTCAAGCTCAAGTTCGGCCATCGCGGCGGCAATCAGCCGGTCAAGGATCTGGAGTCTGGCCGCGTGGAGATCACGTCCCAGAACCATGGGTTCGCCGTGGACGCCGCGTCACTGCCCCCCGAGGTCACGGTGAACCGGATCAACCTCAATGACCGGACGGTCGAGGGACTCCGCCATCGAAACCGCCCGGTTTTCTGCGTCCAGTATCATCCGGAGGCTTCCCCGGGGCCTCACGATTCCAACGGGCTGTTCGCCGAGTTTCGCGAACTGGTGAAGCAGCGCGGTTGACGGAGGCTTCCCCAATTCCCATGCTGGTCCCTGCGCCCATGCGTCACATGAAATCCAATGGACCGCTGCCCAAAACGGGCCCGGCCGGAAGGACTCCCTGCGGGGAAACCGTTTGACGCCCCATTCCACGAGCGGCTAAACACAGCCGCAAATTCGCCTATGCCGAAACTGGTCTGTCTCACCGCCGGCTTCACGGATCGCGTCTTCGAGGTGCCCTCGGAGAAGGCATCCATCGGTCGTCTGGACGACAACCGGTTCCCGATTGCCGAGCCGAGCGTCTCGAGCCACCACTGCGAAGTCTGGACCAAGGGGGACGACATTGTGGTGAAGGATCTCAACTCCACCAACGGCACCTTCATCAACGAGGCCCAGATTGCCCCGGAGAAGGAAACCCCGCTGCGTCCGGGCCAGACCCTGCGGCTGGGACAGGTGGAGTTCCGGTACGAGACCGGCAAGCGGCAGACCGAGCAGCCGCGTCCGACCGTCAAGATTGGCGAGGCCGCCGGAAGTCCGACCACCGTCATCGCGAAGAAGAATTCCGCCTTCACCAAGAAGACGAACAACACCAACAAGATCTTCCTCGCGGTGGGTGTGGTGCTGGGGATCATCATCATCGCCCTCCTGGTCATCGCCTTCTCCGGTCTGGGCCAGAGCACGCCTTGATCCACGCGGACTCCTCCGCGTCCGCCCCCGAATTCCCCAGGGTGGACCGTCGTCCGTACTTGGGACGCATGCGTGAACCCATTCGGATCATTCTTGCCACCAGTCTTCTGCTGCCCGCAGCAGTATTCGGCGCGCCCCGTTTTGATCCATCCGGATTCCGGACCGATCCACGCCTGGAACTGACTCTCTGGGCCGCGGAGCCGGATGTGGTGGATCCCGTCTCCATTTGCTGGGACGCCGCCGGGAGGGCCTATGTCGCGGAGTGCCGGGACTACCCCCTCGGAGTCGGTCCCGACGGAAAGGTGGGAAGCACCCTCCGGCGCTTGGAGGACACCGATGGGGACGGCGTCCCGGATCATTCCGTCCTCTTCGCCCGGGATCTCAGCTTCGTGACCAGCGTCACTCCGTGGCGGGGCGGCATCCTAGCCGCGGCCGCGCCGGATATCCTGTTCCTGAAGGACACCGACGGGGACGGAGTCGCGGACGTCCGGGAGGTGGTCCTGACCGGCTTCACCCGCGGGGTTTCCGACAGCCTGGTCAACGGACTCCGCTTCGGTCCGGACAACCGGATCCACGGTGCCAACGGCGGCAACGGCGGCAGCCTGGTCAATCCGCGGACTCCCGGTGTCGTCCTCCGGTTGGGGGACGACGATTTCTCATTCAATCCCGAAACGGGCGACGTCGTCCGCACCGGCCGCAGCGGTGGCGGCTTCGGACTCGTCTTCGACGACTTCGGACGCGCCTTCACCACGTACAACATCAATCATCTCCAGCATCGCTTCCTGCTTCGGAGGCACGCCGAACGGTACCCGGGATTCCCGCCAGCCGACCTCACCGCGTCCGTGTCGGATCACGGCGAGATGAGTGAGATCTTTCCCATTTCCGCGGCCGTCACCCGGCCCAACCACCCGGAGCAGGCGGGCCATTTCAGCGCCGCCGGTGGCCTGGGAATCCTCCTCTCGGACGCGTTTCCGCAGGATCTCCGCGGATCCCTGCTTGTGGGGGACGTCGTGGGCAATCTCCTCCATCGCGACGTTCTTCAATCCGACGGTCCCGGGTTCTCCGCAGGACGGGCGCCGGCGGAATCCCGGATCGAATTCTTCTCGTCCCGCGACCCGGCCGTCCGGCCCGTCGCCGCGGAAACGGGACCCGACGGGGCGCTGTACATCCTCGACATGCAGCGGGACGTCATCGAACACCCGGATTACATTCCCGAAAAGGTCCGCCGCCAGTTGGACCTGCGGGCAGGCGCGGACCGCGGACGGATCTACCGGCTGTTTCCGACGAACGCGCCCCGGGTTGCCCCGGCGCGCCCTGCTCTCGACACCGCCGATCTTCCCACCCTGGTCGCCACCCTTGGCCACCCCAACTCCTGGTGGCGCCAGACTGCCCGCCGGCTGCTGGTGGAACGGGCGGATGTCGCCGCCGAGGAACCCGTTCGGCGGGCGGCAACGCAAAACACCAGCGCCACGGGCCGCGTCGCGGCGCTCTGGACCCTTCGCGGAATTCATCGACTCCGGGCCGAGGACGTGCTCGCAGGGCTTCAGGATCCCGCGTCCGGCGTCCGCGAGAACGGCATGATCCTCGCCGAGGAATTCCTCAATGACTCCCGGGTGCGCGCGGCCGTGTGCCAGGTTGCGGCCGATCCCGATGCCCGCGTCCGCTTCCAAGCCGCATTGGCTCTCGGGGTTTGGAACGACCCGAGGTCCATCGACGCGCTTGCCAAAATCCTCATCCAGGACGTTTCGCATCGTTGGACCCGCCTCGCCGTGCTCGCGTCCCTGCCGCCGGAGGGCACGGTGCCGCTGCTGACCCGCCTGCTGACGCTCGCGCCATTCCGCAGCGGAGCCACGGATGCCCACCGCGCTGCACTCTCCGAACTGTGCGATCTCGCCGGCGCCCGGGCCGCCACCGATCCCGGCGTCGCGGGTGCAGCAATCGAATGCCTCTCCCTGGACCTGCCCGGGGACGTCCAAACGCGCATGCTGGACGCACTCGCCGAAGGACTGACCCGAGCCGGGGCACGTCCGGCTCCGGGTGAGGCGGCCCGCAAACGTCTGGAGGAACTGGGAACGCTCCCGGACGCGGAGGTGACCCGGGCGCTGTGGAGGTTGACCCGGGCCCTGGGAATTCCCGCTTCCCCATCCCAGGAGGCATCCCTGTCCCGCGCCCGCCTCACGGCCGGGACTTCCGCCGAACCCGTTCCGGCGCGGGTTGCGGCCGTCCGAATGCTCGCCATGGGCCTGGCCGCCGGATCGACCAATGTTCTCCTGCATTGCCTGGACGCCCGGGAACCGCTGGAGATCCAAAGCGCCGCCCTGGGCTCCCTGGCGTCCTTTCGAGACCCCGCACTCGGTGCGGCCCTCGTGTCCCGCTGGCGCGCCGTCAGCCCCACCGTTCGATCACCCCTGCTCGTCCTGCTGCTGGATCGTCGTCCCTATCATGACCCGCTGCTGTCGGCTCTGGAGGCGGGCACCCTCACGGTGGGGGAGCTCAACCTCGACCTTGAGCAGCGCCGCCGGCTCCTCCGGGGCAGCTCCGGAATCCGCGACCGCGCCAGTCGATTCTTCGGGGATGAGGAGTACAGCAACCGCAAGTCCGTCGTTTCCGAATGGCTTTCCCGCCTTCCCGCGTCCGGCGACGCCACGCGTGGAAAAACCTTGTTCCTGGAAACCTGCGCACGCTGCCATGTCGCAGGTTCCGTGGGCACCCGGGTGGGGCCCGACCTTTCCGGCGTCGCGCATCGGAGCTCGGAGGATCTCCTGTCCAATATCCTCGATCCCAACATGGCCATCAATCCGGGCTTCGTGGCCTGCACGATCGAGACCCGGGAGGGCGAGGTGCAGACGGGACTGCTCGCGTCCGAGACCCGCGAATCCCTGACCCTCCTGCAGGCGGGCGGGGAACGGATCGTGATTCCACGGAACCAGTTGGTGCGGGTCGAATCCGGCGGACTCTCCCTGATGCCGGAGGGATTGGAACAAGGTCGGACCCCCCAGGATTTGAGGGACCTGATCGCATTTCTGCAGTCTGAACCCTAGTCGTGCGCCCGCCGGGCGGTTCGCGACGCGCTTCTTGACGAACGTCCAGCGGCTCGGAAAGTTGGCCCCGGACTATGGCCGATGAACGCAACCAGCCGATCAGCCGCCGGAAGGCGCGGGATCTCGACATTGAAATCGGGTTTCTCGAGGGATTGGTGAAGCGGGATCCGGGATTCGCGGAGGCATTGGAGCTCCTGGGAGACGACTACACGCTTCGCGGACGTCCGCGGGACAGTCTTGCGATTGATGAGCAGCTCCGGACCCTGAAGCCGCAGGATCCCGTCGTGCGGTTCAATCTCGCCTGCAGCCTCGCCCTGAGCGGAAACGCCGAGGCCGCCTGCGCCGAATTGGAGCAGGCCCTTGAATTGGGATTCCGCGATTTCCGGATGCTGCAGCGCGATCCCGACCTTGCCTGCGCCCGCAAGCATCCCGCCTACAAGCGCGTTCGCGCCAAGATGCGGGTCCTCAAGACCAGCGGGAGCTAGCCCGGCTCGGAATCGCTTCGGCCGCCTTGCCAGACAGGCTTTCGCTGCGCCTCGGGACGAAAGCGCGTGAAACATCCGGGCCAGCCCGCATCCTCATCTTGCCACTGCCGCCGGGCAGACCGTAGCGTTCGTCCGGCCCGGTCGGGCCAGTACATTCCGCAATTCCCACCCATGAGCGTCCTCGTCGTCGGCACCACTGCACTGGATTCCATCAACACTCCCAAGGCCAAGAACCCCCGGTTGCTGGGGGGGTCGGCCAGTCACGCTGCGGTGGCCGCGAGCTTCTTCTCGCCGGTCAAGCTGGTCGGGGTGGTGGGAGACGATTTTCCGTCGCGGTACGTCAAATTGTACCAGTCCCGCGGGATCGACCTGACTGGACTCGAGCGCGTGAAGGGCGGGCAGACCTTCCACTGGCATGGGGAGTACGAGGTCAACATGAACAACCGGCGCACGCTGAATACCGTGCTCGGCGTGATCGAGAACTGGTCACCGAAGCTGCCGGGTGCCTACGAGACGACGCCCTATGTGCTGCTCGCCAACATCGCCCCGGCCATCCAGCACACGGTGCTCGACCAGATGTCGCGTCCGAAGTTCGTCATCGCCGACACCATGGATCTCTGGCTGAACGTGGCGCTCGACGACCTGCTGCGCCTGCTCAAGCGCGTGGACTGCCTGGTGTTGAACGACGGGGAGGCCCGCCAGTTGACCGAGGACGACAATGTCGTCTCCGCCCTGGCGCGGATCCACAAGCTCGGGCCCCGCTACGTCATCATCAAAAAGGGTGAGCATGGATCCCTGTTGTCCGGACCCGAGGGGCTCTTTGTCGCGCCGGCCTATCCGCTGAAGAAGGTCGTGGATCCGACCGGCGCGGGGGACTCCTTTGTCGGCGGTCTGCTGGGGTATCTCGCGGCGCAGAAGGGGGGCTCGCCGGCGAAGCATCTTCGCCGCGCGATGATCCACGGCGCGGTGGTCGCGTCGTTCTGCTGCGAGGGCTTCGGACTCAGCCACACCCTGCGTGCGAAGCGGCCCGACATTGCGCGGCGCGTGCGCGAACTTGAGAAGCTGGCGCGGTTCTGACCGGCACCGTCCCACGATGACGATCTCCGTCGTCATCCCCACGCTGAACGAGGCGGTGGAACTTCCGGAAACCCTGCGGTGTTGCGCGGCGGTTCCGGAGGTGGTGGAGATCGTGGTCAGCGACGGCGGGAGCACGGACGCCACGGCCTCCATCGCCGCCGGAGCCGGTGTCCGGTGGATCGTCGGACCGCCCGGGCGGGGAGGCCAGTTGCGGCGGGGAGCCGAAGGAGCCGTCGGGGAGGTTGTCGTCCTTCTTCATGCGGATACCTGGCTGCCGCCGGAGGCCGGAATGGCGATTTCACAGGTGCTGCGATCCCCGGAGGTGGTGGCCGGCGCATTCGAGAAGATTCTCCGGGAGCCGCCCTGGCTGACCCGCGGCTCGCGCTGGCGTTGCCGGATGCGGATGGCGTGGTCCCAGTTTGCGTACGGGGATCAGGCGATCTTTGTCCGGAACGACGTGCTCCGCGAGGTGGGCGGAGTGCCGGACTTGCCCCTGATGGAGGAGCACCGGCTGTGCGCGGCGCTGCGCCGCCGGGGCCGGCTGGCATTGGCGCGGGCGACCGTTTCTACCTCCGCCCGGCGGTTCCGGGCCCGGGGTCCGTTGCGCACCTACCTCCTCATGGCCCACGTCACGGTGCGCTACTGGATGGGTGCCCCTCCGGAAACCCTTCGCCGGATTTATGACGGCCGCGTCCGTACGATGCGCCGGTCGTGAGATGGTCCGTGATCGGCCCTCGGAGGGCGTCGAAGCGGAAGGGGAGGATTTCGTGGCTCACGCCATCCACCTCCACGATCGACGAGCCGGGGGCCGCGGCGTCCAGAAGGCTTCGGACGGCCTGGGGTGTCGCGACATCGTCCCCGCCACCCGCGACCAGGAGGACGACCTCCGGATGCCGGCGCATCCACTCCACCGGGTCCAGTCCCTGGTCTCCCGCGCCGACCAGCGCAGGCATCCGCCGGGAAGCGCCCCGGAGAAGCCAGGCGGGCAGCCACGCGGCGTAGTCCTGCCGCAATCCCTCAATGGCGTCCCCCAGTCGCGCGTAGGGTGAGATGGCGACCGTGGTCCGGACGCGGGGTTCGTCCAGTTTCCACTTCAGCGCGACGGCGGCGCCATAGGAGACCCCGACCACATCCACCGGCCACGATGCCTGTTGCCGACGTTCCAATTCCGCCAGGAGTTCGGAAAGATCCGCGGGTTCCCGGATCCCGAAATAGATCCGATCGCCACCCGAATCCCCGTGGCCGCGCAGGTCCACGAGGATGCAGCGCCATCCGGCCTCTCCGAGCGCCAGAGCCCACGGGATCATGGAATCCTGGTTGAGTCCGTAGCCATGGAGCAGCACGGCGGTGCCGCGGGGATGGTCGGAGTAGGGCGTGGGGACGCCGGGAACGGTGGCGCGGAACCGGTAGAAGGGACGGGGACCGGAGGAACTCGGATGGTTGGTGATGACGGCCTCCAGCGCGTAGTCGGCGGGCGGCAGGATCCGATAGGCCAGGGTCACCGGCGGGGAACCCACCGTGGCGAGCTGCAACGGGATGGTGTCCAGAACGGCATCCGGGAACGTGTAGTACACCCGCGGTTCGGGTGCGACGACCTGGGGAAAGGTGTTCGGTGCCCGGATCAGCTGGTGGGCGACGAAGGAGCCCGGCGTGCATCCGGACAGCAGTGCTGCGGTGACCAGGGACAGAACGGCGTGGCGCAGCACGGGCGGGAAGTACCGGGATTGCGGGTCCGCGGCGAGCGCGGAATCAGCGGCCGGTTCCGGTGGACGGCAGGTAGGGGCGCAGGACATTGCCGGCGACGCGCAGCGCGTCCTGCCGTCCCGCCAGCGACTTTCCAAACGTGTCGTCCTCCACTTCGATGCAGACCGGCCCGCGATACGAGGTCTCCATGACCGACCCGAGGAAGCGGCCCCAGTCCATTTCCCCGTATCCGGGAATCCGGGGCTGATGCCATTCCAGCGGGTGCGCAAACACGCCGACCTCGTGGATCCGGTCCCGCCGGATCCTCACGTCCTTGGCGTGCAGGTGAACGATGCGATCCTGGAACTCCCGGAGCGGGGAGGCGGGATCCATGTGCTGCAGGACGAAGTGCGACGGGTCGTAGTTCAGTCCGAAGCACGGCGAGGGAATGTCGTGGAACGCCCGGCGCCAGATCACCGGGGTGGTCATCAGATTCTTTCCCCCGGGCCACTCGTCGGCGGTGAAGCGCATCGGGCAGTTCTCGATGCCGATGCGCACGCCGTGGTCCTCGGCGAAGGCGACCAGGGGACGCCACGTGCGGAGGAAGCGCGGCCAGTTGTCGTCCACGCTTCGAGTCCAGTCGCGCCCGACAAAGGTGTTCACCGTGTTCAATCCGAGGCGTTCGGCGGCGCGGATGACCTTCCGGAGGTGGGATACCGCGGCCCTGGAAACCGCGGGGTCCGGATCGAGGGGATTCGGGTAGTATCCCAGGGCCGAGAGGGACACGCCGTGCCGCTGGCAGAGCGCCCGGATGTCGTCGGCGTGTCCGGACGTCAGGCCGTCCACCACGACGTGGGTGACCCCGGCAAACCGGCGTTCGGCGCGTCCCGCGGGCCAGCACATGGCTTCGACGCAGGCAAAGCCCTCGGCGGCGGCGAACGCGAGCACGCGATCCAGCGAAAGCTCGGGGAGGATGGCGGAGACGAATCCGAGGGTCAGGGACATGGGGTCGAGAATGGCGCGGGGCCGTCCGCAGCGGAAGGGGCAATCCGCTCCGGAAGGGATTGCATCACCACGATCCGATTTTTCCACGGATGGCGGCTTCCACGGTTCCCGGCAACAGCGTTGCGAGGTCCCCGCCCGACTCGAGGATGTCCATCCGGTCCGACCGCGGACGCCAGACCGGCAGGCGGCTGGGACCCCAGAGAACGATTCCGGGGAGACCGATGGCGGCCGCGAGGTGGGTGATTCCCGAGTCGTGTCCGAGGAACCCGGTGCATCCCGCCAGCCGGTTGGCCACCTCGGGGAGCGGGCGGGCCCGGAGCACCTCGGAGTGGTCCGGTGGCAGGGCTGCGGCGAGGCGCTCCAGCCGGTCCCCCTCCGCGTCCGCCCCGACCAGCAGGAAACGGAGGCCCGGGTCCTGCGAGAGCCGGCGGAGCAGTTCGGCCCAGGCGGCCTCGGGCCAGTTCTTGCGCTCACTGCCGGAGCCGGGATGCACGGCGATCCGGCGGACGCCGTCCGGGGCGGCCCCGTTCCGCGCACGACGGAGGCGCGGCACGGCGTCCGCATCGAACACGGCCAGTTGTTGCAGCGGACGCAGGAGTTGGTCGCAGGCGTGCAGGGGCAGGGTTTCGTCGGGGCGGTGCGGTCCCTGGATGAATCCCGCCTGCGAAGCAAGGCCCACGTTGGTGCGGAAGATCAGGTCGGGGTCGAAAAGGAAACTGACGATGAGGTGGAAGCTCCGGAAATAGCCGGAGAGGTCCGAGTCCAGCGAACCGCCCCGGGCGAAAAATCCGGCAAGGGGCCGCGCCTCGATGGATCGCGCGTCGTCGGCGAGGCCCGTCTCCACCGCGAGGGATGCCCACTGCGGATAGCCGAGCACCTCGATCCGGTTGCCCGGAAAATGGGACCTCAGGGCGGCGAGGACGGGCAGGGTGAGGATGAAGTCGCCCAGGGCGCCCCCCCGGACGACGAGGATCCTTCCGGAGGCGGGGCCGGAGGCGACGGGAGTGGGCGGGGCGGAGTGCGACACGGAATGGGGAGACCGTTTCCCGAAGTGCCGGGGAAGGCAATTCGCTCCTTCGTTCGCGGGTGCCCCGGATTCCGGCGGTCAGGTCGGGGAGGGGTTCAGGGCCTCCCGGAGTCGGGCGATGGGCGGCGGATCGGAAAGCACGACGTTCACCCCGGAGGCGGTCAGGCGGCGGCGCATCTCCTCGGAGGCGTCATCCGCCAGTGCGATCAGGCGGATGCGGGGGTCGAGAGACCGGAGTTCCGAGGCAAGGGCGGTGCCCTCCATGTCGGGCTGCCGGATGTCGAAGACCACGGCATCGAGACCCCCGGCCCGGCAGCGGGCGATGGCTTCGCTCCCGGACGCGGCCGCTTCCGCATGGCAGCCCAGGCGTTCGAGGGAGAGGAGGGAGATCCGGCGGGTGAGTTCATGGTCCCGGACGACGAGCACCCTGAGTCCCGGGGTGTGGAGCGGGTCGGAGGCGGGGCGGATGGGGAGGAGGAACCAGAAGGTGGAGCCTGAGCCTGGGGAGGAGGAGAGGCCCATGGAGCCGCCCATGAGTTCGACGAGTCTCCGGGAGATGGCGAGTCCGAGGCCGGTGCCGTCGTGACGTCGGGCGTGGGAGGAATCGAGCTGCTGGAAGGGTTGGAAGAGCAGCGCG
>JAEUHD010000334.1 GCA_016793645.1 Verrucomicrobiales bacterium
CAATCCCCGGACCAAAAACGCATCGCCGTCACCCGCGATTTCCCCGCGTGGCGGCAGAAGGCGTATCCTGCGTTGCGGGCGCCGCTGAAGGCCAAATTCCCCAGCTTCCCCTGGCCCTGAGTTCTCACCACCGCACACCACGAAGAGAGGGCAGCGCGGATGACGCAGATTCCCGCGGATGCGGAAAAGACCGAACCCATCCGCCCCCCATGTCGTACACGGTTACGCTCCCCGATCCTTCTCAAAAAATCCTCCTCCCCCACTCTTTTCGCTCGTTCATGACCGCCGGAAACGGCCGATGAATTGGCGCCCCAGAACTTGAGACCGTGGGCGGTAGTTGACGTGAAGCGATCAGGATGGGTGTGCTCGGGAGACGTCGCAGACGATTGGCAAATTGACGAACTTTTGTCGTGGGCATACGGTCCACAACGTATGGAAGGGATCGCGGGGAAATTGGAGACCAAGCTCCACGAATGGAAGCCGGAGACCTCGCAAAAGGTTCGGGCACTCGTTGCTGAAATCATTGAACTTGCGGACGACGACGCTCTGGACTTGGGCCGCTCCCGGAGTGTCGAACAAGAGGTTCTGGACATACTCGATGAGCCCACGACCCGGTGAAGTCTGGCTTGCAGACCTCGGCATGGCCGCCAAAACACGCCCAGTGGTCGTGGTGTCGAGACACGACGAAGATCCGCCGAGGGTTCTGGTGATCTACGTGCCGCTCACCTCGGAGAACCGGGAAAGCGAGTATGAAGTCGAAATGCCGAACCTGTCATTTTTGCGAGTGAAGGGAGTGGCGAATGTGCAAGGCATCGGTTCTCTGCCGGTGAAAAGACTGGAGCGCCGTTTGGGAGTGCTGCCGTTGGAAGCAATGGCACGAATAAAAAGGGCCCTTCGCTTCGTGTTTGATTTGGATTAGGTGGCGCGTCCTCCTGCACCATCCGCGGTGACGGCGGCTTGTCGAATGGAGTGCGCCCTGCTTCCGTCGGTGCCTTCCATGAAGTCGCCGATCCCCGTTCTCACCGCCCTCTGCCTGGCCTCCTACGCCATGGCATCCGACCTCGACGTGGTCACTCTGGACGCCCGCACCAAGGTTTCGGACTGGCCGTGTTGGCGCGGTTCGGACGGGCTCGGGGTCAGCCGGGATTCCGGGTTTCCCACTGAATGGTCGCACACCAACGGGGTGAAATGGACGGTATCCATTCCCGGCAAGGGTGCCTCCTCGCCCATCGTCATCGGCCAGCGGGTTTATCTCACGGAACAGACACCGGACACCGGACTCCATGTGCTCGCGCTGGATCGCGCCACCGGAAACACGGTGTGGGATCGTGAGGTTGGAAAGGGCAATGCCAAGGCGCACCAGCTTCACAACATGGCCACGCCCACGGCCGTGGCCGACGGGCGCTCGGTGTGGGCGATGTTCGGAACCGGTGACCTCGTCTGCCTCGACGCGGATGGCACCCCCGTCTGGCACCGCGCACTGGCCAAGGAGTACGGCGCCTACAACGCCAACCATGGCTACGGATCGTCCCCCATGCTGCGGGACGGACGCCTCTACATCGCCATGATGCACCAGGGGCCATCTTATCTGCTCGCCGTCGATGCCCGGACAGGAACCAACCTCTGGAAGGTGGACCGCGACCTCGGTGCGCGGGAGGAGGGCAAGGATTCCTATTCAAGTCCGTTGTTCGTCCGCGATGGCGCCCGCACGGACGTCGTGCTCGCCGGCGCGGAAGCCGTCACCGCGTATGATCCGGTGACGGGTGCCCAGCGGTGGATCGTGAAGGGACTCGACGTCCCGCATCCTTATGGCCGAACGATTGCGGGCATGACCGCGAGTGAAGGCCTGCTCATCGCCGTCGCTTCCGGCTTTCAAAACCGGGGCTACACCGTCGGCCTCCGCACCGGCGGCACCGGGGATGTCACCACGACCCACCGCGCGTGGACCCTGTCCAAGTTCTCGCCGGACTGCCCGACGCCGGTCGTCCAGAATGGCCTGTTGTTCTGCATCCGGGACGACGGAATGGCGTCCTGTGTGGATCTGAAATCCGGCGAACCCAATTGGCAGGAGCGGTTGTTCACCGAGAACGTGAAGGTGTCCCCTGTCGCCGCGGAGGGCCGCGTCTATTTCACCAGCGGACAGGCGAACTGCGTCGTGGTCCGAGCCACTGACAAACTGGAGATCCTCTCCCGCAACGTGTGGAACGAGGAGACACTCAGCACCCCTGCCCTCAGTGGGGGCCAGATCTTTCTCCGCACGACCACGGGACTGACCTGCATTGCTGGAAAGTAGCCGGGCGTTCTTGCGGGAGGACATCTTCCCCCTCGCCATTGCCTCCCGACCGCGCATCCCGGCTTCCCCAGTGAGCACCTCCACATCCCGCGATTTGAATTCGACCCCGGAGACGGGCCCCCGCGTGTTCGCCACGACACGGTGGTCGGTGGTGCTCGCGGCGCGGGACACCAATCCGGCGGCCGCAGTGCCTGCGTTGGAACAATTGTGCCGGACCTACTGGTATCCCCTGTACGCCCAGGCGCGGCGTTCGGGTTCCAGTCCCGCCGACGCGGAGGACCTGACCCAGGGCTTCTTTGCCCGGCTGCTCGCCAGGGATGGGTTCGCCCTGGCGGACCAAAATCGCGGACGCTTCCGATCCTTCCTCTCCGCCGCGTTTCAACACTTCCTCGCCAACGAACGGGATCGGGTGCGGGCCCGGAAGCGGGGCGGCCACCTGCAGATCCTCTCCCTGGATGTCGCGCCCGCCGAGGAACGGTTCCTCCAGGAACCCGCCACCCCTTGCACCGCGGAACAGGACTTTGATCGCCGCTGGGCGCTGGCATTGCTGGAAGTGGTGTTCGGCCGGCTGCGGCAGGAATACGTGGATGCCGGGAAAGGCGGACTCTTCCAACAGATCCAGGGGGCGGTGGCGGGTGACGACGGCGACGCATCGGGTGTCGCGAGGGCGGAGGCCCTGGGAATGAGCGAGGGCGCGGTGAGGGTGGCGACCCACCGGTTGCGACGGCGCTACCGGGAACTCCTGCGCGAGGAGATCGCCCACACCGTCGAGGGCCCCGACGCCGTGGACGAGGAATTGCGCCATCTATTCGCCGCGTTTTCCCAATGAGTTTTTTGTGTAACATCCCGTCGCGGATTCTTCATGGGAGAGTAGCGGGATGGCTCCCAATTCAGGGAACCCCCGCCGAAAAACTCCCATGAAGGAACTTCCATTCGGATTAATGGCCATGATCGGAATCGTGGAAATCGTAGCGATCCTGATCGTTCTGGCCGTGACGGCGGCATCGGTGGCCTTGGTGATCGGAATCGTTGTTTGGGCGGTCACCAAGCTAAACAAGTCCTCCCAACCTCCCCTACCCCCGGCCCCTCCTGGCGGAGGCCCCAGCCCGCGCACTCCGCCCCCCTTACATCCACCTCCCGTCGGCCAGCCCTGCCCGCGGTGCGGGACTTCAATGACATCCGGGGCTCTTCACGGGGTTTGCCCCAAATGCGCGTTGGCCGCCGGTTTCGCAACACAACCTGTCTCTGACTCACCGGAGGAGCGCAACGGACCGCGGACCCCGGCACCGGATCCCCTCGACCTGGCGCCGCACTTTCCTCAACTGGAAATCCTCGGCCCCATCGGTCAGGGGGGCATGGGCTGGGTTTACCAGGCCCGTCAGCCCAACCTCGACCGGAAGGTCGCCCTCAAGATCCTGCCACCCGAAACCGGTGGTGACCCCACATTCGCGGAGCGATTCCGGCGGGAGGCCCGAGCCCTCGCCCGTCTCTCGCATCCGAACATCGTCGCCCTCCATGAATTTGGTCAGGCCGGCCCCTATTTCTTCCTCATCATGGAATACGTCGACGGCACGAATCTTCGCGAACGCCTGCGGTCCCGTCGCCTGACTCCGGAGGAGGCCTTCGCGATCGTCCCGGAGATCTGCGCGGCGCTGCAATTCGCGCACGATGCCGGCGTGGTGCATCGGGATGTGAAGCCCGAGAACATTCTTCTCGATCACCGCGGCCGGGTGAAACTGGCCGATTTTGGAATCGCCAAGATGGCCCCTGGCTGGGGCGATGTGACCCTCACCGGTCCCCGCGACGCCATGGGAACCCCGCACTACATGGCGCCCGAGCAACTGGAGTCCCCCGACACGGTGGACCATCGCGCGGACATCTATGCCCTCGGCGTGGTGTTTTACGAAATGTTGACCGGCACACTGCCGCTCGGCCGCTTTGAGCCGCCGTCCCGCGGGCTGCACATGGATGTCCGCATGGACGAGGTCGTGCTCCGCTCCCTCGAAAGGGATCCGGAACGCCGCTACCAGACCGCCACCGCGATCAAGTCCGACGTGGAACGGATCACCTCCGATCCCGGCGCTTCCGCAGCGTCCTGAACTGCGGCGCCCGGAAACCGCCGGCGCTTCGTGCGGTTCCGACCTAATTCAGACGCTGAAGCCGGAAGTAGGCGTCCTCAATGCCGACCATGGGCACCCGGACCACATGAAAGATATCCTGGGCGACCACGGGATCCCCGAGCGGACTCCAGTTCCCCAGGTCTTCCATGGACCGCTCCAACTGGTATCGTTCCCCGACCCGGGTCCGAAACCCAAGTTCCAGGGAGCCATCGGTGTTGACGCCGAATCCGAGGTAGTTGTCGCAAACCCCGGACTGGTTGTTCAGGTAGTCATTCCAGCCCACCGGCAACACCTGCGGCAACACTCCGCTCCAGCGTCCGAGTCCCTGAAACAAATCCGGCAGGTAGGCCTGGGCGTTCACGGGAAGCCCGGTCTGCACGAGCGCGGACGTCGGGTAGTTCCTCGCCGCCGTGGCGATCACCCACAGGTTGGCGGTGCCCGGGGGTTGGTAATAGTCGAAGGCGGGAGGCTGGTAGAGATCCGTGGCACACTCGCAGATGGTGAATCGCCACGTGACACAGTCGTGCCGGTAGAAGTAGGCGTCCGGATTCGTGAAGGGCACGTTCTGGAAAAAGACCCGCTGGTACAGGGTCGGCATCAACTCGGCGTAGAACAGTTGGTTGAAGGCGGGGAGCATGCTGTTGAGCACGTCGCCCGAGGTTCCATCCTGCCAGGCAAATCCGTTGTCCGGGCCTGAGGGACCCTGCGTCAGGACCGCCACCTCCGACATCTTTCCCCAATCGGTCACGATGTCGCGGAACACCTCCCCCAACCCGACGAGATTGTCGTTCATGTTGGTGGAAATGGCGGTGGCCAATCCGGAGACGGCCGCCTCCACCCGGTTGTCCCCATTCCCCGCCGCCGTCGTCTTCTTTTGCATGGCGAAACTCAGTCCGGCGCTGGCGACTCCGAGCGCCGCCTTGCTGACCGGATCCGGATCCAGAGCCGCCCCGAGCTGGGCGATGAACCGGAGTTCGGCGTCCAGGCTGAATCCGACCGTGGCCGCCGACGGTGGCGCCACCTGGCCGATCACGGCCCCGACCGCGCCGATCAGACCGGCGTTCTGATCGGTGGCGAGATCGGACACGAGGGTGGACAACTGGCCATGAAGCTTCTGGACAAAGCCCATATAGAAGAGCTCCCGGCTGAGTTGGTTCGAGACCGCGCCGTAAATCTCCGCCGAGAAATAGGGGGCCAGTGCCGGATTGTACGGGAGGGATTCCAGGTTCTGGCGGTATCCGGAGAAATTGCTCTCCTCGTCCAAATACGTGTCCCGGATGCTGGGAATGGCCACATTCTCCGCGATGTTGGTGCTGATCCACTGATAGGCGAGACAGGCCTCATCCCCGGCGTCGCACGGGCCCGAACCGGCGCTGGGGGCCACCGGCCATGGAACCGGGTCGCGGGAGGCGATTTCGTACAACCGGTAGTCCACGCCCCCCGTGATGTCCGCCGCCACCGGATCAAACCACCCCTTGGGATTCCCCTGGAGCACCACGTTGAGCGCCGTGGCGTTGGTGCCCGACGGTGTCCAGGATCGGATCTCCACGGAAAGCGGCGACTCGTTCGTCGAAATCCAGGGGATCCCCACCAGGGAGTAATACCCGCCGGACCCGCATTGTCCCAGGTCGGCGACGGCACCCACATTCGATTGGAGGAATGCCGAGACCGCGTTGAGCGCCGACTGAAAATCCCCCGAGGGCGATGCCGGCATCGGGGATCCCAGAGACGTGAGCGCCAGCAGAACCTGGCCGGAAGCGAGCTGCCCCTGATACCCCTCCAACGCCGCCAATAATCCCTGCATCGCGGCGGTGGCATCCGAAGCGATGGAGTCCCCGGTGGAGAACGTGAGATTGGTGAGAATGGCCGCGGAATTGGTGGGTGCCTGATCGAGGATGTCCCGCCGCGCCACCACGAGTTGGAATCCGCCGGAGGCTCCGGCCTGGAGCGCCGGGGCAACGACCGCGTTGGTGGCGGAGTGCGCCCGCACCAACACCGTGTTCGCACCCGCGCCCGTGGACGTCTGGAGCGTGACGAAGCGCGGATCTATCGGGAAATAGTTCCCGCGGAGGTCCCGGGCGAGGGTGATCTCCATTCGCCCCGTCGCGTCGGGGTTCACGAATCCGCTGACCTCAAAGCTGCGGTTCGTGGACAGACCGGCGTTTCCGATGAAGGCGTAGGTCGGGGAGAAGTGGTTGTTGGCGGGATTGTAGAGCGCGTTGGAACTGGCGCCGAAGTTGGAGAGCGTGACGGCCAGCGGATTGCTGATGGGATCCGCTCCCGCTGCGTTCATCTCATAAAACACCACCAGCAGATCCTCCCGGGACTGCCACTCCTTCAGAATCCCGTTCAGGGCCAGGGAGGAGAATTCCGGGGTGCTTCCGCTGCAATTGGTCACGACAGCGAGCGTGGAGCGTTCCAGCACCAGCAAATGAAACCCCCGTGAATCCCCCGGTCCGCTCGCGAGGGGCGTCGCCACATACTGGTTGGTCCCCACGAGGACGCTGAAATTGGTCGCCCGGGTGCCGTCCCCTGTGACCACCCGCGTCTTCACCTTAACCATCCGCGGGGTGAGATACGATCCGGGGGCCGGGGCTTCCAGACGGTGGGGAGACTCCTGGGTCAGGGAGGTGAGGGTGGTGCCGGTCAACTGGATGAGGACGTCCCCATTCGGAATCTCGTCGCCGAGGCCCCCGGTTCCGACAAGTCCGGGAAACAACAGCGCGAGGAACAGTACCAAGCGTCCACGCCCCAACCAACGATCTCGCTTCATGATCCGGGGATTCGTCTATCAGACCCCGGGACCGGGAGCGAGAGAAGCCTCGCCCATTTCGAAGGCCGCCCTGCGGCCGTGTCTCCCACCGCCCGGATGCCGGCACGGCGGGTTGACCGACCCGCCGCGGCCGCCGACTGAAAGGCCCGTGCATCCTGCGTCCCCGCCCGGGGTGCCGTTGGGAAAGTTTCTCGACGCTTGACCCGGATGGTTCTCCTGAAGGAGCGTGGCTCCTTTGTTGCCGGAATCTTCCCGGTCAAACTCATTCATGAAAACCTCTCTCGTGCCGGCCCTGGCCGCGCTCCTCACCGGCGTTTCCACCCTGATGGCGCAGGACGCCCCCGAACTCAAGGATCCCCGGGCGCGCTTGAGCTACGCCCTGGGTGCCGACATCGGGAACAACCTGAAGCGCCAGGAAATTGATGTGGATCCCAAGCTCCTGGCGGCCGGAATTGCCGACGCCATCGCCGGGAAGTCGGCGCTCTCCACCAATCAGATCCGGGAGGTGATGATGGAGTTCCGGAACCAGATGATGGCGAAGATGCAGGCCAAGCAGGAGGAGGAGAGCAAGAAGGCCCAGGCCGCCGGTGAGGCCTTCCTCGCCGCCAACGCCAAGAAGGATGGAGTCAAGACCACCGCCAGCGGACTCCAATACAAGGTGGTGAAGGCCGGATCCGGAAAGACGCCGACCGCTGCCGACACCGTCAAGGTCCACTATCACGGAACCCTGACCGACGGCACCGTCTTCGACAGTTCCGTGGACCGCGGCGAGCCGGTCACCTTCCCGGTCAATGGGGTCATCCCCGGCTGGACCGAGGCGCTCCAGCTCATGAAGGTGGGCGACAAGTGGCAGCTCGTGATCCCCTCCAAACTCGCGTACGGCGAACAGTCCCCCGGCGAAAAGATCCCCCCCGGCAGCGTCCTCGTCTTTGATGTGGAACTGCTCGGAATCGAGGGCGCCGACAAGAAGTAACGCGGATCCTCTTCCAACGACCGGGGGTGGCGGGCAACCGCCACCCCCGTCGCATTTCAAGCGGGGCGCCCCTCCGAGGCGGACGCCGCCTTCAGCTCGGCCAGGATCGCCACGCCGGCGCTGCTGCCGATGCGACTGGCGCCGGCATCCAGCATGGACCGCGCCGCCGCCAGGGTCCGAATCCCGCCCGAGGCCTTGACCCCGATCTTCGGCCCCACGAGCGACCGCAACAGGGTCACGTCCTCCATGGTCGCGCCGCCCGGTCCAAATCCGGTGGAGGTTTTCACAAACTGGGCGCCCGACTCGACGACGAGCGAACAGGCGCGATGCTTCTCATCCGCGGTCAGCATCGCACATTCAAGGATCACCTTCAGCGGAACACCCTCCGCGGCTTCCACCAGGTCCCGCAGCTCCCGGAAGACGTACCGGTCATCGCCATCCCGCAGTCGGCCGATGTTCAGCACGGCATCCAGTTCCTGGGCGCCGAGATCCACGAGCGCCTCAACCTCAAACCGCTTCGCATCGGCATCCGTGGCGCCGAGCGGGAAACCCACGACGGCCGCGACCTTGACCGCGGTGTCGGACAGCAGGTGCGCGGCCTGCACCACCCGGGAGCCGTGGACGCATACGGCATGGAACCCGTGCTCCCGCGCCTCGGCACAAAGCCGGGCGATATCGGCGGCGGTGGCTTCGGGTCGAAGCAGCGTGTGGTCAATCCTTCCGGCAAGTTCCTTCGCGGTCAGCGGCATGGGCGAAGGGTGGCCGGGAACTCCCCGGGCCCACAAGCCCGCCCCTACATCAGCTTCAATTTGGGCAGATCCTGGGAATCGACGAGTCCGACGGGTTCGCCACGCGCATTCACCACGATCAGGTCGTCAATGTTCCGGAGGTCAAACAGGCGCAGCGCCTCCGCCGCCAGGGCGTCCTCCCGGATGCACACCGGCTTCCGCGTCATCACCTCGCGCAGCGTCCGCGCAAGGACGCCATCATCCCCGGCCATGCGCCGTCGGAGGTCCCCGTCGGTGAAGACGCCCGCGAGGCGTCCCCGGGCGTCGACCACCGCCACCGATCCCGAACGGGCGCGGGTCATGAGGAGCAGGGCCTCCTTCACCGCAAGGGAGCCCGGGGCCACGGCATTGCGGTCCCCCTGGCGCATGATGTCTCCCACGCGCACCAGCAGGGCCCGTCCGATGGCACCGCTGGGATGCCGCCGGGCAAAGTCCTCCAGTCGAATTCCCCGGGCGTCCGCCACCGCCAGGGCCAGGGCATCGCCCATCACCAGCATGGCGGTCGAGCTGGATGTCGGGGCGAGGTTGAACGGACACGCCTCCCTGGGGACGCGGCAATTGAGCACCAGATCGGCATGGCGGCCCAGCGTGGACTTGGGCGCGCCGGTCAGGGCGATGATGCCCGCCTCGAACCGCTTGAATGCCGGCAGCAGATGGGTCAGCTCCTCCGACTCCCCGGAATAGCTCAGGGCGAGCACCACATCGCGCTCATGGAGGATCCCCAGGTCCCCGTGCAGGGCGTCCACGGAGTTCAACACCACGGCGGGACAGCCGGTGCTGCTCAGGGTGGCGGCGATCTTGCGGCCGATGTTGCCCGATTTTCCGACGCCCGCCACGACCACCTTGCGACGTTCGGCGGCAGCCCGGGCCACGCGCTTCACCGCCTCGACAAAGCTCTGGTCCAGCGCGGCCGCCACCGTCCTCAGGGCGGCGGCCTCCGTCCGAAACACATCCCGCGCCCGGGCGAGCGGCGTCATCGGGGTCCCCTATTCCAGGAAGGCCCGGTGCAGCGTCCGCAGCGCGTGTTCGCCCTTGGCGAGGTCGATGACCACGGAGATCTTGATCTCGCTGGTCGAAATCATGCCGATGTTGACCCCTTCATGGGCCAGCACGTCGAACATCCGGGCGGCCACTCCGGAATGGCTGCGCATCCCGACGCCCACGATCGACAGCTTGCCGATGCCTTCATCCGACACGGCCTCCTTGAATCCAATTTCAGCCTTCAGTTCCTCAATCACCCGGCTTGCCTTGAGCAGGTCGGGCTTGTCCACGGTGAAGCTCAAATCCGTGGACCGCTGCCCGCCCTCGTGGCTGGCGTTCTGAACGATCATGTCCACGTTGATCGCGCCGTCGGCCAGGGCCCTGAAGATGCGGGCCGCGCGCCCGGGCTGGTCGGGCACGCCGAACAGCGTGATCTTGGCCTGGTTCTTGTCGAGGGAGACGCCGCGCACCACGACGTCCTCCATGCTGGTGGTTTCCTCTTTCACAATCGTACCGGGGGCTTCGTTCAAACTGGAGCGGACCTCAAAGATGACATTGAACTTCTTGGCAAATTCGACCGAGCGGAGCTGCATGACCTTGGCACCGGCACCCGCGAGCTCGAGCAGCTCGTCGTAGGCGATCTCCGGCAGCTTCCGGGCGCCGGGAACAATCCTCGGATCGGTGGTGTAGATGCCGTCCACGTCGGTGTAGATCTGGCAGAGATCCGCCTTCAACGCCGCCGCGAGGGCGATGGCCGTCAGGTCGCTGCCCCCGCGTCCGAGGGTCGTGATCTGCCCCTCGGCCGTCCGACCCTGGAATCCGGCCACGATGACCACGTTGCCGCCATCGAGCAGCCGATGGACCTCATCCGGGGAGATGTTCTGGATCTTGGCCTTGGTATGGACGCCATCGGTGACGATCCCCGCCTGCGCGCCGGTCAGGGACACCGCGTCCACCCCCAGGGCGTGGAGGGCCACCGCCGTCAGGGCGATGGTTTGCTGCTCCCCCGTGGCGAGAAGCATGTCCATTTCCCGTTCGCTGGGCAGCGGCGTGATCTCCTTGGCGAGCTTGATCAGCCCGTCGGTGACGCCGCTCATCGCGGACACCACGACCACAATCTGGTCCCCCTGCTCCCGGTGCCGGGCGACGCGCCGGGCGACCGCGCGGATGCGCTCGGTGTTGCCCACCGAGGTCCCGCCGTACTTCTGGACAATCAAGGCCATGACGAAAGAAGCGGGATTTCTGCCGGAAGGGAACCGGTGGGGAAAGAAAAACTTGGCCATTTCAAAGGACCGGCTTCCCCAAAGCACCCGGTGCCCGTAGCGTTCCGGCCCGCCGTGCACGACCTGATCCGCGACATATCGACCTGCATCGCAGCCGCCTGGCTGCTGGGGGTCTGCGCCCAGTGGCTGCGGCAGCCGGTTCTGCTCGCCTACCTCGTCGGCGGATTCCTCATCGGCCCCCAGGGGTTGAAATGGGTCATCCACCAGGAGGCGATCGACATCATTTCCGAGATGGGGCTGATCTTCCTGCTCTTCATGATCGGACTCGAAATCGACCTGAAGAAGATTTCGGCGGCGGGACGCTCCATCACGCTGACGGCCCTGGTTCAGATCGTGGGCGGCGCCGCCCTGGGCGTCGCCGCCGCCCGGGCCATCGGGTTTCCGCTAAGTCCGGGCGCGGGCTGGGACGCCCTTTACCTCGGGGTCGCCTGTGCGCTCAGCAGCACGGTCATTGTCGTCAAGATCCTCTACGACAAACGCGAACTCGATACCGTCGCGGGACGAATCACGCTGGGCGTTCTCGTCCTCCAGGACCTCGCGGTCATCCTGTTCCTGGCGATCCAGCCCAGCCTCGACCACCTGCAGGTGGGGTCGATCGCCTGGTCGGTGCTCAAGGTCGCCGTGCTGCTCGCCTCGGCCCTCACGGTCAGCCGCTTCGTGCTCCCGCCGCTCTTCCGTCATGTGGCACGGCTCCCGGAACTGGTCCTGGTCGGCGCGCTCGCCTGGTGTTTTTCCGTCGGACAGTTTGCGGATTCGCTCGGACTTTCCCGGGAGATGGGGGCGCTGGTGGCCGGCGTCGCGCTGTCCACGTTTCCGTATGCGCTGGATGTCACCGCCAAGGTGACCAGCCTCCGGGACTTTTTCGTCACGCTGTTCTTCGTGGGGCTGGGCATGCGGATCCCCATGCCCACCCTCCACATGTTCGCCCTCGCCCTCGGCTATGTCGCCTTCGTCATCGCCAGCCGGTTCCTCACGATCTTTCCGCCGCTGTATCTGCTCCGGTCCGGACTCCGCCTCAGCCTCCTGCCCAGCATCAACCTCTGCCAGTTGAGCGAATTCTCCCTGGTGCTGATTTCCCTTGGGGTGAAGGAGAACCATCTCAAGCAGGTGGACGCGGGCGGCATCTCCCTCGCCTTCGTCCTCCTGGCGATGCTGTCGTCGTTTGTGATGATGCGGTCCGACGGATTCGTGCGCGGGTCGATTCCCTTCCTGAAGCGCGCCGGACTTCAGGATCTCGACGACGGGGAAACCCAGGTCAAGACCCGCGATCAGCTCGCCGCGGCCCGGGAACACGGTGCCGCCCGGATCCTTCTGCTCGGATTCTTCCGCACCGCCAGCTCCGTGCTTGAGGAACTCCAGCGCCATGCGCCGAACTTGATCCATGAGGTGGCGGTCGTGGATTTCAATCCGCTCGCCCTCAACGAACTCAAGCGCCGGGGCATCAAGGCGCTCTACGGCGACCTCAGCCAGCGGGACACCCTCATCCACGCCGGCATCGGCAAGGCCGAGGTGCTGGTGTGCACAATTCCCGATTCCCTGTTGAAGGGAGTCACCAACCTCAAGCTGGTCCGGACCCTGCGCGAGTTGAATCCGACCGCGAAGATCATTGCCCCGGCCGAACTGCTCGCCGATGTCGCCGTCCTCCGGAGAGCCGGGGCCGACTATGTCTCCGTCTCAAGGCTCGGCGAATCCTCCGATCTCCTGGAGGCCATCCAGGCGGCCGAGAGCGGACTCCTGGGGGAGAAGCAGACTCATTTGGACGAACGTCTCAAGGACCGCACCGAGGTCCTTCCCTGATTCCCCCGACCCCGTCCCCTTTCCATTTTCCGACATGACGGCATCCGAACAACGCCGCGGCCTGGCCGCGGCCGTCCAGGCCGCGGAGGCGGCGGGACAACTCATGGCCCGCCACCGCACCCGGACCAAAAAGGTCAACGCGTCCACCCAGCACGACATCAAGCTCGACCTGGACGTCCGGTGCCAGCGCGTCATCACCCTCATCCTGGCCTCCCATTTTCCGGAGATCCCGGTCCTCGGCGAGGAGGCCTCCGCGCGCACGGCGGACACGGCCGCCGCGCGCTGGGTCGTCGATCCGATCGATGGGACGGTCAATTTTGCGCACGACATTCCGCACGCGGCCGTCAGCATCGCGCTCCAGGTGCGGGAAACGCCCCGGAGTGCGGGCTACGCCGACGGCTATGCCACGGTGGCCGGCGTGGTTCTCGACCCCTTCTGCAACGAGGTCTTCACCGCACTCCGGGGCGGGCCCGCCCGGCTCAACGGCCGGGTGATTCGCGTCAGCCGGCGCCCGCTGGGACAGGCCATCCTCAGCCTGGGCTTCTCCGGCAGGCCCGGGAGTGTTCCCGCCATGGTGCGCGACGTTCGCCGCCTCTCATCCCGGGTTCGGAAACTTCGCATCATGGGCTCCGCCGCACTGGCCCTGGCCTATGTGGCCGCCGGGCGTTTCGATGCCTATCTCGAGCGCGGGATCCGGCTTTGGGACATCGCGGCGGGCGGACTGCTGGTCGAGTCCGCAGGCGGCGTATTTGGACGGAAGGAAACCGGTGGGGACGGCCTGATCGCCCTCCTCGCATCCAACGGACCGGCCGGACGATCCCTCCGCAAGCTCGCCTGAAATGCAACCCCACCGGACACGGAAGGTCTGGCTGATCGCACTCTGCCTCTCGGCCACCCTGGCCGCGCAGGCCGGGACTCTGGTGCGGTTCCGAACGGTCTTCGGTGACCTTCTGGTGGAACTGCTCGACGCCGAGAAGCCGGCCACCGTGGCGAACTTCCTCCGCTACGCCGGGTCCGGCTACTGGACCAACCTCTTCACCCACCGGGTGGTTCCCGGTTTCGTGGTGCAGGCCGGCGGCTATGCGGTGTCCGGACGAAACACCGCGGGCGCCCAGTTTGTCCAGGTCCCGCGGTTCGATCCGGTGCCCAATGAATTCAACGTTGGTCCCCGGCGAAGCAACGTCCGTGGCACGCTGGCGATGGCCAAGCGCGCGGGTGCTCCGGATTCCGCCACCACCGACTGGTTCTTCAACCTGGCGGACAACTCCTCCGAACTCGATGTTGAGAACGGGGGATTCACGGTGTTCGGGCAGGTGCTCGCCGGATGGGAGGTTCTGGACGTCTTCAATCGGTTCACCTACAGCCGCTCCCTCGAACAGCAGCCCACCAACCGGCTCTACTACCTCGGAAACCCGGGCCCCTTCAACGCTTCCCCGAATCCCCCCTCCTTCCCGGTGCTCTCGGGATTCCACGAAATCCACGAGGTCTATACCAACCTCGTGTACTTCGAGGTCCGGGTGCTCCCGCTCCACGCGGAGCCCGTGGGTTTCCTTCCGGGAATTCGCTGGCTGGGGATCCCGGGCATCACGAACCACGTGGAGGTATCCGACACTCCGCAGGGTCCGTGGAGGCTTCTCACCAACGTCGTGTCCGGAGGATCGACGGAAACCGCGGTGGACCCGGCGCCCCCGCCGGCCCCGGAGTTTTTCCGGGTCCGGATCGGGGACTGAACGCGGTCAGTACTCCTCCTCGGGTTCCAGCGGCGGACGGACGCCGTACTTCTTTTTCAGCGCCTCCACCTGTGCCAGCGGCTTCATGCCTCCGGTGCAGGTCGGGTCGCTGAGGGAGGCCGCCGCGGCGCACACCCCCAGGAGGAGGCAGCGCTGGAGCTCCCAGCCCTCATGAAGACCGAAAAGCATTCCGGCGCAAAAGGCGTCGCCCGCACCGGCGGTGCCCGCGACATGCTTGTCCGGAACCTTGAGCGAGGGCTGCCAGTGATCCTTGCCATCCCGGGTGCGCGCAAAGCAGCCCTCGGGGAAGTGAATCACGATCAGTTCCTTCACCCCGAACTGGAGGATCGCCCCAGCCGCGTGGCGCAGGGACACCGTGTCGAGAACCCCGTCCTTGCGGATTCGGAACCCCGCCACCTGCCCCGCCTCGTACTCATTGATGATGGCGTAGTCGCAGAATTTCAGCGCGGGGATGGCCACCGCCTTGAAGCGGTCGCTGGCCTCGCTCACGACGTCCACGCACGTCTTCAGACCCGCATTCTGCGCCGCCTGGAGCAGTTTTGCGGCAGGGGTGATCCCCTCCTTGTTCACCGCGTCGAGCTTGTCCAGCAACAGCAGATACCCGAGGTGGAAAATGCGCGCCTTGATCTTCGAGAAATCCAGGTCCTTGGCCTCCCAGAGGGCGTTGGCGCCGCGGCAGTGGAAAAACGTGCGCTGTCCCTTGCCCGCAACCGTCATCACGTCCGTGAAGCTCGTCGGAGCATCCGCGGTCGTCTTCAGCAGCTTGGTGTCGATCTTGTGGCGCGCACAGTCGGCCAGAATCTGCTCCCCATACGCATCCTTCCCCACCATGCCCGCCCCGGAGAGGGGAAACTCGGCCCCGAGTTTCGCAAGGTCGAGCAGCACGTTGTAGGGCGCACCGCCCGTCCCCTGATGCTGGGACGTGATGTTGGCGAGCTGCTCCGGCTGCGGATAGGTGTCAATGATCTTAACCTGGTCAACAATCCAGTTGCCACCGGCAAGGATTCCGGAGCGTTTGGAAACGGAAGTGGCTTTCATGCGTATCTGGGCAAAAGGTCACCCCATGAGGTAACCCCCGCGGAAATGAACCGCGTCACGTTACCGAACCTCTAACCGCTTGTCTCTACGGAATTACAGTCGCTTTCGCGCCGAACCGTCCCCCTGGCCTCCCCAAGGCCTCCAAACTCCCCCTCCCGCGGAGCGAAGGGATCTCCCTATTCACACGGAGGCAGGTGGTTACGCTCCCGAAGATCCCGCCAGGGAACCTCCCCAGCCCGATCAACAACATCCGGACCCGGAGCCTCGCACGGACTGAGAATCGCCAGGAACACCAGCGGCTCGGAATGGGGATTATAGGTGCCGTGGACCTCCCCCTTGGGGATCAACACCATCTCTCCCGGACCCAGGATTCGATGCTCCGTCCCGCACCACTGCTCGGCGCGCCCGGAGATCACATAAATGATCTCCTCGCGGGTCGGATGACAGTGAAACGGATGGCTGCGTCCCGGTTCCATGGTGGCCCGCACCAGCAGAAGCTCACGGCAGGGAACGACGTCCGGACGGGACATCCACTCGTTGCAGGTGAACGCCGTGGGTTCCACGATGCGCTCAGCCAGGGTCACAAAGCGGCGGTCGGCACGGGAAACGGAAGTCTCGCTCATGGGGTGCGCCCGACGATGCCGCGAAGGCTCTCCCGGAATCAATGTCCCGGTTT
>JAEUHD010000352.1 GCA_016793645.1 Verrucomicrobiales bacterium
GGCATTGGACTCCAGCGCCCCCGCGGCCTCCAGGGCGGACCGCACGGCGGGCGATTGCAGGAACTCAAACAACTGCCGGGCCGCCGGCGAGGCGCCGCCGGGCTTGGCCACCAGGGCCACCGTGTTGGGAACGAGCAGGGATTCGGGAAATGGCGGCAGCGCGGCCACGGGAAGCCCTTCCCGTTGTCCGGACACGATGTCGTCGGAATCCGTCACGCCCACCCACGCTTCACCCCGAGCCACCCTTCGGACGACGTGGGAATTCCCCTCCTCCAACAACGGCGCGTTGGCCGCCAGGGCGCGACACCAGGCCAGCCAGTTGGATTCCCCCCAATGCTGTCGCAAGGCGAGGAGATGTGTGGCCGTGGTTCCGAACAGGGGAAAGGCCAACGAAACGCGCCCGCGGAACGCGACATTGGTGAGATCAACGAGGCTCCGGGGCGTAACAAAACCGTCTGGAACGCCCGTTGGGTTGGTTCGCACCACGAGGCTCCGGCTGCGATGTCCGAAGGCGGCCCAGCCGTTCGTCGGCACGAAAACCCCGGCGGCCGCCAACTGCCGGGCGCGGAGTTCCTCGTTGCCCCAGTACACGTCGCACACGGGATGCCCCCGTTCCGCAAGCAGGCGATTGGCCAGTCCGACGGTCTTCACCGCCTCGCTGTCGAACACGGGCCTCACGGGAATGCCAGTTTTCGCGGTAAACTCCGCGAGCATTGGTTCGGCGAACACCTGGTCCTGGGCGCAATAGAGGACCACTCCCCCGCCGGACCGCGAGGTCAGCAGGAGTCCGATCAAACCGATCCCGACGACCGCGTAGAGCACCCAATGGGTCCAGTCCCGGTTCGGCGCGGGCCCCAGCCCCACCCGATCCGAAGGAGTTGCCGTCCCATTGGAACCGGCTCCGGTCACGCCGTCCTCCGGTGGAACCACCACCACTCGGCCATCATGACGGCAAAGGCCGCGAGCGCGAACCAGCGCCAGTATTCCAGATTGGCGCGCTTGAGTTCCGTCGCCACCACCTCCCCGCGGCGTCCGATGCTCAACTGATCGCTGGGGGCGATGGCCGTCTCCGCCGCGTCCAGCAGGTTCACCGCGAAGTCCACCTCGTTGGTGCCCATCAGCACCCGGTAAATCCCCTGGCGCCCCGTGTCCCCGAACGTCAATTCCCGCGTCCCCGGTTCCAGCGGGATGCTGCGTTCCGCGCCGCCGGGCATGACCACGCGGGCCAATCCGTTGGTGGGCGAGGTCCCCTCCCCCGAGAGCGGCAGGCGGAAGGCCTCCCCGGCCTTGACGGAAAGCCGGGACGCCGCCGCGGAGCCCGGGTTCAGCCAATCCACCGCGTTGGCGACAAAGATCGGGAAACTGATGCGCAGCGGCCAGGTGCTCTGCAGGGAGTCGAAAGCGACCCAGACGATGCGCTGGCGTCCGAGCTCCCCGGCCACCACGAGCGGGGATTCCGGGGAATCCACCAGCGGGATCGCCCACGAGGGCGCCTTCACCGCCAGCGCCTGGGCCACCAGCACGTTGTCAAAATTAACGAAGCGAAGCACGGGATGCGTGTTCCGCCAGTCCACGATCGGCGGCGCCTCCAGGGACCCGATCGCGCCGGGGAACCAATTGGTGTCCGCCACGTGGAAGGCCAGCACGTTGGCCGCGGGCCAGGTCGCCGGCACCACGTCATCCAGCACCACGACATCGAAGCGCTCCGGCCCCTCAGAGTATTCCTTGGCCATGGCGAGCTGGACATTGGGGCCCGCCGCCGCCAGGGCCTTTTCAAGAAACCGGTTCCCCCGGGTGACCAGCAACACCCGGACGGGACCGGGCAGACGGCTGACGACCCGGGCCTCGTTGTCCGCCGGCAGTGCGTCCTCCCGCGTCAACTTGACCGAAAACACGCCGTCCTTTTCCTGATTCGCAAGAAACACCACCGGCGTGGTGTTGGTGGCGGCAAAGAGCACGGGCTTCGTTTCCAGCAGGCGGTCGTCAAACCGCAGCTCCAAGCTGCCCTCCACCGGAACGCCGGATCGGTTGGCGACGGACGTGAACACGGCACGCTGGGCGGGATTCTCCGGATTCGACTTCACGTCCAGCGTGACGATGCCGAGGTTGTTGGTCTCCCGGCCCACGCGATGGAAGGTGAGGCGCAGGTCCTTGTTTTCGAACTCCGAGAGGTCCACGCCGGCGCCGTCGCTGAAGAGATGAATCTCCGCGTTGGGTTTGTCCCGGGTCAGGGTTCCCGCCACGCGCAGGGCCTCCGCGAGCCGCGTCGGGGAATCCGTCGGGCGCGCCGTCTCCAGGGCGCGGCGCAACGCCGCCTTTTCGGAAGTCGCGGACTGCTTCACCTCGGCATTGGCCCCCGCCAGCATGATCAGCATCTGTCCACTCTTGGGACCGAAGCCGGTCTTCAGGGCGTCCACCAATTTCAGGGCTTCGGCCCGGGCGGAATCAAAGCGGGTCGGAGCGCCGTCCCGCGCCTGCATGGAGGCGCTGGCGTCGAGGATGACCACCTGGAGCGCAGCGTCCGGAGTCCGTCCCGAAAAATACGGACGGGTCAGGGCGAAGACGGCCAGCAACAGGAGCAGGAGCTGAAGGAACAGAAGCCAGTTGTGCCGCAACCGCTGGAAGGGCGCGCTGGCCTGGGTTTCCGCGAGGAACTTCTGCCAAAGGATCGTGCTGGGAACCAGCTTCACCACCCGCTTCCGCTTGAGCAGGTAAAACACCACCACCACCGGGAGCGATAGCGCGAACCAGAATGCGGCGGGAGTGAGGAAGCTCATGCGGCGATGCGAGTCCTGGCGGTTGGGATGTCCATCGCGCTGGGAATTCCGGTCCCGGAAGTGGACACCATGGACGGAGGGGCGTCCACTTTCATTCCCCGTCGGATGGGGGGGCAAAGGGATCCTTGACCCGGCCTCGCGCGGAGTTCGAGGTTCGCGGGCGTGAAATGGTGCGGATTGACCCTCGGGATGCTCCTCAGCGTCTGGGGGCACCTCTTCGCCGCCCCGCTCGCGGGATCCCGGCCCAGCGTGATTGTCGTGCTCACCGACGACCAGGGGTACGGGGACTTCTCCTGCCACGGGCATCCGGTCCTGCGCACCCCGAACCTCGACCGACTGCATGACGAGGGAATCCGCTTCACCGACTTCCACGTCAGTCCGACCTGCGCACCCACCCGGAGTGTCCTGCTCACCGGACGCCACGAGTTCAGGAACGGCGTGACCCACACCATCCTGGAACGCGAACGCCTCGCCCCCGGCGCGGTGACCTTGGCGGAGGCGCTGCGGACGGCCGGGTATGCCACCGGTATTTTCGGGAAGTGGCATCTGGGCGACGAAGCGCCCTACCGTCCGGACCGGCGGGGATTCGAGGAGACGTTCATCCACGGGGGCGGAGGCATCGGACAGACCTATCCGGGCTCCTGCGGGGACGCTCCCGGGAACACGTATTTCGACCCCGTCCTCCTGCACAACGGGGTGTTCGAGCGGACGCAGGGGTACTGCACCGACATCTTCTTCACGCAGGCGATGCGCTGGATGGATACGGTGCAATCCCGGGGCCCCTTCCTCGCCTGGATCGCCTGCAACGCCCCGCATGCGCCGCTTCAGGTCCGACCCGAGGATGAAGCCCGCTATGCCGGCAAGGTGGCCAACACCAACGCCGCGCGCTTCCTCGGCATGGTCTCCAACATCGATGACAATGTCGGGCGCCTGCTGGCCTGGATGCGCGAACGCGGACTGGACCGGAACACCCTGGTCGTCCTCCTCACGGACAATGGCGCCGACGGTGGCATCCTCGCGGGATACAACGCGGGCATGCGCGGGAAGAAGGGCACGGCCTTCCTCGGTGGAACCCGCGCCGCCTCCTTCTGGCGTTGGCCGGGCATACTTTCTCCGTCGGACTGCACCGCCTTGACCGGTGCCGCCGACCTTTTTCCCACGCTCGTGGAACTGGCGGGTACGCCCCAGTCCGACGTCCTTCGAAAGCAGGTGGAAGGGCGCAGCCTCGTTCCGCTCCTGGAGAACCCCAAGGCGCCCTGGCCGGACCGCACCCTGTTCACCCACGTCGGACGCTGGGCGCGCTGGGAGGAGCCTGCGGACGCCACCTATCGCGCCTGTGCGGTGCGGACAACCCGGTGGCATCTGGTGTCTCCGGATGGCGGACGGACACCGCATTGGCTGTTGTTCGACGTGGTGGTGGATCCCGGGGAACTGCTCGACCAGGCCCGCGAACGACCCGAGGTCGTCCGGGATCTGGCCTCGCGCTACGACACCTGGTGGGCGTCCGTCCAAGGAAGCTTCATCAACGAGCACGTTCAGGGACCTGCCGTGAATCCGTTCAAGGAGCTTTATTGGCGTCAGTTCGACGGTGGGCCCAGTGCGGAAGACCTGAAGCTGATGGACCTGGAATTGAATCCGGCAACCCGGCGGTGAGGCGCACTCTGAATCCCGGATGCGAGCCAAAGCTCAGGAGCCTCCCCACGCCATGAGGACGTCAGCGCGTCGTCCCCTCCGCGGCTACCCGCTTCGTAGCCGTCGACGGCAGGAGGCGCACGCTGCGTCTTCGGTACGAGCCAAAGCTCAGGAGCCTCCCCACGCCACGAGAATGTCAGCGCGTCGTTCCCTCCGCGGCTACCCGATTCGTAGCCGTCGACGGCAGGAGGCGCACTCTGCGTCTTCGGTGTGTCATCGCGGCCACGCGAAGGGGAACCGATATGGAGTCTCCCCACATCGCCTGCTACCGAGAATCCATTCCTGACAAAAAATGACCTCCATGAACCTCAATCCACTTCCCGGAGATCTTCGCGAGCGCGTGCTGGAAAGCCTCGGACTTCAAGGCCCCCCGCAGGCCGATTGGGCGGGGTTGCATCGCCTGTACGATGCCTGGTGCCGGAACATCCCCTTCGACAACCTCCGTAAACTCCTCCACCTGCGCGGCGGTTTGGAAGGTCCGCTTCCCGGGGCGACTCCGGAGGACTTCCTCCAGTCCTGGATCCAGTACGGCACCGGCGGCACCTGCTGGTCCAATGCCGCGGCGTTGCACAGCCTCCTCACCACGCTGGGATTCGACGCCCGGCTGGGATTGGGCACCATGCTCGTCGTCCCCGACCTGCCTCCCAACCACGGAACCGTCCTGGTCACCCTGGATTCGCAGCGATTCCTCGTGGACGGTTCCATGCTTCATGGGGAACCGCTGTTGCTGGAGGACGCGTCAGTGACGGGAGTCGGACATCCCGCCTGGGGGGTGCGCTGCGATCGGCGGGACGGCCGGTGGCATGTGTGGTGGCGTCCGCTCCACAAGGTGGACGGCTTCGAATGCCGACTGGAACACTTCGACGCCACACCGGAGGACTATCGACAACGCTACGAACAAACCCGGGGCTGGAGTCCGTTCAACTACGAAGTCTCCGCCCGGCGCAACCGGGGAGACAGCGTGTCGGGCGTCGCCTTCGGCCACGCGGTCACGCTGAACCCGGACGGCTCCGTGCATCGGGAACCCGTGGACCTCGCGGAACGCAACCGGATCCTGATTGAGGAGGTGGGAATTCGGGAGGAACTGGTGGCGCAATTGCCGGCGGACATTCCCACGCCGCCGCCTCCCGGCTCGAAGACCGCCCAGGCGTCGTCCGCGACGCCCTAGCCCGGATGTTTCACGCACTTTCGTCCCGAGGCGCAGCGAAAGCCTGTCTGGCAAGGCGGCCGAAGCGATTCCGAGCCGGGCTGTATGGGGACATACTGTCCGGTGAGGAACGCGAGGCCAACGCCGCCAGACGGGCTTGCAGCCAGCCGCAGCAGAAAGAGTGTGAAATTTCCGGGCTAGGCGGACTTTGCCGCCCGGATGAAGGACGCCACTTTTTCCGGATCCTTCCGTCCCGGGGACGATTCAACTCCGCTGGAAACATCGACCGCGTAGGGTCGCACCCGCCGGACCGCCTCGGCGACATTGTCGGGCTTGAGTCCTCCCGCCAGCACCAGGGGCGCGACTCGTTCCCGGGCCGCCACGGCCAGGTCCCAATCAAACCGCGCTCCCGTTCCCCCGTGCGCTCCCGGCGACCAGGCGTCGAGGAGGAAAGCATCCACCGACTCCCGGTAGCGCGACAGGCCGTCCAGCGTTTCCGGACCACGCACCCGGAAGGCCTTGATCACGCGGACGGACCCACGGAAGGAACGGCAGTACTCCGGGGACTCATCACCGTGAAATTGCACGGCCTCAATTCCGGTCCGTTCGAGGATCCGGGACACCCCGTCCGCGGGCGCATCGACAAACAACGCGACGCGGCTCACCAGGGGCGGGAGGGATCGAATCCAGTCCGAAGCCTTTTCCACATCCAAAAATCGCGGCGTCCCGGGAACGAACACGAACCCCAGGGCGTCCGCTCCGGCATCGAGCGCCCTCCGGGCATCCTCGGGACTCGTCAACCCGCAGATCTTGACCCGCGTGTTCATCGGCCGTGCGGACGCTTCACGGAAGTGCCGAGATCTCGAGCATGCGCTCGACGGAGCGGCGCGCCCGCCGCGCGATGTCGTCGGGAAGTTCCACCCGCGGTTCCAAGCGGGTCATGCAATCGTGCAGCTTCTCCAGGGTGTTCATCTTCATGAACCGGCACTCGTTGCACGCGCAGCGCTCGGTGGGGGCGGGAATGAACACCTTGTCCGGACACTCCCTCCGCAACCGGTGCAGCATGCCTGCCTCGGTCGCGATAATGATGCTCTTCGAGGGCGACTGCCGGCAGTAGGTCACCATCTTCTCCGTGGAACACACCTCGTCGGCCAGCATCCGGACCGCACGGGTGCACTCCGGGTGGGCAACAATCGGTGCGTCCGGATGCTCCCTGCGGATGCGGGAGATCGCGGCGTGCGTCCATTCGATGTGCACGTAGCAGTTGCCCTTCCAAAGGGTCATCGGGCGTCCGGTCTGTTCCATCACCCAGCCGCCGAGGTTCTCATCGGGCACAAACAGGAGGTCCCGGTCCTTCGGCGCGTGCTCGACGATCTTCCGGGCGTTGCCGCTGGTGCAGATGCAGTCGCTGAGGGCCTTCACTGCCGCGGAGCAGTTGATGTAGGCGATGGTGTAGAACTTCGGGTTCGTGGCCTGCAGGGCGGCGAGTTTGTCCGCAGGGCAGCTTTCCTCGAGCGAGCAGCCGGCATCCTTGTCCGGCAACACCACGATCTTGTCCGGATTCAGGATCTTGGCCGTCTCGGCCATGAAGTGCACGCCGCAGAACACGATGACATCCGCCGCCGTCTTTGCGGCATGCTGAGCGAGGCCGAGGGAATCCCCTACGTAGTCCGCCACATCTTGAATCTCCGCAATCTGGTAATTGTGCGCCAGGATGACCGCGTTGTGGCGGCGCTTGAGTTCGAGGATTTCCCGGGACAGGACGTCCGGAGGCCCGGCGGGAAGTGGCCGGCGGACTCCGGGGGACTGCACCTCGGGTGCGTTGAACATGGGGCAACCTAGGCGGAGGAGTGGTCCTGTCGAAAGACAGAAATGCACCAGGGGCGCACCCCCAACACGGCCCCTCCTCGTTCGTAGTCCGGCCTTCAGGCTGCTCCCCCGCCGAACTGCCGCCCTCGCGCCCCCGAAGGACAGGCTGAAGCCTGCACTACGAACGCTCCGAACCGCTCGTTCGTAGTCCGGCCTTCAGGCTGCTCCCCCGCCCAACTGCCGCCCTCGCGGCCCCGAAGAACAGGCTAAATCCTGCACTACGAACGCTCCGAACCGCTCGTTCGTAGTCCGGCCTTCAGGCTGCTCCCCCGCCGAACGGCAACCTTCGCGGCCCAGAAGAACAGGCTAAAGCCTGCACTACGAACGCTCCGAACCGCCGGCTCCCGAAGCGTCCGCGCAGACCCGGGTCCCGGAATCCGACTGGACTCCCCGGCACCGGATCGGTAGCGTTGCCAACGTCCTCAACATGACCCTTTCGCCCGACTTCCGGGCATTCATCCGAAACGGTTTCCTCCGAAGATTCTGATTCCAACCGCGGCGAATCGCCGCCGATCCCCATGAAGAAAAACAGAACCTCAATCCCCACCCCCCTCCGGGCCGCACGACTGCTTCCTGGAACCAAATCCCACACGTTGGGCGCCCTTGGCATGGCGCTGGCCCTGATGGCCGGCACCGGCGGAGCCCTGGCGCAATCCGACAACTTCGATTCCGGAACCCTCGGCGCCGCCTGGACGAAGTACCAGTTCTTCCCCCAGAAATACGACTTTGTGGACTCGGCCGGTGGCAAGGCACTGCGTATCCAGGCAGCTCCGGTTCCGGGGGCGGCGCCAGCGGCGGCAGCCATTACCCAGTCCACCATCTACACCGACTTTTACGTCGCCCTCGACCTCGTCAACTGGCAGGTCAACGACCAGGCCGTGGTCCTCCTGGCCCAATGGACTCCCGGCGGCGACGATGGACTCTCCGAGGGCACGGGAATCATCCTGAATTACGACGTGGCCCAGGACGGAGAGGGTGCCAATGATCGAAAAGGGGGACAGTTCCAGATCAACACCATCTCCCCCGGCTTTAACGCCGATACCAAGGCGGCCGCGGACATCACGCTCGAACCCGGCCACTCCTACCGCCTCGTCTTTCAGGGTGTCGGCACCGCCTACACCGGACGAATCTATGATCACCAGGATTTGACGACGCCACTGGTCACGATCCACGTGGAGGACTCGACCTACAACCAGGGCCAGTGCGGATTCCTGTCCTTCAGCCGTGCGGACACCACCGGGGTTACGGACGTGACGATCGACAATTACTTCGCCGCCGCGTCGGACCCGAACACGGCCCTCGCGCCGGTCCTGCCGCCGCCGGTGGCCGGCACCCCCACCGTGGTCAGCCGCACCCCCGCCAAGCGGTTCGCGAACTTTCATCCGGCCGCCGACGGCATCCGATTCCAGGCTCAGACCTTTGGCAGCACCCAGATTGATGCCGCCGCCACCAAGCTGTTCCTGAATGGCAGGGACGTCTCGACCGCGCTGACACCGCTGCCCCCCAACGGCACCTCCGCCTCCTTCGCGACCGCAGCCGGGACGCTGGCCGCCAACACGGTGTATGCGGCGCGGGTCGAACTTCAGGACACCACCGGTGCCTTCCACTCCACCCACACCTTCTGGTTCGACACCTTCACCGACGCCTACGTCGGCGCATTGCCCGTCCGCACCATTGAAGCTGAGGATTACAACTATTCCGATGGCCTCTTTCAATCGGGGGTGATCGCGATTTCCGGAATCGACGAGAACGGCGCGGCGGTCGGCAGCCCGGGCAACGGCTACTTCAACACCATGGGCACCCCCGAAGTGGACTACTCGAAGCCCGGTGGCAGTTATCACTCGCAACTGGCCGAGTACCGTCCGGAGGACCGGGTCCAGATCACCCAGGGTTCAACCATCACGTCGGGCCGGGACGAGGCGGGCGACATCGCCGATGCCATCACCACGGCGACCGATCCCTACCGCATTCATGACACCCAGCGTTCGCAGTATCGTGCCGCCAAGGTCTGGGAATACCAGGTCCGGGCCACCTCACCCGGGGACTGGATGAACTACACCCGGGAATTCGCCGCTGGAGACTACAATGTGTACCTGCGCTGCGGCAGCTTCGGGTCCACGGAAGTCAACCTCGACCAGGTGACGAGCGACCCCAAGGTGCAAAACCAGACCACCAAGCGCCTCGGCACCTTTGCCGTCTCCAATCACATCATGCGGCTGAACTACGCCTACGAGCCGCTCATGGCCGATGGAAAGCCGGCGGTCCTCAGCCTCTCCGGGGAGACCACGCTGCGGCTGACCCTGGCGGGCGCTGCCGGCAAGGATGAGCGGACGGTCTCGCTCGACTACCTGCTGCTGGTGCCGGCCGCCAAGGCCGAAAACACGACGGTCTTCGACGACTTCAATGATGGAACCGACACCGCGGATCCCGCGTGGCAGCATTACGACCCGATAGGCGGACTGACGGCCCCCCCGGCCCAGTTCCTCTTCCCCAATGGCCACTACCAGATCATCGCCCCGGCGCAGCAGGATCCCAACTGCCAGGCCGGACCGGCCCGCGCGGGCAGCTTCCTCAAGGACCGCCCCTACTCGGACTTTGAGGTCTCCGTGGACATCGTGGACTTCGATGACACGGTCCGGCAGGCGTTCGGCATCGGCGCCCGCATTGTGACTCCGGGTCTCGGCACCACCGGTGGATACCTGGCCTCCTGGGAACCCGGTGGCGGCGCTCTCCCCGGCGAGAACAACGGCGATCTCGACATCTCCATCCTCGTGGAAGAGGCGGCGGTGAAGCAGATCGAAACGGGACCCAGCGCGCTTCACCTCGAGAAGGGCAAGAGCTATCGCTTCGTGTTCCGGGGCAGCGGCAATAATTTCGAGTTGCGCGTCTATGACCTCGCGAACCTCGACACCCCGTTGATCGTGGTGCCCGGCACGGATCCCGACAACACCTACACCTCGGGACTCGTCGGCCTCATCGTTGCCAGCAATGGGGACTGCGCCGTGGGTGGCGATGCCACCTTTGACAACTTCCTCGTCCGGATCCCGGACGCGCGCCTGTCCATTCAACTGGATGGCTCCACCGCCCAACTGTCGTGGCCGGCAGTCCCGTCCACGCTGCAGTCGAGTCCGAGCCTGGCCTCGCCCTTGTGGTCGGACATCACCGCCGGGATCACCGAGACCGATGGGGTGAAGCACTACTCGGCGTCCGCGGACGGCACCCTGTATTACCGCCTGGTCCTGCCCTGATCGGGACCGAACCTCACCGCAACGCAGCCGGCTCCCTTGGGGCCGGCTGCGTTTTTCTTTTCCCGGGGGTCCCGGGAGCGGCCCTTCTCAACGAAGCTGGGCGGCCACGGACTCACCCAGTTGAACCGCCTCGCGCACCGGACGCCGGACCACCACCTGGCGCACGGGATCCTGATGGTACGAAGCCGCGCGCAGCTCAAGCTGATGCCCGAGGACCCTGGCCAATGCCGCCACCGGGGCCTGGCATCCGCCGCCCATGGCCGCAAGAAACGCGCGCTCGGCCGTCACCGCCTGGAAGGTGTTGAGGTGATTCAAAGCCGAGCAGAGCTCGGCAATTCCAGGATCACCACTCCGGGTCTCCAGCGCGATGGCTCCCTGTCCCACCGCCGGGAGCATTTCCTCCGGCTCCAGAATATAGCCCAGCAGCCCGGACGGAGGCTCCGGAAGTTCCGCGCGTCGTGCCGCGGGCAGGCGGGGATCCAGGCGCAGCACTCCGCGGGGTCCGAGATCCAGATGAAGCCGGAGCAGTCCCGCGGCCGCGAGCAACGTGGCGTCCAGGTCCCACTGATTGCGCACCTTTGCCAGCCGGGTCCCCACATTTCCCCGGATCGGAACCACCTCGACATCCGGACGCATCGACCGGACCTGGGCGGCGCGCCGTGGACTGCTGGTCGCGACCACCGCCCCCTTGGGAAGCCCCGAAATCCCGGCACGAGGACGTCCGAAATACGGCTGCCGGCGGCCCGGACTCCAGTCGGCGGGTGGACGGACGGACTCCAGAAACTCGGAATACTCCGCGTCGCGGTACAGAAGGACCTCGCGCGGATCCGCGCGGGGCGGCGTTGCCGCCAGGACAAGGCCCTCCGGGAGTTCCGTCGGCAGATCCTTCAGACTATGAACGGCGATGTCCGCGGTCCGCTCCAGAAGCGCCACCTCCAATTCCTTGGTGAACAGGCCGCGCGGAAGGGATACTCCGGCATCCGCAGGCTGGGCGGACTGAAGTTGATCCCCGGTGGTCCGGATGACCCGGATCTCGAACCGGCGGTGGGGAAACAACGCCTCGAAGTGGGCGCGGATTCCTTCGGCCTGTGCCAGGGCGAGGGCGGAACCCCGGGTGGCGAGAACCACGGGTTGGGAACTGGATTCGAAATCAGGGGAGGCCATTCGGGGAAAGGTTTCCGACTCACTCAAACACCCAGCGGCTGGGGGCGATGGCCGCCGGGCCGAGGCCCTGAACCAGCGCCTGGACGCGGTCCCGGATGATCTGCTCGCACCTCGCCATCTCCTCCTTCCGATTGCGAACGTGTTCGTCAGCGATGGCCTGGAGGTCGTCCACATTGGCGAGGAACACGCCGTCGAGGCGCTTCACCTCGGGGTCGATGTCCCGCGGCACGGCAAGATCCACCAGCAGCAGCGGACGGGACGGGCGGCGCGCCAGCAGCCGCTGGAGCCGGGAAAAATCCAGAATGAAATGGGGGGCGCTGGTGCTGCTGATGATGATGTCGAGCCGCCCAAACTCCTGCTCCCATTCGTCGAAATGAATCGCGCGGCCGCCCAACTCCTCGGCGAGTGCCGCGGCGCGGTCCCAGGACCGGTTGCTGACAATCACCGAGTGGGCGCCCCGGGAAAGCAGAGCCCGAGCCGTCTTCTCGGAAGTGTCCCCGGCTCCGATGACCATGACCTGCCGGTCGGACAGGCGGTCGAAAATCTTTTCCGCGAGATCCACCGCCACCGAGGCCACGCTCGTGTTCCCCCGCTGGATCTGGGTCTCACTGCGAACCTTCTTCGCCGCCGCAAACGCGGTCTGGAACACCTTGTTGAGAATGCGTCCGGTGGCCCCCGACCGCAATGCGACGGCATACGCCTGCTTCAACTGCCCCAGGATCTCGGTCTCCCCCAGGACCAGGGAATCGAGTCCGCTCGCCACCCGGAACAGGTGTTCCGCGGCCGCAATCCCCCCGAGCCCATACAACTGCCGCCCGCACGGTTCGAGAACCCCGCGGTCCCGAAGGAAAAAATCCCGGAGGACGGGGGCAACCTCGACGGCCGGACGCCCGGTGGCGACGTAGAGTTCCACCCGGTTGCAGGTGGAGACCAGCACCGCCTCCTCCCCGAGCCCGGCGGTCCGGACACGGCCCAACAGCGCCGGTGTCTCCGATTCGGAACAGGCAAACCGTTCCCGAAGTTCGACCGGGGCGGAGTGGTGGCTCACCCCAAGGACGATGAGGTTCACGCCGTTCACGGATTGTGGATGGCGGAGGGGAGGTTGGTCCCCCAGAACGTGAGCAGCACAAAGACAAAGACGCCGATGACGCTCCAGGCGAACCGGCGCCCCACGGTCCGAAGACGATCATGCAGCCCCAGCAAAGCGCCGTAGGCGATCCAGACCGCCACGGACCAGATCAGTTTGGGATCCGAGACCAGGAACGTCCCGCGCTCCTGGTGCAGCCACCAGGTCCCCACCGCCAGACCCAGCGTGAGCAGGGCGAATCCAGCGATGACCAGCCCGGAGGTGACCCGCTCCAGGCGCTGGATCGGGGGCAGCAGGGCCAGCACGGCGCGGGTCTTGTCAAACTTCAGGTTGTGCTCCTGGGAAAGATACATGAGGGCCGCCACAGCGCTCAGTCCAAAGGCCCCGTAGGCCAGCAGCACCAGGGCGGCATGGAGACTCTCCCACCCATGGACAAAGGCGGGACGAGGCCCCCGTTCGTCCAGGAGCGGAAACAATCCGAAAACCCCCAGGGCAAACAGCAGCGGGGAAACCATCACGCCCAGAAACCGCAGCCGCCGCCACATCCCCAGCAGCAGGAATGCGGCAACAATGGTCCACGCGATGAACATGGTGGCTTCAAACAGATTGTTGATCGGACACCGGTCGATCGAGAATCCGCGCTGAAGCATGGCGACGGTGTGCAGGATGGCCCCGGTGGCCAGGAGGGAATACAGCGTCCAGTCGTCCCGCCGGAAACCGCGACGCCACAGGAGCACCGAGTAGGCCGCCCCGACGCCGTAACAAATCACGGCGAGGGCGAACCACTGGCGATCCGTGAACCCAAGCATGCCGCGAGATTACGAAACACCAGCCGGATGTCCATGCACAGACGTGCCGTCCTCCCGGGACCGCACCCCATCCGTCAATAGCCGGCCGCCTGTCCGTCCTTCCGGGATTCGCTGGCACCGATCCACACACGGTGGGTGGAATCCCAGCGCACGGCCTGGAAACCGCCGTACATCTCCCCTCGACGAACCACGACCCGATGGCCGCGCCGTTCGAGCTCCTCCAGGCTCTCCCGGGGATAACCGGGTTCCACGTATACCGTCCCTCCGCCGTTCATCCCGTGCCCGTCGGGGTCGCTGGAACCGGTGTGATAAATCCGGGGCGCGTCCCCCGCCCCCTGGAGGGACATTCCGTGGTCGAGCAGATTGACAAGCACCTGGACGTGTCCCTGCGGCTGCATGTCGCCCCCCATCAATCCAAATGCCATGAGGGGCTCCCCCTCCCGCGTGACGAATCCGGGAATGATGGTGTGGAACGGCCGCTTGCGCGGTGCATACGAGTTCGGACGTCCAGGCGTCAGGTCAAAGGCCTCCCCGCGGTCCTGAAGCGCGAACCCCAGCCCCGGCGGAACCATCCCGCTGCCCATGCCCCGGTAGTTGCTCTGGATCCACGACACCATCATTCCACGGCTGTCGGCCGCACAGAGGTAGATGGTGTCGCTGGTCTTGAGGGCCGGGATCCCGGGCTCGTCCGAAACGGCCGCCCGGAGCGGATCCATCCGCTGTCGCTGCCGGTCCGCATAGCCGGTCGAGGCCAACTCGGCCACCGGCGTGCGAAAGAAGTCCGGATCCGCGTACAGGCGTGCGCGATCCCCGTAGGCGAGCTTCTTGGATTCGATGAACCAGTGCATGGCGTCGGCACTTCCAAAGCCGGCGCCCTTCACATCAAAGCCGGCGAGGAGATTCAGCATTTCCAGCACCGCCAGGCCCTGTCCGTTCGGTGGCAACTCCCAGACGTCGACTCCGCGATACCGCGTGGTGATCGGCTCCACCCACGATGACGCGTGGGACGCCAGATCGTCCTCGTCCAGAAAGCCGCCCTGCGAACGCACAAAGGACGCGATGGTGGCCGCCACCGGACCGCGATAGAAGGCATCCCGCCCCCCGGCGGCAATCCGCTCGTAGGTCGCCGCCAACGATGGATTGCGGAATCGCTCCCCGAATCCCGGGGCGCGACCTCCGATCCCATAGACCTCCAGAACGTTTGGGTATTCCCCGATCAGCCGCAGGTTCCGGTCCCAGGCATCCGCAATGATCTCCGAAACCGGAAACCCGTCCCGCGCGTACGCGATGGCGGGTGCCAGGTTGGACGCCATCGGTCGGCGTCCGAACTTCGAGTGGAGCGTGAACCAACCGTCCACGCATCCCGGAACAGTGACCGGCAATGGCCCAAAGGAGGGCATGAAGGTCAGTCCCCTTCGGTGAAGTTCCTCCAGCGTCAGGCGTTGAGGCGAGCGTCCGCTGGCGTTCAGTCCATGGAGTTTCCGCGTCGCGGGATCCCAGACGAGCACAAACAAATCCCCCCCGATCCCGCAACTCACCGGCTCCATCAGGCCCAGACATGCATTCGCAGCGATGGCGGCATCCACGGCGGATCCGCCCGCCTTGAGGACATCCAGCCCCGCCTGGGTGGCGAGCGGGTGGCTGGTGCAGATCAGTCCGTGCGGGGCGAGAACCTCGGATCGGGTGGTGAAGGGACCGGGGACCGGACGCAGGGACTCCGCCCGAAGGATCGTCAGGGAAAGGACGACCGCCGCGCCGCCCGCCAGCCAGAATGCCATTACGGGGTCGTATCACGAACGGCCCCGGGACCGCACGCCCGAAAGATCAGGGCTCCGCGCGCACCGAGGTATGCTCCGAAAGGAACACCATGTCGCGATTCCCCTTGGAGGGAACCACGAGCGTCATCGGCTTCATCAGCACCGGCTTCACCGTCCGGTCATCCACCCACCTGTGCACCTCCGCGTGCCCGTCCCCAAAGCTCATCCCACCGGACCGGTTGTGGTTGCTGGCGGGGTAATCGATGATGTGGATCGAATTCGGGGACACCCCGTCGTTCATGGCCACCGCGAAGTCCCCAAAATTCAGGCTGTCGGGATGTTCGTCGATGAACACGAACGCCTGGGAGGCGCCCATGCGGGAAAGATCCGTCAGTTTGCGGAAGACGATGTACGGCTTTTGGGTGAGGTAGCTGAGCCAGTCATTCCGCGAATTCATCGCCTGGCTGAGGGACAGACTGCGCACCCTCGGAAACCGCCGACCGCCGGCGACGACATAGCTCCGGTCACCCGGGCACTTGTAAATACCCACCGACTGCGTGTACGGGGCGAGTTTGGCGTAATTGGGATCGAGCAGGTTGGCCAGGTTGGTGTTGTGCGGATTGCTTCCGCTGTAGTCCAGAATCCCCCGCACCCAGCCCGATCCGGTGGGGGTGAGATCGTTCCAGACGAGTTCATCCCGGTGATCCCCGGCGTACAGCGTCCACGCCAGCGTCAATTGACGCTGGTTGCTCAGACACTGGATGCCCTGGGCCTTGGATTTGGACTTCCCGAGCGCCGGCAACAGCATGCCCGCCAGGATGGCGATGATCGCCACCACCACGAGAAGCTCGATGAGTGTGAACCCACACCCGGAGCCTCGAAGACCCGGACTCGTGGCCAAGCGCCGGGTTCCTGAAATGAAACGCCGGGCGAAGGGTGGCCATGGATCCCCGATCCTCACCTCCGGGTACTTACCGGGGAATCCCTCCCGTGGCAACGCCTGCCGGCGCCCATCGTGCGACCCGGGCTCCACCCCGAGCCGCAGCCCCCTCGCCCGGATATTTCACAAGCTTTTGTCACGAGGCGCAGCGAATGCCCGTCTGGCAAGGCGGCCGAAGCGATTCCGAACCGGGCTGTATGGGGACATACTGTCCGGTGAGGAACGCGAGGCCAACGCCGCCAGACGGGCGTGCAGCCAGCCGCAGTAGAAAGAGTGTGAACGACCCGGGCTAGGCCTTCCGCGTCGGGACGCCAGGGCCTCGATGACATCACGGACCCGGAGGAGCGACCCCGGATTTCCGCAGATCACCCGAGAAGGACAATCCTTGGAAAGAATTGCGCAAAAATAAGTAAGATTTCGGATTGAGGCTGCGTTAACGCTTACTCAATATCACAGCAAGACTTGCATTCCCGACGCCCACGGCAGCGGTCCTGAACCCCACCGACCGATTGAAGTCCGCTTCACCCCCCTCAACCCATGAACTGCACAAATTCATCGACACCGCAGTCGCCCCGCAGAGTGTCCTTCCCGGGGATTCTCCTGACCCTGTTGTGGCTGGGGGGATTTCGAGCGTGGGCCGACCAAACCCTGATTCCCACGGGATCCGTTTGGAAATACCTCGACACCGGGGCGAACCCGGGCGCGGCGTGGACGGCTGCGGGATTCAACGACTCCGCCTGGAAGTGGGGTCCCGCTCAACTGGGTTACGGAGATGGCGACGAGGCCACCGTCCTGGGCTTCGGAACCAACGCCTCGGCGAAATACATCACCACCTACTTTCGGAAGTCGTTCCCGGTGGCGACGCCATCGTCGTTCTCCGGACTGGCACTTCGGGTTCTCCGGGACGACGGCGTGGTCGTGTATCTGAACGGGGCGGAAATCTACCGGAACAACATGCCCGCCGGTTCGGTGACCAGCACGACCCTCGCCTCCTCGGGCATCAGCGGCCTTGAGGAGTCAACGGCGTTTCTCTCCGCCAGTATCGGAGCCGGAGGGCTCATCGCGGGAGACAATCTCCTCGCGGTGGAAATCCACCAGAACAGCGGCGCCAGTTCCGACATCAGCTTTGACCTGGAGCTCGTCGGTCTCGTCCCGGCCCGGCCCTCGGTGACACGGGGTCCCTACCTCCAGAAATCCACGCCGGAATCCATGACCCTCCGGTGGCGGACCAGTCTGCCAACCGACACCCGGGTTCAATTCGGGACGAACACGTCCCTGGGAACCTCCGTGGCCCTCCCGGATTCCACCACGGAACACTCGGTCACCCTGACCGGACTCACCCCCAACACCCTCTACTACTATGCCGTGGGAGACTCCGTGGGGACGCTCGCCTCCGGCACGGACTTCCTGTTCTACACGGCTCCACCCGCCGGCACGGTGCAACCCCTGCGCTTCTGGGTCCTCGGGGACGCGGGAACGGGAAGCTCCGGGCAATTGTCCGTCCGCAACGCCTTTTACCAGCAATCCGCCAACCGGTATACGGATCTGATCCTTCTCCTCGGGGACAACGCCTACAACAACGGGACGGACGCCGAATACCAGGCAAAGCTGTTCGACGTCTACGGGTCCATCTTCCGCTCCACTGCGAGCTTTTCCGTCATCGGAAACCACGACACCGCCCAACTGGCGGACCCCGTTCCCAGCACCACACCCTATTTCCAGATTTTCAACCCTCCCATGGCGGGCGAGGGCGGCGGGGTGCCGTCGGGAACTCCGAGGTACTACTCCTTCGATTACGGCAACATCCATTTCGTGTGCCTCGACTCGATGACGTCCGACCGCACGACGACGAGCCCCATGTTGACCTGGCTGCGCCAGGATCTGGAACAGAACTCGGCGGACTGGCTGATCGCACTCTTCCACCATCCCCCCTATTCAAAGGGTTCCCACGACTCGGACAACCCGCTCGCCGACGGCGGACGAATGGCGGAGATGCGGGCCAATGCGCTCCCCATCCTTGAGGCGAATGGCGTGGACCTCGTCCTGAGCGGTCACAGCCACAGCTATGAGCGCTCCCTCCTCCTCGACCAGCACTACGGCGTCTCCACAACCCTCACCTCCGCCATGGTGCTCGACCCGGGCAGCGGGCGCGAGGCGGAGTCGGGTGCCTACTCCAAGGACGGGGGTGGGCCGGCCTCCCATCAGGGAGCGGTTTATGTGGTCACCGGGAGCGCCGGACAGATCGCCGGGGGAACGCTCAATCATCCGGCCATGTTCATTTCGCTCAATCAATTCGGCTCCTTCATTCTGGAGGTGAATGGTCCGCGCCTCGATGCCCAGTTCCTGACCAGCACCGGCACCACCAACGACTCGTTCACCCTGATCAAGGGGCCGCCGGCCAACCTGTCCCCCTCGGTGGTCCTGAGCGCCCCGCAGAATGATGCCAGCGTCATCGAGGGCACGGCCCTGTCCCTCAGCGCCGCGACGCTCGACAGTGACGGCTCCGTGGTCTCCGTGGACTTTCAGGTGGATGGGACGTTGCTCGAAACCGATCCGACCAGCCCGTTCACCGTACTCTGGACCGCCACCGGAGTCGGAACCCACCTGCTGACCGCGGTCGCCACCGACAACGCCGGGGCACAAACCCTTTCGACCCCGGTTTCGGTGACGGTCACCCCCCGTCCTCCTCCGGTGGCACCCTCGGGTCTCCAGATATCCTCGGTCTCCGCGAACCAAGTCACCCTGGTCTGGACGGACAACGCCACCAATGAGTCGGGTTTCCGGCTGGAACGGTCGCCGAATGGCACGGATTGGACCGGGATCGCCACCGTGGGCCCCAATTCGACGGGGTACTCGGACGTCACGGGCCTGTCCCCCGGGGCGACCTACGGGTATCGGGTTCTCGCCTACAATGTCGATGGAGACTCCGCCAACTCCGAGCCGGTCTTCGTCACCCTCCCCGCGCCGCTTCCTTCCACCCCCGCCAGCCTTGCGGCCCGGGCCTATGCCTCCAACAGCATCTATCTTTCTTGGATCGATACGGCGACCAATGAAACCGGATTCCTCGTGGAACGATCCACCAACGCGATCAACTGGGCATTGATCCGGACACTCGGCGCAAACACCACCAACTACTTCAACTCGGCCGGGGTCGTCGCCGGAATTCCCTACTTCTATCGGATTCGCGCCTACAATGGTTCCGGCTATTCCGCGTACTCCAGCGTCGTCTCGGCAACCATCCCCACGGCGCCCCCTTCCGCACCCATCAACCTGACGGCGGCGTCGACCCGCGTGGCGACCGTGGATCTCAACTGGACCGACACCGCATCCAATGAGGACGGCTTCAAGGTGGAGCGGTCCTCCAATGGGGTGGACTGGACACAGATCAATACCACCGGGGCCAACGCGACCACCTACTCCAATTCCTACGGCGTCCTCTCGGGGGTACCTGTTCGCTACCGGGTCCGCGCCTACAACGCCCAGGGGAATTCCACCTACTCGAACACCGTGATCATCACACCGCGATGAACCGCGCCCACAGACTCCGGGCAATCCTCGCCACCGCGCTTTGCCTCCTGACCGGACCGGCGCAGGCGCACGGCCCGCTGCACGGCGAAATCGAGGCCATCGGCGGGGAACTGTCACGGAATCCGGGCAACGCAACCCTCCTCCTTCATCGGGCGGAATTGTACCGACTGGACGGAAACCCCACGGCAGCCCGGGACGATCTCGCCGAAGCCGCCCGGACATCCCCGGCCCCGGACGGGCTGGAATGGACCCGCAGCCGGGTGTACCTGGACCTCGGCAAGACCACCGATGCGCTTCGTGACCTGAACCGTTGGCTGGACCGGCACCCCCGGCATGGACCGGGCCTGACGTTGCGGGCCGAAATTCTGGAGCGTACGGGGGATCTGCCGTCCGCCGTCCATGACTACACCCGCGCCATCGCGGTGACCGTTCCCCCTTCGCCGGATCTCTATCTCGCCCGCGCCCGCGTCCAGCGCCGGATGGGCACGGACCCGGCCCGCGACGCACTTCGGGGCCTCGACGAAGGCATGGCGCACTTGGGAATGCTGGTCACGCTGCAATTGGAAGCCATCTCCCTTGAGGAATTCCTGGGCCGGACCGATGAGGCGTTGGCGCGCGTGGACGCCATGAACCGCAAGGCCTCCCGCCACGAACGCTGGCTTGTCCGCAGGGCCGAACTCCAGGCCCGGGCCGGTCGTCCCGAGGAGGCGACGCGCTCCTGGAGGGAGGCCCTGGACGCCTGTCAGGCGCTTCCGGAACGGATACGGTCCCTGCCGGCGACCCGGGAACTTGAGGACCGGATCCGGACGAATCTCGCCGAACTCCCCCTTCGTGCGTCCACCCACACCGCCGTGGCCGGGTCGCCCGTGAACCCGGGCATCCGGGTCCTTCCGGAGGGAACCGTCCTCACCCCGTAATCCGACACCCCGTCGCACCCAGCAGAAAGGCGGCATGGGGACTCCCCATGCCGCCTTGCGTCCAATCTGAGTCGCCGGATTCAGGCGAGGCCCGCAAGCGCCCCCTTCACGGCCTCGAAGTTCGGGAGGTCCTTGGGGGTCGGAGTCTGCTCCGCGTAACGGACCACGCCCGACTTGTCGATGACGAAGGCCGCCCGTGCGGACGTGTCGCCGATGCCGGCCAGATTCGGGAAGACCACGCCGTAGGCCTGGGTCACCGTCTTGTTAAGGTCGCTGGCGATCCGGATCGTGATCTTGTTCGCCTTGGCCCACTCCTCCTGGGAGAACGGACTGTCCACGCTCACGGCAATCACGTCGGCGTTCAGGGCGCCATAGGCTCCGAGGCCCGCGCTGATGTCGCAGAGTTCCTGGGTGCAGACGCTGGTGTAGGCGAGGGGGAAGAAGAGCAGGACCGTGTTCTTCTTACCGAAATTGTCGGAGAGCTTCACATCTTCGAGCCCGGCGGCGGTCTTGCGCTTGAGGGTGAAGTCCGGGGCTTTGGTTCCAACGGCAATAGGCATGGGAGTTGTTGATGTTGTTGTTTTCGATTCGAACGAAAGGATCAGAATAGGAACGGGGAACGCCCGGTGTCAAAGCACGTTGCCCGGACGAGGTTCATCCCAGGGCGGCCAGAACTTCCGCCGGATGCTCCTCCGGCTTCACTTTGGGCCAGACCTGCCGAATGCGTCCGTCAGATCCAATCAGGAAGGTCACGCGATACACCCCGAGGTATTTGCGTCCCATGAAGACCTTCTCCCCCCAGACGCCATAAGCCGTCACCAGTGCCTTGTCCTCATCGGCGAGCAAAGGAAATGGAAGCTGGAACTTCTCCGTGAACTTCTTGTGGGATTTGACCGGATCCACACTCACTCCCAGGACCACCGCCCCCTTCTTTTGGATCTGCTGATAAATGTCGCGGAATCCACAGGCTTCGCGGGTGCAACCCGGCGTGTCGTCCTTGGGGTAGAAGTACAGGACCACCGACTTTCCCCGAAAATCCTTCAGGCGGACGACACTCCCGTCGGTGGCGGTGACGGCGAACTCCGGGGCTGCATCCCCCACCTTGAGGCTCAATTCCGGTTCCTTCGCCATGGCCGCCGATGCTAGCCCCGGACCGATACTTCGCAACCGGCACATTGACGAAGCCCCTTCCCGCAGGAAGGTTTTCCATGTCATGAAAGCGAATCGGACCTGCCTCCGGCGCAGATTCGCCGGATCC
>JAEUHD010000395.1 GCA_016793645.1 Verrucomicrobiales bacterium
GCCCGGGATGTCCGCAGCGATCGCCGGTTGCGGGACGTCTTCGGGTTCCACGGCAGCGCTCGGCCGCCTTCTGTTCACCACCCATGGACACACCGCGATGGTGCGTGCGGATGGCAGCGGATTTCGGATCCTTGAGTTCGATCGGCCGGGGCAGGTCACCTGGCAGCCGTCGGCCTTTTTTCCGGATGGCCGGCGGGTGTTGATGCTGAGCATGGAGGCGCGTCGGGACGGGCCCGGGCGTCCCTTCGACCAGTATTACACCCAGACTCCCACCCACCTCTGGATCTACGACCTCGATGCAGGAACACTGACCGAGATTGCGACCCGCGACCGCATGTCGGTGTTCTATACGCCGGAGCTGTTGATCGGGGAGGATCGGATGCTGGTGCAGGTGGTTCGCGACCGGGTGGGGCAGATCTACAACATGCGTCTCGACGGGAGCGACGCGCGGGAGTTCACCCGGGCGGGGGAAGGATTGCCCTATGGCACCAGCTTGAGCCCTGACGGACGGCGGGTGGCATTTCATTTGGCGAGCCCTTCCGGATACCAGATCTGGACCTGCGATGTGGAGGGGGGAAATCGAACCCTGGTCGCGGCGGACCCGGAATTCCTTTTCTTCGGCCCCCGCTGGTCCCCGGATGGTTCCTGGCTGGCGTTCCAGGGTTGTCGGTTCCGGAAGGATCCCGGGCATGATTGGTCGGACGTGTGTCTCAGTCGGCCCGATGGATCCGGACGGCGCTGGGTGACCTCCGGACAATCGCTGTGGTTTGCGGCGACCTATGGACGTCCCGGACTTCGGGGGGGCGGCTCAAACATGGTCTCCTGGACGCGCCGGGGGGAACTCCTGTTTTCGAGACGCCTCCCGGATACCCGGGTTCCGTGGGAATACCAGGATGGCCGTCCGGACACCGACCATTTCAATCGCGATTACCGGCCGGAACTCGCCCGCGGCGGCACGGAGATCTGCCGTTGGGATCCGGTTCGGGATTCGGTCGAGCGACTGACACAGCCTGGGCCGGGCGTCTGGGATTTTCGGGTGGCGGAATCCCCGGAGGGAGGCTCGATCGCGTTCTGCCGTGCGGCTACGGGGGAGGTGCCCTCGCTGTGGAGGATGGATTCCGACGGGAATCATCCCCGAAAACTCACCGACGGGTTGGATCATCAGGGTGCGGACCATCCCCGCTGGCTGCCCAAACCGGATGTCCCGCGTCCCGACACGGCGAAAATCTGAGGACGGAAGTCGGGTCGGGTATTCCCATCCGAATAGGTCCCGGTCCGCAGTCGTCGATGGCAGTTCGTGGTGCCCTCCCTTGCCTTGGGGCGCGGGAACCGCTCCCATTGGGACACACCTTGATCTCCTTCCGTCATCCATGGATTGCACTGGCTCCGGCGCTGTTCGCGGCGGCGTTGGGGCTTCGTGCGGCGGATCCTGGCGTCCGGCCGGTCGACCTTCCCCCGGCGGCCACGCACACCGTCGATTTTGATCGGGAAATCCGACCCTTGTTCGAAGCGCGGTGTGTTTCCTGTCACGGACCCGATCGCCCGAAGGGTGGTTTGCGCCTGGATGATCCGAGGGCGGCGAAAGCGGGTGGCGACACCCGGGCGCCGGATATCCATCCCGGAGACAGCGCGGGCAGTCCGCTGATCCATCTCGTGGCGGGGCAGGTGCCCGACCTGGTGATGCCGCAAAAGGGGGAGCGCCTGACACCGAAGGAAATTGGATTGCTGCGGGCGTGGATCGATCAGGGGGCGTCCTGGCCTGAAACAGTCCGGACGTCTCCGGATCCCGCGCTGAATCACTGGGCGTTCCAGCCGATTGCCAGTCCCGCCATTCCCCGTGCCCGGGGATCCGGCGGGAATCCGGTGGATGCCTTCATTGCGGCGCGGTTGGCCGAGAAGGGACTGGCCCCCTCCCCGGAAGCCGATCGCACCACGCTGTTGCGTCGATTGTATCTCGTCATGCTGGGGGTGCCGCCGACGCCGGAGGATGTGTCGGCGTTTCTCGCCGATTCGCGTCCGGACGCCTTTGAACGGCGCGTGGACGAAGTGTTGAACGACACGCGCTATGGCGAGCGTTGGGGACGCCACTGGCTGGACGTCATCCGGTTTGCCGAGAGCAATGGCTTCGAGACCAACCGCGAGCGTCCCAATGCCTGGCGGTTTCGGGACTACGTGATCGCCGCGTTCAATGGGGACAAACCCTTTGACCGGTTTGTCCGGGAACAGATTGCCGGAGATCAGTGGGGCGAGGACGTGGCGACGGGATTCCTGGTGGGCGGACCCGTGGACATTGTCGGGAGTCCCGACATCTCCCTGACCCTGCAACAGCGGGCCGACGAATTGGACGACATGGTGGGCACCACCGGCACGGCCTTCCTCGGGCTCACGCTGGGGTGCGCCCGGTGTCATTCGCACAAGTTCGATCCCGTGTCGCACCGCGAGTATTATGCGCTCGCTGCCGTGTTCTCCGGTGTGCGCCATGGTGAGCGGCCGCTGGCAATTCCGGTGGAACGTACGAATGAAGTCGCGGCCCTCGATGCCCGGATCCGGGACCTGGAACGATCCCTGGAACCGTTTGTCGTTCGCGCCCCGCCTGCGGGGTCGACGGGAGGCACCCGACGCCCGGCGGTCAACGCCCGGCAGAATGTGGAGACCTTCGAACCGATTGAAGCCCGGTTTCTCCGGTTCAC
>JAEUHD010000357.1 GCA_016793645.1 Verrucomicrobiales bacterium
CATCGTTTCCGATGCGGTCAAGGAGGAGATGGCCCGGCGCACCGACTGGGGCCGACTTCTGGAGCCGCAGCATCATCTGCCCGCGACCACCGAAAAACCATCCACACCATGAGCAGCGGAACGAAGGCGGAAACCAGGGGCGGGGAAAGCGGGGAACCCGGGGGCACGGGGCGGGGAATCCCCTTGTGGGTCGCCCTGTCCGCGGCGGTCCTGATCCTGTCGGGTTGCCACCGCGAGGCGCCGACGGCCCCGGTGTCGCCGCCGGTGGTCTGGGTTCGCCGGCCGGTCCTCGAGCCGGTGTCGGAGCATCTGGACCTGACGGGCACCGTGGCGGCCTCCCGCAGCGTGGATCTCGTGGCACGGGTGTCGGGATACCTCGAGGCGGTGCGGTTCCAGGAGGGGGGACTGGTGGAGTCCAACCAGGTGTTGTTTGTCATTGAGCCCGAGCCCTACCGCCAGCAACTGGCCTTGAACCAGGCGGCGTTGGACCAGGCACAGTCGGAATATGGACGGCAGCTCGATCTGATCCGACAGAACGCCACCTCGAAGGCAAACGTGGAGAAGTGGCTGAGTTCGCGGGATCAGGCCAAGGCGCAGGTCGAGTTGGCGAAGATCAATCTCGGATACACCGAGGTGCGTGCCCCTTTCGCCGGTCGGATCGGACGCAGGCTCGTGGATCCGGGAAACCTGGTGGGCGCCGGCGGGGCGACGAAGCTGGCGACGCTGGAACAGTTGAGGCCCATCTACGTGAACTTCAGCGTCAACGAGCGCGATGCGCTGTTCCTGCGGGACAAACTGCGGAATCTCGGAATGCACCTGAAATCCGGCGTGGGCACGGCAACGGTCCTGGTGGGTTTGAACAACGAGACCGGATATCCGCACCGGGGGGTGCTGGACTTCACCGACAATGACGTCAGCAGTTCGACGGGCACCCTGGGGCTTCGCGCCGTGTTCCCCAATGAGGACCGTCTGCTTTTTCCCGGCCTGTTCGCCCGGGTGCGGATTCCCCTGGGGGATCCAAAGCCCATGCCGGTGATTCCCCAGGAGGCCCTCGGAAATGATCCGCTCGGCGACTACGTGCTGGTCGTGGGTCCGGACTCGGTGTTGATGCGGCGAACCGTGGTGCGCGGACCCCTGACCGGGGATGGCTGCGCGATTCAGAGCGGGCTGTCGGAGGAGGACCGGGTCGTCGTCCAGGGACTCCTGAACGCGCGTCCGGGAGAGGTGGTGACCGTCCGGGAGGCGCCGACGGCATCGAAAGGTCCGCACTGACCGGCGCCCCGTCTTCCATGCTGGCCCGTTTTTTCATCGAACGCCCGGTCCTGGCGAACGTGATCGCCCTGGTCACGATGCTGCTGGGTGGCGTCGCCCTGGGGGTCCTGCCGGTGTCGGAACATCCCCCGATCACCCCGCCGACGGTCCAGGTGACGACCAGTTATCCCGGCGCCAGCGCCCAGACACTGGTGGAGACGGTGGCCCTCCCGCTGGAGCAGCAGGTCAACGGTGTGGAGCACCTGCTGTACCTCCAGTCCAATTCCACCTCGGACGGCCGGTACACCCTGACCGTGACTTTTGAGGTGGGGACGGACCTCGATTTTGCGCAGGTGCTCGTCCAGAACCGGGTTTCCGCCGCGCTCGCCCAGCTTCCAGCGGCGGTACAGCAGCAGGGCGTGGTCACCAAGAAGCGGGAGACTTCCCCCCTGCAGATCATCACGCTGACATCTCCGGACAGCCGTTATGATGCGTTGTATCTCGCGAACTTCGGGACGCTGCAACTGCGGGATCCGCTGGCCCGGCTTCCCGGGGTTGGGGATGTAGTCGTGTTTGGAATCGGGGAGTACAGCATGCGGGTGTGGCTCGATCCCGAGCTGCTCCGGCAGCGCTCGCTGAATCCCCAGGACGTCATCAATGCGATTCAGGCGCAGAACGCGAATGTCGCCGCGGGCCAGGTGGGAATGCCTCCGACCCCCACCGGGCAGGCCTTCCAGCTCACCGCGAACGTTCCGGCGGCGCTGTCGGACGCCCGGGAGTTTGGCGAGATCATCCTGAAGGCGGGAAGCGATGCGGACGGCACCCTGACCCGACTCAGGGATGTGGGACGCGTGGAGCTCGGGGCGCGAAGCTACAGCCAGGTCTTCAAGGTGGATGGACGCCCCGCGGGCGGGATCGCCATTTACCAGCTCCCGGGCGCCAACGCCCTCGCCACGGCGTCCGGCGTCCGCGAACTCCTGGGCCGGCTGAAGCCGGGATTCCCGGAGGGCCTGGCCTACGATATTCCGTTCGATACGACGATCTTCGTCCGGCAGTCGGTTCATGAAGTGTACCAGACGCTCTTCGAGGCTGGATGCCTCGTGCTCCTTGTCATCGTGGTGTTCCTCCAGAACGCACGGGCCACGCTGGTGCCGGCGACGACCGTGCCGGTGACCATCATCGGGTCCTTCGCGGCGATGGCGGTGATGGGATTTGGCATCAACCTGCTCACCTTGTTCGCGGTGGTTCTGGCCATTGGGATTGTCGTGGACGACGCGATCGTGGTGGTCGAAGGAGTCGAACAGCAGGTGGAGCGGGGGTTGTCTCCCAAGGAGGCCAGCATCGTCGCGATGCGCGGACTTTTGGGTCCGATCATCGGCATCACGCTCGTCCTGATGTCGGTGTTCCTCCCGCCGGCGTTCATGCCGGGCATCACGGGACAAATGTACCGGCAGTTCGCGTTGGTGATTGCGGCCACCGCGCTCATCAGCGCCGTCAACGCCATCACGTTGAAACCCACGCAGTGCGCCCTGTGGCTCAAGCCGGTGGATCCCCTCCGCCGCCGGAACCTTTTCTTCCGCGCGTTTAATGCGGTGTACGGCCGCCTGGAGTCGGCCTATGCCGCGGGGATGACCCGCATGGTGCGGCGGAGTCCTCTTCTGGTCCTGGTGGCGCTCGGATTGGTCGGAATCGGCGCGTGGGGATTGACGCGGATTCCAACGGGATTTCTGCCGACCGAGGACCAGGGGTATCTGCTGGTGGCGGTCCAGGTTCCGGACGGTGCCTCGCTGGAGCGCACGGAGCGGGTGATGGACGCCGTGTCGCGGGTGGGCCGGGGGGTTCCCGGGGTGGACCGGGCGATTGCGATCGGCACGGGAGGGCCCTCACCGCTGGACGGCGATGTCTCCCTGGCGAATGCGGGCATCGTCTACCTGATGCTCAAGGATTGGGAGGCGCGGGGTCCCCTGGAGTCCATGCCGGCGATCGTGGCGAACCTGCAGAAGGTGCTGGAGTCCGTTCCCGAGGCGGCGACCCGAGTCCTGATTCCCCCGCCGATCCAGGGTTTGGGGGCATCCAGCGGATTCCAGATGCAGATTGAGCTGGTGGATGGCTCCGGGAACTACGCCGAGCTGCAGCGTGTCACGGATGACATTGTTCTCCGGGCGGCGAAGTCCCCCGCGCTCCGGGATGTGTTCAGTGCCTACCGGGCCTCGGTCCCGCAGCTCTCCCTGCGCGTGGATCGCACCCGGGCGGCCACGCGAAACGTCAATGTGGGCGATGTGTACGCCGCGCTGCAGACCTACCTCGGCTCCACCTTCGTCAACCTGTTCACCCGGTTTGGACACAACTACATGGTCTATGTGCAGGCGGACCCGCGGCAACGGGTGGACCCTGAGGACATCCGGAGACTTTACGTGCGCAGCCAGTCCGGCGACATGGTGGCGATCGGGGCTCTCGCCGATGTGCGGTCGGCCTGGGGGCCGGATGTCATCTCCCTCTACAACCTCTACCCGTCGGCCACGATCAACGGGGCGGCGGCCGAGGGATATAGTTCCGGGCAGGCCTTGGAGGCCTTGGAGGCCCTCGCGCGCCAGACGCTCCCGCCGGGCATGCGCTTTGAATGGACCGGGCTCGCATATCAGGAGCGATTGGTGGGCGGGTCGGCGTATCTGTTGTTCGGACTCGCACTGCTCCTGGTGTATTTCGCCCTCGCGGGACAGTACGAAAGCTGGGTGATCCCGGTGTCGGTCATCCTGGCGGTGCCGCTCGCGTTGCTTGGAACCGTGGGGGCATTGCTGGCGTTGGGAATGCCCAACAACCTCTACGTGCAGATTGGGCTGGTGTTGCTCATCGCGCTGGCGGCGAAGAATGCGATTCTCATCGTGGAGATGGCCCGCGAGGGCAGGGAACAGGGCAGGGACTTGATCGAGGCCACGGTGGAGGCGTCCCGCGCGCGTTTTCGTCCGATCCTGATGACCTCCCTGACCTTCATCCTGGGCGTGATGCCGCTGGTGACGGCCACCGGAGCCGGAGCCGGCGCCCGACGGTCCCTTGGCATTGCGGTGGCCAGCGGGATGATCGCCTCCACCGGGCTTGCCATCCTGTTCGTGCCGTCGTTCTTCGTTGTGCTGCAGTCCTGGGTGGAGCGCCGGCGGGACGTCGCCCGGAGGACGGACGTCGCGCGCCCATGATGGCCCGGTTCTTCATCGAGCGTCCCGTCCTGGCGAATGTCATCGCCCTCGTCACGCTGTTGTTGGGCGGCCTTTCGCTGTTTCGACTTCCGGTGGCGCAGTATCCGCCCATCACGCCGCCGACCATCCAGGTCACCGCGACGTATCCCGGGGCCAATGCCCGCACCCTGATGGACACGGTGGCGCTGCCCATCGAGCAACAGGTCAATGGCGTGGAGGGAATGCTGTACCTGCAGTCCACCTCGACCTCGGATGGCCGATACACCCTCACCGTCACGTTTCGAGTCGGCACCGACCTCGATCTTGCGCAGGTGCTGGTGCAGAACCGGGTCTCCGCCGCCCTCGCGCAGTTGCCCGGGGCGGTGCAGCAGCAGGGCGTGGTGACCAAGAAGAAGTCCACCGCGATCCTGCAGATCATCACCCTGACCTCCACCAACGCGGACCACGACGCATTGTTTCTTGCGAACTACGCGACCCTCCGTCTTCGGGATCGCCTCGCACGGGTTCCCGGGGTTTCGGACGTCTCCGTATTTGGCATCGGGGACTACAGCATGCGCATCTGGTTGGATCCGGAATTGCTCCGGCAGCGATCCCTGATGCCGGCGGACGTCTTGGCCGCCATTCAGCAGCAGTCGGCCCGGGTTCCGGCCGGACGCATTGGCATGGCTCCGGCTCCGGCGGGAGTTCCGTTCTCCCAGACCCTCGAGGTGGATTCAACCCGCGCCTCGGCGGAGGAGTTTGGAGACATTGTGGTCCGGTTTTCGTCCGATCCGGCGGGCGAAGTGGTGCGACTTCGGGATGTGGCCCGAATCGAATTGGGGGCGAAGACCTACAGCCAGTTCTTCCAACTGGACGGACGGGTGGCTGGGGGGATCGCGATCTATCAGCTTCCGGACGCCAACGCACTGGACACCGCGGAGCGGGTTCGACGGGCGATGGACGCCCTGGGGCGGGAGTTCCCCCCGGGTCTGCGGGCGACGGTCCCGTTTGATACCACCCGATTTGTCCGGGCCTCCGTGGACGAGGTCTACCACACCATTGCCGAGGCCGGGGTCCTGGTGCTGCTGGTCATCATTCTCTTTCTTCAGAATGGACGGGCCACCCTGGTTCCGGCGACGACGGTGCCCGTGACGCTGGTGGGGTCCTTCGCCGCCCTCGCGCTCCTCGGATTCAGTCTCAATCTCCTGACCCTTTTCGCCCTGGTGTTGGCGGTGGGGGTTGTGGTGGATGACGCCATCGTCGTGGTGGAGGGAACCGTGCAGGAGATGGAGCGCGGACGTTCCCCCTTGGATGCCAGCGTGGCGTCCATGCGGGCCCTGCTGGGACCGATTCTTGGGGTGACCCTCGTCCTCATGTCGGTGTTTCTACCTCCGGCCTTTCTCCCGGGCATCACGGGCCAGATGTACCGTCAATTTGCCCTGGTCATGGCGGCAACGGCGCTGATCAGTGCCTTGAACGCGGCCACGCTGAAGCCGGCGCAGTGCGCCCTGTGGTTGCGTCCCCCGGATCCGCGTCGGCGCCCGGGCCGTTTCTTCAGGGTGTTTAATGCCGCCTTCGGGAGGTTCGAGGACACCTATGCCGCGTGGGTTTCCCGCCTGGTCCGACATCGGTGGCTCGCCGTGGGGATGGGGCTCGGGGTGGCCGGGATTGCGGTGGCCGGGTTGGGCCGGGTTCCCACGGGGTTCATTCCGACGGAGGATCAGGGTTACGTCATGGTCACGGTCCAGTTGCCGGACGGCGCGTCCCTCGAACGCACGGCCGCCGCGACGGACCGTATTGTCACGCTTTCCCGGGAGTTGCCTGCGGTCGCGCATACCATCGTGATTGGCGGAATGTCGCCGCTCGATGCGAATGCGTCCCTCGCGAATGCCGGCATTGTCTACCTCATGCTGCGCGATTGGAAGGAGCGGGGCAGGGGGGAGGATCTGAGGTCGGTGTACGAGGCCCTGACCCGGCGTCTCGAGAACTTTCCCGAGGCCCGGACGATGGTCCTGGTGCCTCCACCCATTCAGGGGTTGGGGTTGTCGGGGGGATTTCAGATGCAGTTGGAACTGACGGACGGCAGCGGGGACTTTGTTCGGCTTCAGCAGGTGGCCGATCAGATCGTGGACGAGGCGCGCAGGAGTCCGGTCATTCGGATGGCCCTGACCCCACTCCGAGCGCTGGTTCCCCAGTTGTCGGTGGACATCAACCGCACCCGCGCGGAGTCGCTGGGGGTTTCGGTGGGGGACGCACAAGAGACCCTGGCCACCTACCTGGGTTCCTCCTTCGCAAACTTTTTCACGCTTTTTGGCCATACCTACACGGTGTATGCGCAGGCGGACTCCCGGTTTCGGCGCGATCCATCGGACCTGACGGAGTACGCGGTCCGAAGCCAGTCCGGGGCGATGGTGCCGCTGGGTTCCCTTGCGACGGTTCGGCCGACGCGGGGTCCCGCGGTGGTCACATTGTACAACCTGCGCCCGTCGGCCACGATCAATGGTGCGGCGCGGGACGGGCACAGTTCCGGGGAGGCCTTGACGGCGATGGAGGCCATCGCCGCCCGTGTCGTGCCTCCCGGCATGACCTGCGAATGGACCGCGATGTCCTATCAGGAGAAGCTTGCCGAAGGATCCTCGATTTGGGTTTTTGGGCTGTCACTGCTGCTGGTATTCCTCGTGCTGGCCGGACAATTCGAGAGTTGGCGGACGCCGCTCACGGTCATCCTCGCGGTGCCCCTGGCCCTGGTGGGGACCGTCACTGCGCTTCTCGGGACGGGCGTGGCCAACAACCTCTATGTCCAGATCGGATTGGTCCTGCTGATCGCGCTCTCGGCGAAGAACTCCATTCTGATCGTCGGGCAGGCGCGCTCGCTTCTGGATGCGGGGAAACCGTTGGAATCCGCCATCGTGGAGGCGGCTCGGTTGCGGTTTCGTCCGATCCTCATGACCTCCCTGACCTGCATTCTCGGTGTGCTGCCCCTGTTGGTGGCGGAGGGTGCGGGATCCAGCGCCCGCAAGTCGCTCGGATTGACCGTGGCGTCGGGGATGCTGGCGTCCACCGTACTGGCGGTGCTATTCGTGCCTCCCATGTTCGCCTTGTTGCGGGGGCGTCCTAGTTCGGTGGTCGCGGGAAGGGGATGAGTCCGCGGAGTGGGGTTGTCAGGGGAGGCAGCATTGGGGGGGTGAACGCCGAAGACGCGGGCGCGTGGGGGGCGATCCATCTGATGACTGGGTTCGGCGGACCGACTGACACCCCGCCCGACACCCCGCTTGACCCCCGTGCGCGACGCGTGTTCTCTTCGCGCGGCGCGGAGAGGTGGCCGAGTGGCTGAAGGCGCTGGTTTGCTAAACCGGTTTACGGTCAAAAGCCGTAACGAGGGTTCGAATCCCTCCCTCTCCGCCATTTTTATTGGGGTTTTTGATGGTGTTTGATTTTTGCCGACAGATTGCCGACAAATGTTGGAATGAAAGTCGGGCAAGCCGGGGTCAAAAAGGGGAAGCCAATGGCTTCGTTCGTGGTATCGGTAGGGTCGGTATCCGTTCCCGTTTACTCCCGCCGCCGATCCGTGGCCGGTAAGGCATACACCGGGTTCACCCTAAGCTTCTACGATGCGGAGGGCCGTCGAGTTCGCCGGAGTTTCGCGGACGCAGGAGAGGCCAAAGCCGAGGCTCAGCGCGTCGCCGCCGGTCTCGCTGCGGGTCGCCTGGAATCTGCCCGGCTGACGGCGTCAGAAGCGGAAACCTTCCTCGCCGCGAGCAAAAAGGTCGCACCGACAGGCGTTTCCCTGCTGGCAGCCATCGACGAATGGCTAGCGGCGAAGGCTGCGCTCCCGCCCGGAAGCGGGTTGATGGATGCCGTGTCCTACTTTGCCTCACGCCATCCGGCCAATGCTCCAAGCCGAACAGTCGAAGAAGTCGTGGCCGAGTTCCTCGCGGATCGCGAGCGGGCTGGGGTGTCCAGGCACTATCTCAGGGACATCCGTTGCCGGTTGGGGCGCGTTTCGGATTCCTTCCGGAACTGTCCAATCGCTTCCCTGACCCCGGCTCTCGTCGGCACCTACCTGGCCTCAGAATTGGCGGATCAGACTAACCGGAGCCGGAGGAACGTCCTTCGACTGGTCTCCGGCCTGTTCCAGTTCGCTCGGCGCGCCGGCTACGTATCCCGAGCGTTGGCAGAGGAGATCGCAGAAATCCCGGCACCCAAAGCGGAAACCGTCGAGACCGAGGTCTTCACCGTGGATGAGATGCGGCGCCTGTTGGATTCCGCTCGCCCTGAAATTGTTCCGGCATTGGCCATTGGCGGTTTTGCGGGACTTCGATCCGAGGAAATCATTCGCTTGGATTGGTCGGAGGTGAAGTTGGCGGAGGGCGTCATCGTAGTGTCCGCCGGTAAGGCGAAGACCGCATCCCGGAGGATAGTTCCGATTCAGCCCAACCTTCGGGCCTGGCTGGAATTCGCCGACAAAGCATCCGGTCCGGTGGTTCCACCCTCTCCCGGGGGGCAGGTTCTTCAGAACGCCATGCGCCTTACCGCTGAGAGGGCGGGAATCCAGTGGGTTCGGAATGGGCTCCGCCATTCATTCTGTTCCTACCGGGTTGCGGTCACCGGGGACCCCATCCTGGTCGCGACCGAGGCAGGAAACTCCCCCGGCATGATCCACAAGCACTATCGCGCCCTCGTAACTCCGGTCGAGGGAGCCGCGTGGTTTGCACTCCTACCCGTGCGATAGTCGAGCACGGGATGCATGGGTCCTGCTGGCTGGCACTCGCCGGCTTTGGAAACTAGAAATCCAATCCGGTTG
>JAEUHD010000384.1 GCA_016793645.1 Verrucomicrobiales bacterium
CCCGGAGACGCCACGCACAGCCCAATCCGGCAATGCCCGTGCCGATGACCGCCACTCGCGGCTTGGAACGGGAAGGCACGAGCGCCCCCGGCGATGCCTCAGGTTCCCGACTCATTCCCCCGGCAACCCGCGTTCATCCCCGGCGGGCGTGAGGCAGTTGCTTCTCCGAATCGTAGGCATCGGACGGCACCGGCCGAAGATCCCAGATCAGGCCCGTCCACGACAGGACCTTGAGCAGGTAGTAGGTGATGTCGATCTCCCACCAGTAGAAGCCCTGTCGGACGCAGCCCATGTGCCGGTGGTGGTTGTTGTGCCACCCTTCCCCAAGGGTGATCAGGGACAGGATGAAGCTGTTCCGGCTGTCGTCCCCGGTGGCGTAGCGCTTCCGGCCCCAGACATGCGCCATCGAATTGATGCAGGCGGTGCCATGGAACAATGCCGTGGTGCTGATGAAGAATACCCAGACCAGCAATTGGAATCCCCCGGTCTTCAGCTGGGGAAACAACCGTCCGACCACGAGTCCAAAAAAGAAGATCGCCACGGCAAAGACGATCGGGATCAGCGTGTCGAACCGGTTGAGGAACACCAACTCGGGGAAGCGGGCAAGATCCTTGATGCGGCGATAGTCGGTCGGAAAATTCTTCGAACTTGTGATCCAGCCAATGTGGGACCACAGGAAGCCGTGCTGACGCGGGGAGTGCTTGTCCTCCTTCTCGTCGGAATGCGCATGATGATGCCGGTGGGTGTACGCCCACCACAGCGCCCCACGCTGCACACAAGCTCCCCCCCAAACGGCCATGACGAACTGCCATGCCCGGGAGGTGGAAAAGGTGCGGTGCGAAAAGTACCGATGGAAGAAACCCGTCACCGCAAACATCCGCGCGAAATAGAGAAAGATGGCAAACCCCACGGCAAACCAGCTCCAACCCGTCCAGATCACCCCAAGGCAGCCGGCATGGAGAATGGCAAACGGAACACAGCGGACCCACTCAATCTTGTCCGGACGTGCACGGAGGACCGCGGGATCCTCGGACCGGAAGTCGGAATCAAACCAGTTGATGAGGAGCGTGAGGGAACGGGACAGCGGATTCGTGGACGCAGCGGATTCGGACATGGCGGGCGCGATAATCTTCCAACGGCCGGGCGGAGGGTGGCGGACCCACAGCGTGTCCGATGGACAGACCTATACTCGCAGACGGGCCCACAAACTCCAGTATTCGGTTTAAAAAAGTTTGGCGCCCTTGCGTCCAATTTTTGGGCCCCGTGCGGGACAGACTCGCCAGCCGGCACTTCCTCGGGGATACTCCGAAACCGGTGCTCCTCCAATCCCAGCCCGGCAACTGCGTCCCGCGATGACCGAAACCCTGCACTTTGACTCCGCCCATGCCGCCCGGGCGCTCTACGCCAACGATGACAAGAACCTGCGGACCCTCGAATCCGAGCTCGGAGTCAAGGCGACCGCCCGGGATGGATGGATCAAGCTCGACGGCGAGCCCGAGGGAGTGGAACGCGCCCGACGTCTCTTTCTCATGCTCCAGCGCCAGCATCAGGAGGGAGGAGGAGCACGCCCCCGCGAATTCTCCCACGCCCTGAACGTGGTGAAGCACGAAGGGGCGGAGGCCCTGGAGCGGCTGTTCGAAAACCGGGTCCAGACCTCGCCCAAGAAGGCCCCGATAACCCCGAAGACCGTCGGACAACACCGTTACGTCCAGGCCATCCGCGACCACGACCTGACCTTCGGCATCGGGCCTGCCGGAACCGGCAAGACCTACCTCGCCATGGCCATGGCCGTTTCCTCGCTCAAGGACGGAAAAGTCAGCCGGATCATCCTCACCCGACCCGCCGTCGAGGCCGGCGAAGCGCTCGGCTTCCTGCCGGGGGATCTGTACCAGAAACTGGATCCCTATCTGCGACCGCTCTACGACGCCCTCCACGACATGATGCCCGCGGACGACATCCAGAAACACATGGAACGCGGCGTTATCGAGATCGCCCCGCTTGCCTACATGCGGGGGCGCACCCTGAACCAGTCGTTCATCGTCCTCGACGAGGCCCAGAACACCACGACGGAGCAGATGCTCATGTTCCTGACACGCCTCGGATTCGGGTCGCGGGCCGTGGTGACCGGGGACCCCACCCAGATCGACCTTCCCTCCAGCCGGCGATCCGGTCTCCTGGAAGCCCAGGTGGCGCTCGCCAACGTTGAGGGCGTCGCGCTGGTGCGCTTCGAGAAACGGGATGTGGTCCGGCACCCGCTCGTCCAGCGCATCGTCAACGCCTACGAACTCCACCGGGGAACGCCGCCGGATCCCGGAACCCCAAAACCCGCCCCCGTCCCCGCCCCCGTCCCCGACTCGCCCCCGCCTCCCTCCGCGTGAGTTCGCCGCATCGAATCGTCCAGATCTTCAACCGCCAGCGCGCGCGTCCCATCCCGAAGGAAGCCGTCCTGCGGGTTGTCGACCGCGTCCTCGACGGAAACCAACTGTCCGCCGAACTGGGGATTCACTTCATCTCCCCCCGGGAATCGGCCCTCCTGAACAGACGCCACCTGAACCACGAGGGGCCCACGGATATTCTCACGTTCGATCAAGGCGGCTCGCCGGACTGCCTCCGGGGGGAGTTGTTCATCTGCGTTGAGGAAGCGGACCGGCAAGCGAGGGAATTCCGGACCACCTGGCGACAGGAACTCCTCCGCTATGTCATCCACGGGATCCTTCACCTGCGCGGCTTCGATGACCTGGATCCGGCGGGACGGCGGGTCATGAAGCGCGAGGAGAACCGGTTGGTCCGGAAGTGGGTCGCCGCGCCGCGGAAACGGCCCCGGCCATGAATCCGGAGAGCGATGACGGAATCATTCTGCGGGTGCATCCACTCACGGAAACCAGCCTCGTCGTCCGGTGGCTGACGGCCGCCAACGGTCGGATCGCAACGGTGGCTCGGGGGGCGCGAAATCCGAAATCCCCCTTCGCCGGGCGCCTCGACCTGTTTCTCACGGCCGCGCTGTCGTTCCAGCGCAGTCGCAGATCCGAATTGCACACGCTGCGCGAAGTGTCGGTGATCGGGACGTTTTCGCGACTTCGGACGGACTTCGCCCGACTCACCCAGGCATCCTACGCGGTCGGACTCGTGGAACTGGTCACCGAAACGGAGACACCGGTGCCGGAGATTCACCAGCTATGCCGGGAATTCCTCCGGCACTTGGAGATGTCCCCCTGCCAGCCGCGATCCATCTACGCCCTGGAGGCGCGACTGCTGGCGCTCGGAGGACTCGACCCCGCAGGTGCGGAGGAGAATCCAGACCCAGAAACATTGCACCTGATCACGGCGCTCCGGGACAGCGCCTGGGCGGACCTGGAACACCTCAAACCGGGACCGGAGACCATCCGAAAGGTCAATCGACTGCTGGTATCTCAATTGCGGGAAAGTTGGGGACGGCTTCCGCGCGGGCGCGACGAAGCCCTAGGCGGATAGCCGCAGTGGAGACAGCCTGAAGGCTGGACTGTGAACGGCCCCGTTTGTAGTCCGGGTTAGACCGAAACGGGTGCCGGCCAAACCCTATTTGCGTCCCGCGGATTCCCGATCCGCTCCCGAAACCGAGACCGGCGTCTCGTTCGCCACCGGAGTGGCCGCCGAATCCTCAGAATGATGCCCCAATTGGAGCCAAAGGTTCGCCGCCAGGACCAACCCGCCCCCGACGATCAGATTCCAGGTGACACGCTCGTTGGCGTACGCGATGCCGGACCATTCCGAAATCATCGCCGGGAGGAACAGGGCGACCATTGCGGTAAACACAGGTTCCGTGGAGTAGAGCAGGCCCGCTTCCGTGGCGGGAACCTCGGGCTGCCACCGGTTCGCCAGCATGAAGGAGAACAGGGTGCACGGCCCCACCAGAACCGCCAGCAAGCCAGCCGCCGGGAGGGATCCATAGGCGGCCACGAGATCGGCCGGGTTCCGGACGGTCGCCAAGGAGACCGGAAGCAGACAAAGTGACAGGATCCCAAACATCACCAGGCTGAAGCGCAGGACGTTGTTTCCCCGGAATTCCGGGCGTTCCAGCCACAGGATCTGGGCGGTAAATACGACCGAACCGGCGAGGGTCTCCCACTCCCCGCGCCCCAGATGGGGATGCCCCACATCCACGCCGGCCAGAAACGCGCCTCCGGCCAGAACAAGCAGGCACGCGACCATCACCGCGGCCGGGGGCTTCCGACGCCGGCTGAGTGCAAACCAGAGCGGGAGCCAGACACAATAGCCCTGGGTCAGAAACGCCGACGTAGAGGCTTGTGTGTACGCCATGCCGTCCATCTGGAGCAGGAGACCGAGTCCTCCGAGCGCTCCCAGCCCGATTCCCTGCTTCCATTCCCGTCGGGTCATCCCTCGAAGCTGGCGAACTCCCACCAGACCCACGAGGACTGCCGCGAGGCCAAAGCGAAGCGTAATGCACCAGGCGGCAAAGAAGACCGACGAGTTTCCTGGGGCGTGCTGGCGCCCGATCAGCTCCAGCGACTTCATGGCGGGAAAGCTGAAGGCCCAGAAGGCGCAGCACAGTACGAGCATCTGGGCGGCGGTGCGCCGTTGGGGATACGCCGGGGGCATCAAAAGAAAAACTGCCGCCGAAAGGGCGGCAGTTTGTATCGGGTCGGCCCTTCAGTGGCCGGGGTCAGAACCGCTTCATCGGCTTGCCGTCAATGCGGGCCGTCGTGCGATCACTGATCCATTGCCGGTCCGTCCGACCTGCCGCGGTTTTTGGCGAGGCCTGGGCAGGGCCGGAGGGCGGAACCTTCGTCTCATTCGAAATCCATTTGTGAACCTCCGCATGGCCATCCGCAAAGGCCAAGGCCGCGCCGTTGTTGGCGAACGTGGCCGGCCAGTCAATCCACGGAAGAGTCTCCGCGGCGATCGCCAGTCCGCCATCGTTGATGCTCTTCGGATCCTCATCCATGAACACCCAGGTCGTCGCGGGCCCGGGGGCGTTGAAACTCCCCAGCTTCCCATAGGTGAAGTAGGTCCTGCCTCGCGTGTGGCCGTGACTGCCATCCAGCCAAGGCCCGTGAACCGCGAGCTCGGGCTTGACCAGTTTTCCACCCGTCCCCTCATACGGAAACGTTCCGACGGCCTGACTCATCGCCACGGAACGTGCGGGCTTCGAATTCAACGTACCATCCTTCAACTTCTTGGCCGGCTTCACCCTCCGCTTGTCAAAGGGGCTGACGTAGATTTGAACACTTCCCCCGGTATAGGGAGCCAGGAGGTTCAGCTTCGGATCCTTGAGAATGTCGGTGTCAGCCTCGTCCGCGGCCCCGATTCCGGCGTTTCCGGGACACCAGTTGGCGCCTGCGGTCTTGTTCGCATCATCCGGATTGGGCGGCAGCAAATCCGCGTAGTCGCCGGCGTACAGATGGATTCCGCCAAAAATAAGCTGCCGGTTGTTGTTGAGAACAACGATCTGCATCGCCTTGCCCTTCGCACGACTCAGGGCGGGAAGAAGCATGCCCGCCAAGATCGCGATGATCGCGATGACAACGAGCAACTCGATGAGGGTGAACCCCGACGATTTCGAGGACCGGCGAGGCAACAGCGGACGGGCTAGGTTCATGGAGAGAATTGTATGTTTACTGCCAAACAGTTGCCGTGAAGCGTTCCCCTTGTCAATGGATCACTGATTGGCGGCCGGGTCGCAGACACGGTCCGCCGAACCGCCGATGGCAACGGGCATTCCAAGGCATGGACCGGACCCACTCCCACTCGGTTACCACTCCAACCCACGACGTCGAGGATCCAACTGGACTATGCGAACGCCTTCGGAGCGGATTGCATTCACTTCAACGACAACCGCAGGAGGAAAACCATGAAATCAGCCGCCGGACTTGGCCAGGTTCTTGGCCCCGTTCACCGTCGAGTTGACCCGCAACCGGAGGCCGTTGAGCCGGATGAAGCCGGTGGCGTCATCCTGATTATAGGCCTTGGTGGGATCCGCCTCCATCGTCGCAATGTGCGGGTTGTAAAGGCTGACCGGACTCTTGCGTCCCGCCGCATGGATGCCGCCCTTGTAAAGTTTTACCCGAACCGTGCCGGTGACGTTCTTCTGCGACTCCTCCACGAGCGCCTGAAGGGCCAGACGTTCCGGGGCAAACCAAAACCCGTAGTACACCAACTCGGCATATCGCGGGATCAGGGAGTCGCGCAGGTGCATCACCTCGCGGTCCATGGTGAGGCTCTCAATCTGCCGGTGGGCAAAATGGAGGATCGCCCCGCCCGGCGTCTCGTACACTCCGCGGCTCTTCATCCCGACAAATCGGTTCTCCACCATGTCCACGCGGCCGACGCCATGCTTCCCGCCAACCTTGTTCAGGGCGCGCATGACACCGAGCGGATCGAGCTTCTTCCCATTGACCGCCACGCAATCGCCCCGGACGAACTCCAGGGTCACCATTTCCGGCTTGTCCGGGGCATCCTCCGGCAGCACGGACAGCGTGGTAAAATAATCCCGGTTCTTGAGGTCGCCGGCGTCGTACCACGGATCCTCCAGGATTCCCGCCTCGTACGAGATGTGCAGGAGGTTCCGATCCATGGAATAGGGCTTCTTGGCGCTGGCCTGCACCGGAATCCCCTTGGCGGCGCAGTAATCGATCATCTCCTGGCGTCCCGGGAAGTCCTTGCGATACCGCTCATCCCGCCACGGGGCGATGATCTGCAGTTCAGGAGCCAGCGCGGCGGCGGTGAGCTCGAAGCGGACCTGGTCGTTCCCTTTGCCCGTGGCTCCGTGTGCGATGGCGTCCGCCTTCTCGGCCTGGGCGATCTCCACCATCCGCTTGGCGATCAGTGGACGCGCAATCGAGGTACCCAAAAAATACTGCCCCTCGTAAATGGCCCCCGCCCGCATCATCGGGAAGATGAAATCCCGGGCGAACTCTTCCTGGAGGTCATCGATGTAGATCTTGGAAGCGCCGGTTTTGCGGGCCTTTTTGTCCAATCCCTTGAGTTCATCCTCCTGGCCGATGTTGGCGCAGAAGGCGATCATTTCGGCATTGCCGTAGGTGTCCTTGATCCACGAGAGCAGAACGGAGGTGTCGAGGCCTCCCGAATAGGCGAGAACGATTTTCATGCGAGCAGAAAAGCGGGCGACAGTGAACGCCACGCGACAGCGCCCGTGAAGGGGAAACTTGGCCCCCGGGGGGGCGGGAAAGTGTTCAGTGTTCAGCGACTGGGCCGACGACTGACGACTGACGACTGACGACTGACGACTGACGACTGACGACTGACGACTGACGACTGACGACTGACGACTGACGACTGACCTGTAACCACCACCCCCTTCACTCCCCTGGTGGAAAATCTGTTGCCAAGCCCACCGCCTCCCACTCCTTCAACTCCGCCTCCCGGGCCGCCAGCATCTTCCGGGTCTTGTCGACCGCGTACTTCCCGAGCACCAGCCTCAACGGAACCCGGTCGCCATGCACCATTCGCACCATCGCCGCCGCCGCCCGATCCGGATCCCCCGGCTGTTTTCCATCCACCTTCTGCAGGAACCCGAGAAAGCGCCCCGAACTTCCATCGTAATCCGAGATCCGGCCCGCGCCCCGGTCCAGGGACCGCGAAATGAACTCCGTCCGAAACGGTCCCGGTTCCACCAGCGTCACGCGAATCCCGAGAGGCGCCAGTTCGAGGCGGAGTGATTCCGAAATGGATTCCAGCGCCGCCTTCGCTCCGCCGTAGATGGAGAAGCCGGGATAGTTGGAAATCGCCGCCGCGGCGCTGAGATTGATGATGTGGCCGCTCCGTTGAGCCCGCAGCGTCGGCAGGACCGCACGAATCAGGTTCACCGGACCGAGAAGATTCGTGGAGAGATTCCGCTCGATCTGATCGTCGCCAAACTCCTCCAAGGCGCCCACCAGGCCGTACCCGGCGTTGTTCACGACCACGTCCAACCGCCCCCAGGCGGCGACCGCCTCGGAAACCACAGCCCGCACCTGATCGGGACGCGTCACGTCGAGCTTCATCGACCGCAACGCCCCGCCGGTCGACACCTCCAAACCGGCCAGGGACTCCGGGTTTCGGGCCGTCGCCACCACGTGGTCTCCGGCCGCCAATGCCGCCATCACCAGGGACCGACCCAATCCGGACGATCCTCCCGTAATCAACCACACCCGCTTGGAATCACTCATGCATTTGCCGATCGACCGGCCCCCCCACCGGTGGATTGGATTCCAGCCCTGTCAACCGGCCGCGGCCCCAACACGCTCCGGATTCCCGGCGCGAATTGTCCTTCAGGAACCCGCCGCAACCTTCGCTCCCGTCACCGGCACCGGAACGAACACCACCTCCAAATGACCATTCGCGGGATCGAATCCCCGGATCAACCCGTCAAATCCCCCGGTGTAGATGCGTCGGCCATCGCTTGAAAAGGCGAGGGCGAACACGGCCCCCGCGTGCCCCCCGAGCGTCGCAGCCCGGGAACCATCCGCCGTTTTGTAGATCCGCACCTCGCCTCCCTGCCCGCCGACCGCCAACAGGGAGCCATCCGGACTGAACGCCACCGCCTGGACCGGACCCGGCTGGCGTTCAAACTCGCGGACCAGGTTGACATCGTTGTTCCCCGCCGTGCGTTCCTGGTTCTCCTTGGTACGATAGATCCGAACGCCTCCCTCCGACCCACCGTAGGCGGCCCATTCCTCACGGGGATGCCGGGTCATCGACACCACGGGCTCCAGCAGTTTATTGACATCATCGATGAACTGACCGTCCGAAACCTGGATCAATTTCATCGCGCGGTCCCGGCTGGCGCTGAGCAGGCGTTTCCCATCCGTCACCCACGCCGTCCGGAGCACCCAGTCGCTGTGGTTGTCGAACTTCATCAACTCCTTCCCATCCCCGGCCCCGATCACTCGCACGCTCTTGTCTGCGCCGCCAAAGGCCAGGCGCGTTCCATCGGGCGACCACGAAACGCCAAACAGGGAGTCGCCCGGCCATTTCCAGGCCTGCAGTTGATTGGTGGTTCCCGTCTCCCAGACCTGCACTTCACCGAACCGCGCCGGTGCCCCGGCCCCCACCCCAAGGCGTTTGGAGTCGGGGGAGAACGCAATGGATTCAATCCGGGGCGATTCCCCGATCAGGCGGGCCCGCAGGTCCAGCGTGGCGGCATCGAACAGGAACACCTCGTGATATCCGGACACCGCCAGCCAGCGGCCATCCGGGGAAACAGCCATCGCCGTGGTCACCGGAGGCGTCGCGTACAACGGAGCGGACTGAAGCCGGGTGGAATAGGCGTCGGCGGGCGTGTCATCCCGGGCCCCCTCGCGAACCCAACGTTCGATCAGGGCGACTTCAGCGGCGGACAACGGGTCGCCCTCCTTGGGCATCTCGGGTTCCCTGCCGCGAATCTGTTCCACGAGCAGGGATTTCTCCGCGTCACCCGGGACAAAGTTGGGCCCATGCTTTCCGGCCTTCAGGAATCCCGCGTAGGTGGAGGTGTCCACCTGCCCCTTCAACTTGTTGGGATTGTGGCACCCGTTGCAGGAGCGCTTGAAGATCGGGGTGACCTCACGAAACCAGGACACCGGTGCCTCCGCCGCCGACAACCCGGGAGCCGCCACCAGCGACCACCCGACGAAGACCATTCCCACGAGCCCTCGAAGCCGGGTGTCCTGAAAGCTCCGCGGTTGAGCGAGGGACGGCAACAAGGACATCCAATCCCGGTACCCGGAAGCCCGCCGCCGGACAAGCGCGGAATCCGCCATCGAGATTTCGGAAGGCACGCTCTCGCGCTGCAAGGTCGAACACGAACAGCCTGAAGGCTGCACTACAAACGGGCAGTTCGTAGTGCAGGCTTCAGCCTGATTCTTCCGTCCCATTTTTCTAGCATCCTCCGCCGGGCGC
>JAEUHD010000397.1 GCA_016793645.1 Verrucomicrobiales bacterium
GTAGGGACCGACGACGGAAATCCCCGGATGGGCTGCCCGCAAGGCGTCGGGATCCTCGGCCACGACCAGATAGCCGCCGGGCGGGATCCCCTGGCCCGCGGCGAACCGATATTGGATTCCGGTCTCGAACTGCCAATCCGACAAGTCGATCGGCGCGGTTCCACGATTGAACAACTCCACCCAGGATCCTTCCGTCGAACCAGCGCGGGGATCATGCATGATTTCGTGGATGACCACGTCGCGCGTCACCGAGAACTCATTCGCCGCGCCGGGCGTGGCGCGTGCGGGAAACCACCAGCCGCTTGTCGCGTCGGGAAACCGTCCCCGCAGCTTCTTCTTTACGATTACCGCGTCGGCCACGGAGCCGCGTCCGGGCGGGTAGAGCGTCCACTGGTCGCCTGCCTCCGGTCGGAAGCCCACCTCGGCCGCCGTCAGCGCCCGGAATCCACCCGCCGGCAGCACACTCCCCGGGGGAAAGGTGAAGCTCGCCTCCTGACGGCCCCGCTGGACCAGTTCGAATCCTGCGAGCGAGACGTCGGCGTCCGTGCGGTTCGCCAGTTCCCCCACGAAAGCCGCCGCGCCGGAGCCCGCGACTTCGTTGAACACGACTCCGGAGTCCGCGGGCGGATCCACCGGACGGGCGGACAACGCGAGGTCGAACCACAGGTCGTTTCCTCCGTCCGCCGCCTGGTGCAATTCGACGGCCAGCACATTGGTGCCGCTGACCAGCCGGCCGGGAAGGAGGGTGCGTTCCACCGCTTCCGCATCGCCCAGGACGTTGGTCAGGGCCGGCGTGGCGGACGTAAGGTCGCCCGCCGGGAGATTCTGGCGGAGCACCTCGCCGCCGTTCAGGTAGAACACCGCGCCGTCGTCCACCCGCGCCTGCAGCAGCAGCGCGGTCTGCGCCGGATTGCCATGGAAGACAAAGGTGGTCCGGAAATAAGTGGTGGTCCGGACCGGCGCCAGCCGGCTCTCGGGTGGCATCCGGGTCCGGGCCGAGCCACGGAGCCGGGTCCGGAAGCCCGCCGGGTTGGGGCCCCCGCCGTCATTCGCCCACCGGAATTCGAGCGTGTTCCATCCGGACACGAATCCATGGTCGAGGGTGAAGTCCGGGCTGAAGGTGTTGAAGCCCTCGAACTGAATGCCGGTGCTGACGCCGTTGAGCTGAACGTCATTGAGCCGGTTGTCGGCGGAAACATTGAGCGTCAGGACCGCGGTGGCCGGGGCAAATCCGGTCAAATCAAACGTCGTCCGGCAGCGGTACTCGCCGGCCGCCACGTCGGTGGTTCCGGGGTTGACCGGACCCAGCCAGCTGGAATCCGCGCTGTTGGCCAACCAGGCGGGGTGGCCCTCGATCACCCGGGCCGGCGCCGGCGGCGGCGGGTTCACCGGTTCGGCCGAGACGGTCACCACGTAATGCGGATCGAGGGAGCCCGGCGCGAGCACCTGTTGATGGTCGTCCACACCGGTGTTGAACAGCGTGGGGATCGGCTTCGTTACTCCGTCGGGTGGGGACGCATCGCCGCCGAACAGCGGAGCGGGCGCTGACGTCCACGCCTGGTCGTCGAACGCGGCGTCGCGCCAGGTCTCTCCCGGGGCGGAGACGTCATTGAAGTAGCGCCACTCCTGGCTGGCGGAGATCAACGGCGTGGAGGCGATCGCGGTGCTGGTGGGAAAGTTGGCCGCCCCGGGGGTGCCGCCGGTCTGGGCGCTGGACCGCCAGTTCGCCGCCGGGGCGCTCGCCAATCCGGGCCGGCGCTTTGCCAGGGATGTGCCCGTGCCATCCGGAGCCATCGGCCAGTCGCCGTCGGTCCCGTAGTCCACCTCGTCCATCACCCGCTGGTTGTTGTTCCGGAGCCGCAGCGTTTCCCCGCCGTTGGAAAGGCGCCCGGTCAGCGGACCCAGCACATTGGTCGCCCCGGTCGCGGCGACCAGGGCTGCAGGATTGAGGGCAATCACCAGGTAGCCGCCGCCCGCGAGGACCGTGCCCTCCGGAAACCGGTAGCTCACTCCGCCATCCAGCGACCAACCGGAAAGGTCCATGTTGACCGCCATCTGGTTGTGCAGCTCAACCCATTCAAAATCGGGCTCCGCGACCACCGGATGGTACATGATCTCGTTGAAGACCACGGTGCTGTCGGCTCGGGCATATCCGATCACGAGCCCCGCGAACAACGTCACGACGTGGGCGAACAGGAAGGGAAACGGGGAGGATCGGAACAAGCCCGGGGAACCTATGGAGGGTTGTCCGTCAGGTCAAAGCGGTGTCCTGCCGGGGAGCGATTTCGTGGGTCCGCTGGCGCCCGGTGATCCAGGGCGAGCGGCCGGATTCGGATCATTTTCCTGCTGGATTTCGGTCGTTCATCGGACGCAGAAGATGGGTCGTGAGTCGATTCCAAGGGCGGGGGACGGCCGTGGGGTCTGATCCGGGGACCCGGTGCAAGCCGCGGTGGCTTCCCCGCGTCGGGGTTCTGTGCCTTGCGATGGCAATCCTGATGGGAGCCGCGGTCATGGTGCGGGCCTGGCGCTTGCCGGCCATCGCGGTTGCGGCGCATCGGATGAAGGACTCGAATTGGGTGGCGGTGGAGATCCGCGAGGATGCACCCGACCGGGTGTGCTGGTATGCCGTCGAGATGCTCGCCTCGACCGAAAGGGGGTGGGCCGTCGTCGGTCGTGTGCCCCTCGGCACGTCCCAGGAGTCAGTGGGCAGCGACGAACGCGAACGCCAACGGAAGGTTGAGTTTCCGGACCGGCCTCCCCCTTGGAAGGTGAGGGTGGTGTACAAGCCGGCGTTTGGCCGCGTGAAGTTGTTGGGATATCGCATCGTGGAAACGTGGAGGACCAAAAGCATTGAGAACGGCTTTCGTTTTGAAGGGTGGGAGGGTTCACGTTCCGTGGAGTGTCCCGTTCAGGATTCTGGATCCGGGAGCCCCGCGCCGGGTGCGACGCCCGATTCGGACCCGACCCGGTGACCACCGGCAATGGAGGGCTTGTCTTGGCCACGTTGACCAACACCGAGGTGTCGGTACCCTACCCGCTCCAGCATCCCTTCGCGACTGCCGCTCCCTGAGTTCAAATTCGACTCCTCCTTGGATGAAGACCCAGATCCATTTCCTGTTTGTGGCGACGAGGGGGTTTCTGGGATGAGCCTTCGTGTTTCAACGATTCTGGTGGGTTGGATCTTCCTGATACCGACGTTTTCGGCATGGGCGCACCGACCCTACGAGCGCGTGGCGGGCACCTTTCAGCGTGCGGACGGGACGTCCATTTCCGTGGTTCGGCATCATGTCGACGGCATCATCGCCTCCGATCCGGTATCGATTCAGTTTCGCCTCCCCGAAGGGGTGGAGATTGCACGGACGCCGCACGTTTTCGATGCGGTGCTGCGTTCGGTTCCCTCGGGTACGGAGGTCTATCAGTACAGGAATACCTGGTTCCCGGTCGCGAGCCGTGTGGATTTCTTCGATGGTTACCGTCTGACGGACATCACTTCCGAACGGCGCCTGCCTTCGGCTGTGGTTCACTTTGCCGATCACTGGGGTGCCTATGGAGTTGTCGTCGCCTGCGGGGGGATCCTTGTGGCGCTGTATCGTGGATTGAGGTCGATGCGATATCGGGGGTGGCCTTCATGGATCCAGTGGATGGGTAATGCCGCACTCGCTGTGGCCGTGTATTCATTCGGCTTCCTCGTGCTCTTCAATTCGCCGGTTTCTCCCCTGGTAATTTGCGGGATGGGACTGGCGGTTTGGGCTGCGGTGCGTGTCTGGAATGAGAGGGCAACTCGGCGCGTTCCCGATAACGTCGACGAGAATCCTCCCATGGTTTGAGCGTACCTTGACGTTGACGTACCCGGGTTCGGTTGTTTGATTCGCGCCATGCCGCACGCCGCGGGACCCAATCTCCCAGATTCCTCGTTTCAGCATGTGCCGGGACCGGTGTTTCCGTCCCAAAGGGCAACACTATTTCCCGGGGGACATCGCCTCCGGCGTGGCGCTTTGGCCACGGTGGGCATCCTCGGGCTGGTGGCCAGGACTTGGGCTGCGGACTTTCTGGACACGTTTTCGAACGGGGTCGCGGGGTGGGTCACGCCTCCGGGCTGGGTTCTGGTGGAACAAGCCGATCAGAACGCGGTTTTCCGTGGGGATTCGA
>JAEUHD010000399.1 GCA_016793645.1 Verrucomicrobiales bacterium
CCGGCGGCGCCTCGCCGGCGGCCCGGCAGTTGTTTGAGTTCCTGCAATCGCCCGCCGTGCGGTCCGCCCTGGAGGCCGCGGGGGCGCTGGAGTCCAATGCCCCGCCGTCGGTGGGGTTGCGTCCGGACTGGAATCGGCTGGGGTCCGAACTGGATGGGGCGACGGAACAACTCGCGGAGGTTTTCCGGCGATGAGCGGCGTCCTGTTCCTGGATTCGATGGTCGTGGCGGCCGGCGCCACCGCGCTGGCCCTGGGGACCGGATGCCTCGCGGCGGTGGCCCTTGCCGGAGCGTCAGGATGGTTTCGCACGCTCCTGATGGCTGGAACGGTGGTGAATCTCGCGCTGCCGCCGTTCCTCGCGGCCAACCACTGGCTGGACCTCACCGCGTCCTGGCGGGCCACGGCGGCGCCGGGATCCTTGGCGGATGGGTCGTGGATGCTGACCACCCTGACCCTCGGAGGACTGTTCTGGCCCGTGGCCTGCCTGCTGGTGTTGGGCGCGTGGTCCCGGTTGCAGTCCGATCTCCTGGAGTCGGACCCTGCCGTCCGGGGAATTTTCCTGGTGCGGCATTTCCTGCTTCCCGTCGCACGGCCGGAACTGTTGCTGGCAACGGTCGTCCTCTTGGCGCTGTCGCTGGCGAACTTCACGGTTCCCGTGCTGTTCCAGGTCCGGGTGTTCACCGAGGAATTCTGGATCCGCTTCAACACGCGTCTGGATGCCGCCGGGGCCCTGAGATCCACGTGGCCGCTCCTGCTGCCGCCGCTGGTGGTGCTGGCCGTGTTTCGAGGACGGCGCCTGGCCTGGCCCCGGTGGCAGAATCCCGCCCGAGCCACGGCCATCCGATCCCGTCTGGGCGGGGTGTGGCCCCTGGCCTGCGGTGTCACGCTCCTGTGGATCGGATTCACCGTGGTCTTCCCCCTCGGCCGCCTGGGACTGACGACCCGCACCTGGCGGGAGTTGCCCGGGGCTTTTTCTGCGGGCTTGGGAGCCCTTTTGAATTCCCTCGGAACGGCCTCGGTCACGGCGACCGGGGTGGTGGCGGCGGGACTTGCGGCCGCTGCGTTGGGGCGTCGGCTGCCCTGGCGCGGGTTGGCATGGATCCCATTTCTCATTCCCGGGGTGATGACCGGCGTGGTGCTCATCGCCGTGTTCAATCGTCCGGGCTTCAGTGCCGTGTACCAGAGTCTCGCCGTGGTGGTGATCGCGCTGGTCGTGCGCTACCTGGCGGTGGGGGGATCGCTGGTGGACGCGGCGGTGGCGGCTGCGGATCCCGGGTTGTCCGACGCAGCCCGCACGATGGGGGCGACGCCGTGGCAGGTGTTTCGGGACACGGTGTGGCCGCAGATCGCGCCCGCATGCGCTGCGGCCTGGTACACCGTGTACCTGCTGTGTCTGTGGGATGTGGAGAGCGTGGTGCTCATCCAGCCCCCCGGCGGTGAGACGCTTGCCCTCAAGATTTTCAATCTGCTGCATTACGGGCACGCCGCCCAGGTGAACGCCCTGTGCGTCCTTCTGCTGGCGGTGGCGGTGGCCCCGTGGCTGGCGTGGACGGTCGTGATGCGCTGGAACTCACGCGGGTCGGTGACCGTTCTCGCCCTGTTCACCGTTGTGTGCGTGGGAGGGTGCGGGCGCGCGCCGGAATCCGGGCCGGAAGTCACGCCGCTGGAGTCGAAGCTGTTCTCCGGCGTCACCGTCCTGGGCTCGCGCGGCGTGTCGCCGGGACAGTTCAACAAGCCGCGGTCCCTGGTGTGTGATCGGGACGACAATCTCTACGTGGTGGATCTCACCGGACGTGTTCAGAAGTTCAGTCCCGACGGCCGCTATCTGCTCCAGTGGCAGATGCCGGAGACGGACCTCGGCAAGCCCAAGGGGATGACTTTGGATCACGACGGCAACGTGGTCGTGGTCGAACCGCACTACATGCGGGTGAATCATTTCACCCCCGGCGGTCAGTTGGTGGCCCAGTGGGGAGTAAAGGGAACCAACGTCGGGGAGTTCATCCTGCCGCGGGGCATCGCCCGGGATTCGCTCGGCGATTTTCATCTCAGCGAATACACCGTCGTGGACCGCATTCAGCGCTTTACGCTCGGACCGGGGGCCGGAACCCGCAGCCTCGGACGCTGTGTGGACGTGATACCCGCCGGCACCAATCATTTTCAGGCCTGTCCAACCGCCGTGTGGGGCTCTCCGGGGACGGAAAACGGCCAGTTCAACCGGGCGGAGAATGTGGCCGTGGGGCCGAGGGACGAGGTCTTTGTGGCGGACTCCTGCAACCATCGCATTCAGGTGTTTGATCGTGACGGCAAGTTCTTGCGTTGCCATGGACGGGCGGGCTCCCATCCGGGAGAGTTCAGCTACCCCTACGACATCCGCGTGGACGCCTCCGGCAACCAGTACATCTGTGAATTCGGCAACAGCCGGATCACCATCCTTAATGCCCGAGACCAGGTGATTGAGGTGCTGGGCGGTGCCGGTGCCGCTCCCGGCCGGTTCGCCAATCCCTGGTCCATCGCCCTCGATTCCAAAGGCAACCTCTACATCGCCGACTCCCAGAACCACCGCGTGCAGAAGTTCATTCGGAGATAGTTTCAAGTTTTCAGTGTTCAGTTTTCAGTATCCAGAGCAGCCCAGAACCTACCAGGAACACTGACGACCGACGACCGACGACTGACCAATGACCAATGACCAATGACCAATGACACCTCGCAACTGACCACCGACCACTGACCAAGGACGTTCCCCGATGCCCTTCCAATTCACCCATCCCGTCTGGCTGCTGCTGCTGATTCCGGCAGTGGGCTGGACTGTGTGGCTGGCCTGGCGGTCGGATGCGTCCCTGACGCCGTGGCGGCGCTGGGCGTCGGCGGCACTCCGGTTGGTGCTGGTGTTCTTTCTCGTGGGTGCGATTGCCGGGATCCAGTGGCGGCGTCCGCAGGAAGGGATGAACGTGTTCTTTCTGCTGGACCGCTCGGACTCCGTGCCGTCCGGACAACAGGAATCCGCGCGCGCCCTGGCCAATCGTTGGGCCAAGGCCAAGCGCGAGGTGGACAAGGCGGGATTCCTCATCTTCGGATCCGACGCCGCGCTGGAGACCACCGCCACGTCGTCGGCGGACGCGGAGAAGATCCAGGCCATCGTGGGTGGGGAACGTACGGACATTGCCGGCGCGATTCGGCTGGGCACGGCGGCGTTTCCGGAGACCGGACAGAAGCGCATGGTCCTACTCACCGACGGCAATGAGAACGTCGGGGACGCCATGGCGGCCCTCGCCGCGGCCAAACCGCTGGGAGTCACGCTGGACGTCGTGCCGCTGGGCGTCCGTCGTGGCGGTGATGTATCGGTCCAGAAGCTCGGACTGCCGGCCAATCTCAAGAAGGGACAGACCTTCGAGGCGCGGGTTTTTGCGACCTCGGACAGCAAGCGTCCGGCGACGATCCGGTTCTTTCGCAACGACCGTCTGCTGGGAGAGGAAAAGACGGTGTTGGAGGCGGGCAAGAACCTCATCGCGCTGCCCCAGACATTGGATGAACCGGGGTTTTACGGGTATCAGGTTCAGATTGAGGTGGAGGGCGACACCGTCGCGCAGAACAACAAGGCCAGCAGCTTTGTGAATGTGCGGGGGGATCCGCGTGTGCTGCTCGTGAGCAGCAATCCGGAACAGGACCGCGCGCTGGTGGCGGCGTTGCGGGAGTCCAAGCTGGAGGTGCGTGTGGTGGACGAGCGCAGCCTGCCGGCCACGCTGGCGGAACTGCAGAGTTACGACGCCATCGTGCTGGGCAATGTCGCGGCCGGTGACCTGGGACGCGAGGGCATGAGCCTGCTGGAAAGTGCGGT
>JAEUHD010000016.1 GCA_016793645.1 Verrucomicrobiales bacterium
CGGAGGTGGTGATCGACCTCAGCGGAGTTCCTTTTGCGGACAGCAGCGGTGTCGGCTTCATGGTCCGGCTCAAGAAGCGCGCCTGGCAGCGCGGCGTGAAAGTGGCCTACGCCACCCCCACCGCCGCGGTTTCCAACGTGCTCCGGCTCACCCGCCTTGAGGAATACCTCCTGGAACAACTCCCGTGAAAATCGGCTTCAGCACCTCCGTCATCCAACGGGGCAAGACCGGGATCGCCCAATATGTCTTCGCCCTGCTTCGCGCGATGGTGCCCCACGCCCGGGACCACGAGTTTCACTTGTTCGTCCTGGAGGAGGACCGGCCCCTGTTCGATTTTGCCGCGGACTCGATGAAGATCGTGCCCGTGCCGGAGCAGTTCCGGCCGGCCGTCCGGAACATTCTCTGGCACCAGCAATCCCTCCCGGGGCTGGCACGGAACCTCAACCTGGACGTCGTCCACACCCCCAGCTACCGGCGATTGCTCTGGCCCAGGCCGTGCGCCCGCGTGGCGACGATCCATGACCTGGCCCCGTTTCATGTCCGGGGAAAATACGACTGGAAGCGGATGCTCTACGGACGGGTGGTGGTGCGCCAGCTCGCACGCCGACAGGAGCGGATCCTTGCGGTCAGCGAAAACACGGCGCGGGATCTCCAACGGTTCTTCGGGATCGGACCCGAGCGGGTCACGGTGGTCTGGAACGGCATTGACCACCTCCGCTTCAATCCGGGAGACCCCGGGTCCGCCCGGAGAATGGCCGGGCGCCGCTGGAACCTGGATCGCCCCTATTTTCTCTATGTGTCGCGCCTGGAGCATCCGGGGAAGAACCATGTCCGCCTGATCGAGGCCTTCTCCAGATTCAAGACGTCCACGGGCTCCGACGCCCTGTTGGCGCTGGGCGGAAGTGACTGGCACGGGGCCGAGGTGATCCACGAAGCGGCGCGGGCCTCCGCCCATGCCGCCGACATCCGGTTCCTCGGGTTCGTGGAGGACGCGGTGCTTCCCGACCTCTATCGGGCGGCGCTGGGATTCGTGTATCCATCCCTGTTCGAGGGATTCGGCTTTCCGCCGGTGGAGGCCATGGCCTGCGCCTGTCCGGTCATCTGCTCCGCCCGCGGATCCCTGGCCGAGGTGGTCGGGGACGCGGCGGAAATCATCGAACCGGAGTCGGTGGAGGGACTGGCAACCGCCCTGGGCCGGCTGTGGGGGGATCCGGAATTCCGGCGGAAGTTGATCACGGCCGGACTTCCCAACGCCCAGCGTTTCCGCTGGGATCGCTGTGCGGAGGAAACTCTGGAACTCTACGCCCGCGCCGCCGAATCCAATGGAACCCGATAGGGATACCCCAGCCTTGACCGTTCCATGAACCCCTCCGAGCCCTCCCCTCCTCCGCCCCGCCGGCGCGAGCCGGAACCCGAGCCGGAGCCGGAGCCTCCCCCCCCGCCTTCGGGCCCAAGCCCGCTGGCCTTCATCCCGTTTGATCCCATCCGCATCCTCATCGCGCTCACGCGGGGATGGTACTGGATCCTCCTGTCCGGTCTGCTGCTGGCCGGTCCCCTGGGAGCGCTGGCGTGGGCCCGCTCCCGCACCAGCTACACGGCAACCGTTCAGCTCATCCGCCGGGAACTGCCCAACAGCTTTCGCGTCACCGAAATCGGCGAGGCATTCAAACCGCGCCAATTGTCGGTGGCCTCCGTGGTTTCGATCATGCGCTCCCCGAGCCTGCTGGCCCGCGTCGGAGCGGAGGCCCGCCCCCGGATGAACGCCCCGGCCCTGCTGCAGCAGCTGACGATCACTCCCGAAAAGAACACCGACCTGATCTCGGTGACGCTGGCCACCGACCGGGGCCCGACGCCGACCATCGACCTGCTCAACCGCTATGCGCGCGAGGTGGTGGATCTGACCAGCAGTCTCCAGCAGCAGGAGGCGGCGGAACTGGATCGCTTCCTCCGCGACCAGATCGCCCGGACGGATTCGGAATTCGCCGCTGTCGGGGCCGAATTGACCGCCTTCAGCAGGGAAACCGGATTCTACAACGAGGAGAAGGAGGTGGAGGCCTACCTCCGCGACCTCGGCAACATCGAATCCCAGGTCCAGGCCAACCGGGTGGAGACGGAAACCATCCAGTTCCGGATCGGCGGCATCGAAAAGGAGCTCGCCCGACAAAGCCCGTCCCTGCTCCAGCTGGCGGCAGCGAAAAACGAGTTGAAGTCGCTCCTCCTGCGGTACACCGAGTCGAATCCGATCGTGCAGGAGCAGCAGTTTCGAATCCGGAGCCTCGAGGCCGAAGCCCAGGCGACGACCAATGCCGCATCGGATTTCCAGCCCGGGGCCAACACCGTGGCCAATTCCCTGTTCGTGGACCTCGTCACGCTGCGCGCCCAACTGGAGGCCCTCCTGCGCCAGGCCGACCCCCTGGGGGAGCGCAAGACGAACGTCCAGAATCGCCTGACCGCGCTTCCGGAGAAGGCCCTCCGCTATGCCCGGCTCCGCGCACGCCAGCAATCCCTGGAATCCGCACGATCCCTGCTCGCCGGCCGCCAGCGGGAGGCGCAGTTGTTCGCGGAGAATTCACCCGGGTACTACCGGCTGTTCGCCCCGGCCACCCCGGACGACATCACCGTCAGCAGCCGCGGCCGCAAGGTGGTGATGTTCGCCCTCGCCGGGCTGGTCCTGGGTTGCGGACTCGGTGCGGGGGGGTTAGGAATCCGGGAGTCGCTGGACTCCCGGCTGGTTTCACCCGGGGACATGCGGCGCGCGCTGGGGGCTCCCACCCTGGCCCAACTCGGAAACCTCAGCGCCATGAGCCGGGAAGAGCTTGTGGTCTGGCGCTTCCGGACCTGGTCCACCCTGTCCAGTGCCAACGGGAACGCGGGGAACCAGTCCCTCACGGCGGGACTGACCTCGGGCCTTCCGGGGGAAGGGCGCTCCACCTGGCTGGGTCTCATCGAGCAGGCCGCCTCGGAACGCGGGTTGAGGACGCTGACGGTGTCGCATCAACGTCCCGCGGACCCGTCCGTCCACACCCTCGAACTCGCGCGGGCCTTGGAGAACCCCGGGGAGGTCACGCAACGCCTGGAGGCCTCGGGCGCGCTCCGATTGGCCCTCATTTCCGGACCCGACTGGGTCTGGACCCCCGAGCGCCGGGCGCAATGGGTGGAGGCGATCACCCGGTGGTCGTCCATTTCCCGACTGGCCTTTCTCGCGGAACTCCCCCCCGCGGATCGCCTCGAAACCTGGCTTCTCGCGGAGGCGCTGCCGCAGGTGTTCTGGGTCTGCCGCTCGGGACGAACCACCCAGGAGGACGTCGGGGAAGCCGCAACCACGCTGCAATCGGGCACCGCCCAGCTCGGGGGCATTTTCGCCAACGAAATCCCCGAGGTGTTCTTCCGCTGGCCCGATCTGGGCCGGTTCGGACTGGCCCTTGCCCTCGGTGCCGGACTGGGCCTGCTCACGACCGTTCGCACCACAGCCGCGGAACCTTCCGTTCCGGACGGAGCCTCGACGAACAACGCGTTCCTCTCCGCGATGGCCCGCGGTCCCCATCTGGCCGGGTGGCAGGAACGCTTGACGCTCGGAGCCGGAGACCAGGTCAACCTCGCCGTCTATGGCCACAAGGAAATGACCCGGACGGAGGTCGCGATCGGGCCCGACGGCCGGCTCAGCTACTTGCAGGCGCAGGGCATTCAGGCTGCAGGACTCACCATCGACGAACTGCGCGACACCCTGTCGAGGGAGTTGTCCGCCTATTATCGAAACGCGCGCGTCATCGTCACGCCGTCGTCGTTTCGCAGTAAGAAGTATTTCCTGATGGGCACGGTCATCGACCGGGGTGCCTTTCCGCTCGACCGCCCGATGACCATCATTGAGGCCATCGCGCGGGCCCGGGGAATCGCCACCGGACTTCTGGAACAGAACACCGTGGAGATCGCCGACCTGCCGCGGGCGTTTCTCATCCGAAACCAAAAGAGGGTGCCGGTGGATTTTGTCCGGTTGTTCCGCCACGGCGACCTTTCGCAGAACATCCAGATCGAACCGGGCGACTACATCTACTTTCCCTCCTCCGTGCTCAATGAGGTTTACGTCCTGGGTTCAGTCATGAGCCCGGGAACCGTGGGCGTCACGGACCAGTCCAGCCTGGTGGGTGTCCTCACCATCCGGGGAGGATTCACGTTGAAGGCCTACCGGCAGAAGGTGCTTGTCGTCCGGGGTTCTCTAAGCCAGCCCGAGACCTTTGTCATCAATGTCGCGGACGTCCTGCGCGGAACCGCCCCGGATTTTCCGCTCATGCCCAAGGATATTGTGTACGTCGCCGACCGGCCGTGGGCCCGGGCCGAGGACCTCCTCGACATGGCCATCACGGCCTTCGCGACCACCGCGGTCAACGTGTGGGCCGGACAGAACATCGGCCCATTCATCACGACCCCGATCATCCCGAGCATCAAATGAACGTGGCGGGCGCCAGGTGGTTGTGGACGATGCTGCTGGCATTGCCGGTCCTTCTGGGCGCGGGATGCGCCAAGCTCGGACCGCGCTTCGACGCGTACGCCACCAACGCACCTCCCGGACTCTCCGCCACCAATCTCATCACGGGGGTGGTCTTCACCAACCGCCTCGATCCCGCCCTGCTCAAGCCGTCCGACGCCCCGTTCCGCCTGGGTCCCGGGGACCGGTTGGACATCGAGATCCTCGGCGACGGATCAGGCCCGGCGTCGACGTTCGTGGGCCCCGACGGCAAAATCTACTTCGACCTCCTTCCGGGCTTGCGGGTCTGGGGATTGACCCTCGACGAGACGCGCGAACTGCTCGAGGAACGCCTCCGGGAGTACATCCGCGACCCCAAGGTGGCCCTCACCCTGCGCGGCGTCGAAAGCCGTCGGGTCTGGGTCATGGGGCGCGTCAATACGCCCGGGGTTTACCCCTTGGACGCTCCAATGACCGTCATCGAGGCGATCACCCGGGCCGGGGGGCTGTTCACGTCACGCTTTTCCGGAACCACGGAGGAACTGGCCGACCTTCATCACAGCTTCATCGTGCGCCAGGGACAGTACCTGCCCGTGAACTTCAACCAACTGATCCGGGAGGGCGACACGACCCAGAACATCTACCTGGAACCCGACGACTTCCTTTACCTCCCCTCCTCCCTTTCCAGCGAAGTCTTCGTAATCGGAGCCGTCGGCCAACCGCGAGCCGTCGGGTTCAAGGATCAGGTCACCCTGGTCTCCGCCATCGCCAATGCCCGCGGTACGACCCCGGATGCCTACCTCACCCAGGTCGCCATCATCCGCGGTTCCATGTCGACGCCGTCCATCGCCCTTGTGAACTACCGCGACATCGTCCAGGGGCGGGCGCCCGACGTCCGCCTCCAGCCACGCGACATCGTCTTCGTCCCCATTTCCCCCTACAGCACGCTGGAGAAATACATCAAGCTGGCGGTCAACACCTTTGTCCGGACCGTGGCCGCCAATGAAGGCGGACGGGCGGTGGATCCGAACTACACCACCGGCACCTCGATCCCCATCGGAAACTGATCCCGCCCCGGGCGTCAGCGGTGGCTTCCAGTGGAGCGGACGCCCCTTCCACAGGTTGGCGAGATTGTTGTGAAGGACCCGTTCCACCGTCACCCCGAGGATCAGGATCTGGATGACCGCCAGGACCCGCCCGACGTGGACCTGCCGCGGATGGGCCAGTTCGTTGCGCAACACTCCGCCGGCAAGGACCAGGACCACGAGGACATCCACCAACAGGAGGAAGGGGAATCCCCAGCGGATCGTTTCCCGCAGTGCCACCGGGTATCCCCCGGCACTGCGCCAGAACAGGGGCGTCTCCCGGAGCATCGCGGCCGCCAGAAGCATGAGCGCCGGAATGGTATTCGCGGCCAGGAGCACGACCAACCCCTCCCCCTGGCCGTGCCCGGGGGAACGCCACCTCGTTACAATTTTCCGGATTTTCGCCATCGGAACAGCGTCGTGGGATGGATTCCCGACCGGGCTGCCACTTCCGTCAGCGAAAGTCCGTTTTCCCGGATCAACTGCCGGGCGTAGGCGACGCGATCCGAACGGGAGGGCATGCCCCCCGGGGCCGCGCTTCCCGGAACCGGAGTCGACGGGCGGGCGGCGACTTCGGCCGCCGGCTCGACGGGCGGCGAAGCCATCGGGGGATCCCACCAACCCTCCCGGAGCACCGGCCCGTCGTGGAACAGGACCAGGCGATCCACCACACTCTTGAGTTCACGGACGTTCCCCGGCCACGCGTACGACTTCAGCTTCAGGACCAGTCCGGGCTCCAAACGCTCCACGTTCTTCCCAAAACGCTCGCTGGCCGCCCCCACAAAGGTCTGGGCCAGCAGGGGAATGTCATCCGCACGCTCCCGCAGGGGCGGAATCCGGAGGGTCACCTCGGCCAGCCGGTAGAAGAGATCCGCGCGAAACCTCCCGGAACGAACGTCGGCCTCCAGGTCCCGGTTGGTGGCCGACACCACCCGGATGGAGACGGAGTATTCCCGGTCACCGCCAATCCGCCGCGCCCGGCGGGTTTCCAGAAAACGGAGCAACTTGGGCTGCACCGAGAGATCCATTTCCCCCACTTCGTCCAGAAACAGGGTCCCCCCCGACGCCTGCTCCACCAGCCCCGGACGTGACCGGAGCGCCCCGGTGAATGCCCCCTTCTCGGCCCCGAACAACTCCGCCTCCAGCAAATCCTTCGGAAGCGCCGCGCAATTCAGGGACACCATCGGCCCGCCCCTTCCCGCCGCGTGGAGCGCCGCCGCAAAGCGTTCCTTGCCGACACCGGACTCCCCCAGCAGGAGGACGGTGACGTCCGTGGGTCCCAATCGTTCCAGGTCCCTCTGCAACTGCTGGAACGTCGAGGACCGTCCAACCATCCGTCCATCGGACTCGGGCAACTGGCCGGCATACAGCCGCAGCCACAGCTTCTGATTGTCGACCGCGGAATTCACGGCCTCCGCCCACCTCGATTCCCCGGCATCCAGCACATCGAAGGCACCGTCCCGCATGGCCTCGACCACCGCCGCCGTGTTGACCGAATCCAACTCCACGAGAAACAGCCTTCCGGACCGGGACAGGTGAACCCTCAGGGCAGGCCATCCCGGCGAGCGGATGGCCGCCTCCGGAACGACAAACACCTGGTTCGACGTCCCGGAATCCAGGTTCGGAAGACGGTCCACCGGCCACGGCCCCACCCCGAATCCATTCTTCCGGAGCCGGGGTGCCACCTTCGGCTCAAGCCCCGGGGGATGCCAGATCGTCGTCATGCAATTGCAATGCGCAGACTGCATCAAAACCCCATCCGATGTCAGTCCGAACTTTAAAAGGCTGTTTTCCAGCCCGAAAAGTAGGTAATAAGTCGTCGTTGTCACGCTGGCACGCCGGCTGCGATCCCTGGATCGTCAGCCGAAGACGGCCGGCGCAGACAACGAGAGCTGCAACGGATTCCTCGGCAGGACCCATCAAAAATTCACTTTAATCTGCAACATCAACCCATGAAATCCGTGCAAACCTCCAAAATCCCCGCCTGGACCCTGGTCGCCCTCCTCCTCGCCTCCGCCTCAGCCGCCACTGCGGCAGACTCCAAGACGGCCACAGCCACGAAAGTCGAGGTCGCCACGATCACAAAGGAGAATTCCAGCGCATCCGGAAAGGGCGTGGTCATCAAGCCGACCACGCTGTCCGGGACCAAGTCCTCGGTTCAATCCTCGGAGCGCCCCTTCGACCTCAACATCGCGGGTCCCGTCCAGGTCGGCGGCTCCGACAAGGCTTCGAAGGAGTTCATGAGCGGCGATCTCTTGGAGCTGACGAAGTTCATCAACACCAAGCTGAGCGAAACGTCGCCGGTCAATGACTCGACCATGCTCCTCAATCCCGAGAAGCTGGTCCTGAAGAATGCGTCCGACGTCCGCGTTTACTTTGTCGGCGAAGGCGCCGGATACCAGAATTCCCTCGGGTACAACACCGACGGCGGGGGGGTCACCTCGGGCAATCCCGAACTGATCTTCCCCAATGCGTCGAGCAAGGTGAACTCCATGGATCCGAAGGCCGCCTCCGGAGCCAAGCGCACCTCCTCGGAGCCCCTCCTCCCGGGCGACTTTGTCGAACTCGGCACCGTCCAG
>JAEUHD010000035.1 GCA_016793645.1 Verrucomicrobiales bacterium
GCGGCGGCGACGATTCTGGCGGGCACGGCGGCATTGAAGGCGGGCCTCGGATGGCGGGGTGCCTGTCTTGGGTGGGTGCCGCTGCCGCTCCTCCTGATGGCCGCCTTCGCCCGGCTGCCCTTTCCCGCCATGAGCACCGAGGGATCCCGCGTTCCATTGGGGCATCTCCTGCGTGATCGTTGGTTCCTCGGGGCGATGGCCGCCATCTTTCTGGGGGGAGCCACCGAACTCGGAATGGCCCAATGGCTGCCGGCGTATGCGGAGCGAACGCTGGGATATCCAGTGTGGGTGGGGGGCGGGGCGCTGCTGGCGTTTTCGGTGGCGATGGCGCTCGGACGCATGGTGGTCGGAGCCGCAGGACAACGCGTTTCCCCGTATCGCGTCCTGAGGGCCGGTTGCCTTGCGTCGGTGGTTCTGTTCCTTGCGGGTTCCTACGTTCCGATGCCGTCCGTGGCCCTTGTGTCGTGCATCGCGGCGGGCTTCGCCGGAAGCTGTCTCTGGCCCACGATGCTGGCGGTGTCCGCAGATCGCCATCCGGAGGGGGGCGCCACCCTGTTCGGAGCCCTCGCCGCACTCGGCAATGCCGGGGGAATTGTCATGCCGTGGTTGGTCGGGGTCATCGCCGACCTGAGCAGTCTCCGGGACGGTCTCGCGTTTTCCGCCGTCGCCCCCGCGCTGATGCTGCCGCTGGTGGTCCTCCTGGAGCGGGGATCCGCGGCTACGGCTGCCCGCCTGCGGGGGCCGACCCCGGTGCCTCGGCCCTGACCGGCGCCGGGTCGTCCGCGGCATCGAAGAAGCCGATGAACATTTCGTCCCAGGATTGCAGTCCGAAGTGGACCCGCTTCTTCGGATCCGGATTGGCCGGGTTTCCCGTGGAATTGTCGAAGGCGCCGGTGACGAGCAGCCAGGATCCGGCCGGGACATGGAGCGGTTCCTTCAGCATGTAGCCCAACTGCCACTGGAAATCATAACGGGGCACGTGCAGCAGCGTGGTCTTCTTCCCGTCCGGACGGAGCAGTTCGTATCGCATCCATTTTCCCCGGACATGCATATGGGGCGCGAGCAGGTAGATCGTGGCCGGACGCTCAAACGCGTACGTCGCCGTGTGCCGCGCCTCGTCGCTGCCCGGGGGAATGTCGAGGTCCAGTTGAATGGCCTGGCGCGTCTCGGCCTGCCGGGATTGGGCCCCGGGCAGGAGTTGGAAGGCGAGTTCCGTCTGGTCGGTCTGCGGGGATCCGCACGTGGTGTAGTGCATCTCCATGGTCAGCTCCGCTCCGGCGGGGAGGTACTTGCCCACGCCGTCGGGGTAGCGCAGCGACGGAGTCCCGGGTGCCCAGCCATAGAGATGCACGCCCTTGCCCGTGCCACCATCCGGGCAGCCGGGCCACTTGGCGTACAGGATCGCATGGTGCACCACCTTGCGATTTCCAGGTTTCACCTCCATGCCGGCGATCCATACGCCGTTGGTGAACGGGGAGGGGATCGGGATCTGCCGGTACTCGAGCACGCCGGTTGCGGGGACCTGCTGCACTTCGGGCAGTCGGATGACGACGTCCGGATTTCCCATGGTCCAGGCGCCGAGGGCTGGAAGCGCATCGGTCAGGGGATCCGGCCCTTCGCCGCGGGGCGAGCCGGCCGCAACCCAGCGCAGGAGCGTCTGGGTTTCCTCACGCGACAACCGGGGGTCGTTGGAGAAGTGTCCGAAGTCCGGGTCCGCGCTCCAGGGAGGCATGCGGCGGGTGAGGAGGACCTCTTCAATCATGGCGGCGTTGTTTTTCACCCGGGCGTGTCCGTCCATCGCCCACGGTGCCAAAGCCCCCTCGCGGTGGCAGGCGACGCAGTTCTTCTTCAGGAGCGGTGCGATGTCCCGGGAATACGAGGGGGCTTCGCCCGCGGTGCCCGCGTACGCCAGCCGGCACCCGTGCGAGGTCGTGCGGGGTTGGGTTATTGGGCGTCCGGAGAGAAATTCGGTCAGGGCCGTTTCGAGAAACTTCTGACGGGGCTCGGGGAGTTCCGCACCTTCGGACAGTTGGTCATCAATCGCGCCCTGGTAAATTACCTTCCAGTCCGCCGTGCTGATCACCGCCACTTCCGCCGTCCGCTGCACTCCCAGCGCGAGGGCCACGCCTTGGATCGGGTCCCGGAGGTACGTGGCCCGGTGTAATCCGAGTTCGTCCACTTCCTTGAGGATGTCGCGACGGGTGTCCTCGGGGTAGGCGTTGATGATCCAGGTCGAGACGCCCTCCGGGCCGAATCGATCTTCAATGGCTTTGAGCTTGGGAATGCTTTTGCGGGCGATGGGACATCCGGTTCCTGTGAAGAACAGGACGACGGCGCGTCCACCCGCGCGCTGAAGTTGGTGGCTGTGTCCGGCGAGGTCGGTCAGCGTGAAGTCCGGCACTTCCCTTCCGGCGTGCGCCGTTGCGGACAGGACTGCGAACAGGCACAGCAGGACGAGCGGACGTCCGATACGGGCAGGGTTCAGAGGCTTCACGGGAGGTGGGCGTTCGGGGATTGAGGGCGGTTGCCGTACGGGCAATGGAACCCAGGTTTGCGGCCATTTCAACCGGGATCGGGTCCGATCTTCAGCCGCGGCGGATGCCGAATCCAATCGCGGCGACCAATGCCAGCAGGACGAGTCCGACCAGAATCCAAAGCCAGACCGGGGTCCGGTACTTGATGTGCGGCGTCTCGGCGACCACCCGGCGATACGCGTCGGAGAAGATGGTCCGGCCCTTCTGGGACAACAGGAGGTACAGCACGTACCCATTGATCAGGGTGCCGAACGGAAATCCCAGGAGGCCGATTCCGGCCAGGATGGCGGAGCCGATTCGGGCCCCGTTGCGCAAGCGGCGAAGGCCAAACCCCAGCCAGAGGAGAAATCCGCCGTAGGCAAGCAAGCCGAGGACCACGAGGGACTCGGCTGCCCCGATCAATCCACCGGAAATCATGGCGACCGCCATGCCCAGTCCGACCAGTGTCACGAGGGAGCCGCCGAGAACCTGCAAAACCCCCCAGGACTTGATGGATGCCTCGTGATTGAGATGGGCGCGACGGATGGCCTCGGACTCCGGGGCCGGGGAGGGAACCCCTTCCTGGAGCCTTTGGAGCACCACGGGCTTGCAGGCAGCGCAGATCCGGCGGCCGGACAGTTCCACCCAATCCGCTGCGGCGACTGATTTTCCGCACTCCGCGCACACCGTCGCGGCCACGGCTTGCGGCGGAACCGATTCGGAGGGTGCGGTGGCCTGTGCGTAGGGTGCCCAGCCGGCCATTCCCTCGCGCCAGACCAGGGTTTCGGGAGTGACTGTACCGGCGGCCGCGAGCGCGGTCAGTTCGGCGCCCGTGACGGGACCCTTTCGTTCCCCCGCCACCGCGTAATACCATCCGTTGGTGTCCATGGTCGTGGGGGTTGCCGGGGTTTGGGGCGATCAGCGCCGGCGCGGGCGGACGAGGATCACCTTCTTTTCGCTGCCCTCCACCTCGACGCTCGAGGTTTCGATATCGGGGTCATCCTTAAGCGCCTGGTGCACCACCCATCGGTCGTACCCGTTCATGGGTTCCAGTTCGAGCACGTCCCCCCAGCGGCGGACCTTCTCGGCGATCTCCTTGGCGCGCTTGATCAACTGTTCCCGGGCCTGCTGACGGTAACCGCAGACGTCGAGGACGATCTTCGGGATCCGGGCATCGTGTTTGAACACGAGCTTGTTCAGGAGGAATTGAAGTTCGCTGAGCGTCTGTCCGGACCTGCCGATCAGGCGGCCGGGGTCGTCGGTCTGGATGTCCAGCAGGATCTGATCCTCGAGGGGCCGTTCCTCCACCGTCACGGTGAAGCCGAGGGTGTCCAGCATCTCCTGCAGCGTGACCTTCGGGTCCATGCGGGGTGTTTCGTTCACGGGCAAATCGGGTTCGTACGGGGTGACCGGCGGCGTCTACGCCCGGCGCGCCGGAGAGGCGGGCGCCTTGGGCGAGGACTTCTCGTCGCTCATCTTCGTCAACTTGGTTTGAAGGACACTTAGCAGATTCTGGGCGGTCCAGTAAAGCGTGAGCCCAGAGCTGTAGTTGTAGAGGAACAGCACAAAGAACACCGGCATGTACTTCATCATCTTCTGCTGCGCCGGGTCCATTTGCGGCGACACCGGGGTCAGATGCGCCATCCAGAGGGAGGTCGCGCCCATGATGAGCGGAAGGAGATTGAAGGGCAGCCCGACTCCCGCGACGCCGAGGAAGGGGACCCAGCCCAGTCCGGGAATCGTGAACAGGGTGTCCGGGGCGGAGAGGTTGCATACCCACAGGAACTCGGCCCCGCGCAGCTCAATGGCGGTCCGCAGCATGAAGAAGAACCCGATGAACACCGGGAACTGGATCAACATGGGCAGGCATCCCGCGGCCGGATTGACCTTGTGGCGCTTCATGCACTCCAGCGTCTTCTCCTGCATCCGCGTCGGATCCGCCTTGTACTTTTCCCGGATGTTCTGCAGTTCGGGCTGGATGGCCTGCATCCGCTTCATCGACCGCGTACTCAGGGCGGTCAGAGGCCAGAACAGCGCCTTGATCAGCACGGTCAGGGCAATGATGGCCCAGCCATAGGACGGAATCAGGTGGTGGAGTCCGTTGAGGCTGAGCAGGAGTCCCTTGGCGAAAAACCCGGTGAATCCGGTGAAGTCCATGACGGCCTCCAGGTTCTTCTGCATCCGGGACAGCGTGAAATACTCCTTGGGTCCGGCATACAGACTGAAGTGCTGTTCGAGGGAGGCGCCGGGGGCGAGAACGGGCGGCGGGAAGACCAGGGCGGTTTGGTACGCCCTCGGACTCGGATTCAGCCGTCCATTGGCCTCGCGCTCCGCCCGAGTGGGCTCGGGCAGGGCGAAGTCCCGGACGATGATCCGGTCCGCCGGGGTTTCCGGAATGGTGATCAATGCGAAGAACCGGTTGTTGGCCGCGGCCCACACCACGTTGCTGGAACCGGCCGCGTATTCGGTGCGCGGGGTTCCGGGGAGACAACCCAGCGTTGGGTTGGCGAACCAGGCCTGGTTCACCGAGGTGGCGTCGGATCCATTGAACCAATGCGCCCCCAGCCACTCCTTGGTTTCCGTGCGGTCCCCGGACGACGCGGTGCCGATCACGAGTTCGCGTCCGGGAACCGCCACCGGGGCGCGCCCCGTATTCTCGTAGCGCAGGGTGACGGCAAACACGTAGTTGCTGGCGATCCGGTATTCCTTCGTCACCCGCAGTCCGTTGGTCAGCATCCGCTGGGCCCTCACGACCCCGCCGTCCGAACTCAGTTGATACTCGGCGTCCGGTCCCAGCTCCGCGGAATCGAAGTGGACGAAGGCAGGCATGAAGGCCGGCTGGTTCAGCACGGCCGGTTCGGAGGCCTGGGCACGGTCGGCCTTGGAGCACCCCACGCTGGCCGGATACTCCTTCAAATCCACGTCCTTCAACCCGCCGCCGCGCGAGGTGATCGTGGCGCGGACCTGGGCATTCTCGATCTGGACGACGCGTCCGGGGACGGAGGCCAGCACGGGCGGCAGGACGGACGGCGTCAGGGCCGGGGCGGGGGGAGGCGCGGTGGTTCCGGACATCGCCGGATTGGTCGTCCCCGTTCCGGTGACTGCATTGGTGGGGATGATCGGGCGCTTCGAGGGCGGTACGATCCGGTTGACCAGCCAGATCCACGACAGCAACAGGGCCAGCGCGGCGGCGAGGATGGCGATTCCTTTACGGTCCATGCGGAAACTCAGTGGGAAAGTCGAATGAGATCAGGGACGGGGTCGGCGCCTGCGCCGCCCCAGGGATGGCATCGGCATAGCCGACGCGCGGCGAGCAATCCGCCCCGTCCGGCCCCGTGCCGGCGGATGGATTCCAAGGCGTATTCGGAGCATGAGGGAGTGAAGCGGCAGGATCCGTCCGGTCCGAACAGCAGGGTCTTGGCCGGGGAAATCACCCAGCGGTAGGCCAGGAGGACTGCGATGAGGAGGGGGCGGAGAGGATTCACGCGGAAGCCTCCGGGGTGGAGGCCGCCGCCCGGGCGGGGGGCTTGGAATCCTTCAGCAGCCGGGACTGGCGAACGGCGATCAGGAAGTCGCGTTCCACCTCCGCGAAACTGCGGTCCACGATGGACTTCCGGGCGACGAGAACGGCGGATACCGGCTGGGACAATTCGGCGCGGTGAAGTCGGAATGCCTCGCGCAGGAGCCGCTTGGCGCGGTTGCGCACCACCGCTCCCCCAATCGACTTTCCAGCCACCAGACCCACCCGGTCGACGTTCAATCCGGCCGCCCCGGCGGGCATCCAATTGAAGATCAGGCAGCCCTGGACCACGCGTCGCCCGTCCGATTTCAGGCGGACGAAATCTGCCCCGGCCCGGAGGCGGTGGCGCCGACCCAGGCGCAACCGGGTTCCAGGGGTCGCGGGCATCGCGGTGGGCGGAACGGAAACGCTCCCGGACGGATCAAACCGGCGTCAGACGGCGGCGACCCTGGCGGCGACGATTCGAAAGATTGGCCCGGCCGCCCTTGGTGGCCATGCGGGCGCGGAATCCGTGCTGGCGGACGCGGCGAATCTTGGAGGGCTGATACTGGCGTTTCATGAAATAAGATCCGCGGCAGGAGCGGAGCCCGGGATCCTATCCACTGCGCACTTCGAGTCAACCTTGTTGTCCAATCCGTATGGACGCCCTTGTCCCGAAGTGGATGTCCGGATCCGGGGCCGGTCAGCGGTGCTGCTAATCCTGACCCCGGTCAAAGTGAGGCAAATTGATCAGGGCGACTGCTTGACGCTTTGGTGGCTCCCGGTAGCTTGCGACCCGAGCAACGCACCGCGTGTTCCCGCCGGACGCTTCCGGAAGGAGCACGCGGCATTTTTCACTCGAAAGTCACCCGTCCATGAGCGAAGTCGCAGCAGGTCCGGCACCGGCCGGTGGTCAGTCCAAACTCACGAAGATCAACGAGGCGGTCATCCGGATCGCCGGAAACTCCCAGGACGGCATCCAGGCGATTGGCGGGTTTCTCGCCCGGCTGGCGGGCCGCAGCGAGCAGGAGGTCATGACGTTCATGACGATTCCGTCCACCATTTCGGGCGGACCGTCGATCTTCCAGGTCCGCATCGGTTCCGGGGAGGTCCTGTCCCCGGGTGACGAGGCGGACATGCTGCTGGCGTTCTACCAGCACAGCTACGAGGACCACATCAACTCGCTGAAGCTGGGCGGCATCGTCCTGTACGACTCCGACCACATCACGCCGAAGCCCGAGTGGCTCGAGAACTATCGCCACGTGGGCGTGGCCATCTCCAGCAAGACCGTGGAGGCCATCGGCGGTACCGGACGCGACAAGGGCAAGAACATCTTCGCCCTGGGCCTTCTGGCCCGGATTTTCGACCTCAATGTTCCCAAGCTGAACAAGCTCATCGAGGAACGGTTCGGCGGCAAGGATCCCACGGTCGTCCAGAATGCCGTCACCTGCTTTGAGGCGGGGTACAATCACCAGCTCCAGGACCTGCTCAAGACCTACCAGCTCCAGCATGCGGAGCTGAAGGGGCACACGCAGGTGGTGATGAACGGCAACGAGGCGCTCGCCTACGGCCTGCTGGCGGCGGGAGTCCGTTTCGGCGCCGGATATCCAATCACCCCGTGGTCGGACATCATGGAGCTGCTGCGACGCGAGCTTCCCAAGTACGGGGGATCCTTCATCCAGTGCGAGGACGAGATCGCCTCGATCTCCATGGCCATTGGCGCCAGCTACGGCGGCCGGGTTGCGGTCACCGGGTCCTCCGGACCGGGCATCTCCCTCAAAACCGAGGCCCTGGGCTGGGCGTCGATGGCGGAAATGCCGCTGGTGATCGTGGACGTCCAGCGCGGCGGTCCGTCCACGGGCATGCCCACCAACATCGAGCAGTCCGACCTGAACATCGCCTGCTTCGGCGGGCACGGGGACAGTCCCCGGGTGGTCATCGCGCCCAGTTCCGTGGAGGACTGTTTCTACACCGCGATTGAGGCGGTGAACATCGCGCGGAAGTACAGCACGCCGGTGCTGATCCTGACCGACCAGGGCATCGCCACCCGCATCGAGGCCTTCATCGAGCCGGACCTGAAGAAGATCTGCCAGGACCTGACACCGGACCTGACGCCGATTGCCGACCACAAGCCCTACGATCTGAAGGCGCCCGATGGGATCACCCGTCACGTGGCCCCCGGCACCCGGATCGCGAGCGGCAAATATCCGGTCGTCACCGGACTGGAGCACGACGAACTCGGGCATCCGACGGGCTCTCCGAAGCTTCACACTGCGATGACGGCGAAGCGGCGCAACAAGCTGCGCCGGCTGGGGGCTGACCTCCCGGTGCCCACCACCTACGGCCCCAATGAGGGCCAGGTCCTGCTGGTGGGCTGGGGCAGCACCCAGGGTCCCCTGCGCGAAGCGGTGGATCGTTTTCGGTCGGTCGGGGACGCCGTGTCCTCGCTCCACATCAAATACATCAATCCCCTTCCGAATGGCCTCGACGAAATCTTCAAGGGATTCCGGCACGTCTTCGTCGTGGAACTCAATGACGAGGGGCTGTATGGGTACGGCCAGCTGACCTCGCTCCTGCGGGCGCGGTATGCGGAGCCCAAGATCCGCGGCATCCACAAGTGCGACGGACAGGTCTGGAAGGTGAAGGAGATTCTGGAGCGGGTTCGAGCCGCGATGACCCCGTCCCGTCCGTCCTGACCCTTCGCGATTCCCACGAACCCCCAACACGTCCCAAGATTTTCAACATGAGCGAACTGAGTATTCCCTTCGCGACCCTGCCCCGCACCACGGTCCCCGCCGCCGGGCTGGAGGTGACGCCCCTGGCGGATGCCGACCGGAAGCCGCTTTCCAAGAAGGAGGTCTCCGCCGACCACCCGACCTGGTGCCCGGGTTGCGGCGACTTCTCGGTGCTGGCCCTGTACTTCAAGCTGATTGAGAAGCGGAAGATGTGGCATGAGAAGATCACCACGGTGGCCGGCATCGGGTGCTCCAGCCGATTCCCGTACTTCGTCCAGGCGCACGGCGCCCACTTCATCCACGGCCGTGCGCTTCCGTTTGCCAGCGGCATTTCGCTGAGCCGTCCGGACCTCCACGTTTTCGTGTTCGGCGGGGACGGCGACGCCTTCTCGATCGGCGGCAATCACTTCACCCATACCGCCCGCAAGAACGTCAAGATGACCTACGTGGTCATGGACAACTTCGTGTACGGACTCACCAAGAAGCAGACCTCCCCGACGTCGCCGATTGGATTCAAGTCGAAGACCGACATCTGGGGTTCCACGGATCGTCCGATCAATCCTCTCAAACAGGCCATCTCGGCCGGCGCCACCTTCGTCGCCCGGACGACGCACACGAATCCGAATCACGTCCTGAAGATGATGGAAGCCGCCATGGACCATGACGGCTTCAGCTTCATTGAGTGCCTGAGCGAATGCGTCGAGTTTTTTCCCGGGGCCTTTGATTCCTCCAATCCCCGCAAGGGTGGGCAGTTCCTGGAGGTTCCGGCGGAGCACGATGTCGCCGATGAATACGCGGCCTACCGCCTCGCGGATGAGCCGTTCCCCGGAAGGTTCGGCATCTTCTTCCAGACCCAGCGTCCGACCAAGAACGCCAATGAGGCCAAGCTGATCGCCGACCATCGCGCCAAGGTCGGCGGACTCGCCGACTGGCAGATCCTCCAGAAGAGTTTCGACCGGACCAAGTAGGCCGGCTCCGGCCCCGGCCCAACCCCGGCCGCAGGCCGGGGTTTTTGTTGGACGCCGAATGCCCGGTTTGGAGACCGGTCGTTGACGTCGACTCCGGTGAAAGCCCGCCGTCCACATCCGCAGCGTCCAGAAGAGCGGGATCCCGGGTGTAAGGATCCCGGCGCTGGCCCAGACAGACTTCTTTTGAACTGATATTCCGATCCGCCCGGTCCATGAACGAATCCTCGCACCTCGACGAACTGCTCGCCTCCCGCGCCTCCTCGTCCCGCCGACAGATTGAGCCCTGCACCGTGGTGATCTTCGGCGCTTCCGGCGACCTGACCGCCCGCAAGCTCATCCCGGCCCTGTATCACCTCGCGCTGGAGAAGGCCCTGCCGACGCCCTACCGCATCGTCGGATTCGCCCGCCGGGAAAAGACCGACGAATCCTTCCGGGCCGAATTGCGGGAGGCGCTCGGCAAGTTCTCCCGCACCCAGCCGGTGAATGACGCGATCTGGAACGCGTTCGCGTCCAATCTGCACTACTGCCAGGCGGATATTTCCGACGCCGAGGGGTACCGGAAGCTCAAGGCCATCGTGGAGTCGACGGACAACGAGAAGCTCCGGTCGAACCTGCTGTTTTACCTTGCCACGAATCCGAGCCAGTTCGGCGAGATCGCCACCCACCTGCATGAGGTGGGCCTGCTGGAGAAGTGCGAGAACGGGGGAACGATGAAGCGCCTCGTGGTGGAGAAGCCCTTCGGACACGACCTCCCCAGCGCCCAGGAGCTCAACGCCGAGCTCATCCAGCACGCACACGAAAGCCAGATCTTCCGCATCGACCACTACCTCGGAAAGGAGACGGTCCAGAACATCCTGACCTTCCGGTTCAGCAACGGAATCTTCGAGCACCTGTGGAACCGCGACAGCGTGGACCATGTGCAGATCACCGTCGCCGAGAAGCTCGGCGTCGGGAGTCGCGGCGGCTACTACGAGGAGTCGGGCGCCATGCGGGACATGCTGCAGAACCACGTCCTGCAGGTGTTGTCGCTCATCGCAATGGAACCTCCGGTGTCCCTGGAGGCGGAAAACGTGCGCGACGAGAAGGTGAAGCTGCTCAAGTCGATCCGGCCCATGACGCCGGCGGACATCCTGCAGAATGTGGTCCGGGGGCAGTACTTTGCCGGGGATGTGGATGGCGATCCGCGCCCCGCCTACCGCAGCGAGCCCAAGGTGAATCCGAAGTCCAACGTGGAGACCTTCGTGGCCATGAAGCTGTGGGTCGACAACTGGCGCTGGAGCGGCGTGCCGTTCTATCTGCGCACCGGAAAGAACCTGCCGGTCAGCGCCAGCGAGGTGCGGATCCAGTTCAAGCCCGCACCCAACATCCTGTTCGCCGCGAACAAGAATGCGCAACTGGACCCGAATTCGTTGACGCTCCGGCTGCAACCCAACGAAGGCATTGCGCTCCGGTTCAATGGCAAGGTGCCCGGCGCCGCGATGGAGCTGCGTCCGGTCCGCATGCAGTTCAGCTACGACACGGAATTCGGGGCCTACACACCCGAGGCGTACGAGCGGCTGTTGCTGGAGGCCATCGCCGGCAATGCCACGCTGTTCATCCGGCGGGATGAGGTGGAGACCGCCTGGGGCATTGTGGATTCCATCCGCAATGCCTGGACGGACAAGCCGCTGACGAACCGGGAATTCTACCTCGCCGGAACGTGGGGCCCGACGGCCGCGGATGACCTGCTCGCGGCCGACGGTCACGAGTGGAAGCATCCGCAGCTTCAGAAGTAGCCGCGGATCCGGCCCGGAAGCGCCGGTCGTTTCAGGACCTTGCCCGGGGACGGGGATCCCCGCAGGGTTGGGGCATGGAGATTCGTCCCCTGGTTTTCCGATGGCGCCTGCCCGCCATCCTCGGTCTGACGGCCGCACTGCTTGGCCCGGCATCCGCCGCGGACAGCCCTCCCAACAACCATCCGCACGCACCGGGTGCGGAACCGGCCGCCGCGACCTCAGCAAGGCCGCAGGGCGTGGCGGTGCCGGCGGCGGGCGAACGGATCGTGCTTCTCGGCAACGGACTCGCGGAACGCGACGTGTACTTCGGCTGGCTGGAGACGGAGCTCCATCTCCGCTTCCCGGACCAGCACCTGATCGTCCGCAACATGGGGCGGCCCGGCGACACGCCGGGGTTCCGTCCGCATCCGGCACGTGTCTCGCAGTGGGCCTTTCCGGGGGCCGCGCAGTTTCATCCGGAATTGAATTCGCATTTCGGCAAGGGGTTTTACCCGGCCCCCGACCAGTGGCTCACCCACCTGAAGGCGGACACCATCCTCGCCTTCTTCGGATACAACGAATCCTTCGACGGCCCGGGCCGGGTCGCCAATTTCGAGGCGGAAGTGGACGCCTTCGTCCGGCACACGCTGTCGAAGGCCTACAACGGGGTCGCCGCGCCGCGGCTCGTGCTGGTTTCCCCCATCGCCTTTGAGAACCTCACCGCTTCGAGGGATCTGCCCGATGGCGTCCAGGAGAACGCGCGGCTCGCACTCTACACGGACGCGATGCGCCGGGTGGCGGAGCGGCATGGATTGACCTTCGTGGACCTCTTCAACGCGACGAAGGAACGCTACGCGAAGACCGGATTTCCCGCCCTCACCATCAATGGATTCCTGCCCACCGAGACCGGCTATGCCGAACTGGGCGCGATGCTGGCGGATGGCGCGTTTGGACGCACACCCCGCACCGCGAAGGGAACCCCCGCGCTGGTCAACGCCGCGGTCCGCGAGAAGGACTACTTCTGGAACAACGACTACAACCTCGTGAACGGCGTCCATACCCACGGTCAGCGGTACGACCCGTTTGGGCCGCAGAACTATCCGGCGGAAATCGCCAAGACCCGCGAGATGACGGCCCTGCGGGATGTCCTGATCCAGGACGTTGCGGCCGGCCGAGCGACCCGGATTTCCGTGGATGATTCGAAGACGCCCGCTCTGCCGTCCGTGCCCACCAACTTCAAGCGTCCGGTGGACTACGTGGATGGCGTCGAAGCCATCTCGAAGATGACCGTCATGCCCGGCTATCAGGTGACCCTGTTTGCCTCCGAGAAGGAATTCCCCGAGCTGCGGAAACCGGTCCAGATGTCCTTCGACAACCGTGGACGCCTCTGGGTCGCCATCACCCCGGCCTATCCCCACTACAAGCCCGGCGAGTCGCGTCCGAACGACAAGATCCTGATCTTTGAGGACACCGATGGCGACGGAAAGGCCGACCGGCAGACGGTGTTTGCCGACCAGCTGCATCTGCCCATCGGATTCGAACTCGCCCCCGAGGGGGTGTACCTCTCCCAGGAACCGAATCTCTGCCTGCTCGTGGACGATAACCACGATGACCGTGCCGACCGGATGGAGATCCTGATGCACGGGTTCGACACCCACGACACGCATCATGCCATCTCCGCCTACTCCGCCGATGCGTCAGGGGCGTTTTACATGCTGGAGGGGCGTTTCCTGCACAGCCAGGTCGAGACGCCCTACGGACCCCAGCGCGTGAATGACGGTGGCGCGTGGCGGTTTGATCCGAAGCGGTTCCGGCTGGAGCGTTACATCCAGACCGACGTCAACAATCCGTGGGGCATCGCCTTCGACGACTGGGAGCAATGCGTGCTCTCCGATGCGTCCAGCGGCGAGAACTACTGGGCGCTGCCCGTCTCCGCCAAGATGCCCTACGGCGTCGAAATCGAGCGGGCGGGCGACTACGTGCCCAAGCGGTCGCGTCCGACGTCCGGATCCGAATTCGTCTCCTCCCGGCACTTCCCCGAGGATCGCCAGGGGCAGTTCATGACGTGCAACAGCATCGGCTTTCTCGGGATCAACTTCAGCTCCGTCCGGGACGACGGTTCCGGGTTCACCGGCGCGCTGGCCGGGGACCTGATCAGTTCCAGCGATCCGAACTTCCGTCCGGTGGACCTCGAGTTTGCGCCCGATGGCTCGCTCTACTTCATCGACTGGCACAACGCCTTGATCGGCCACATGCAGCACAACGCGCGCGATCCGAACCGGGATCACGAGCATGGGCGCATCTACCGCGTCACGTATCCGTCGCGTCCGCTCATCAAACCCCCGGTCATCGCCGGCGCCTCCGTGCCCCAGCTTCTGGAGAACCTGAAGCTTCCCGAGTATCGCGCCCGCTATCGCACCCGCCGTGAACTGCGGGGACGTCCCTCCTCCGAGGTTCTGCCCGCGGTGAAGGCCTGGGCCGCCGGCCTCGACAAGTCCGATCCCGCCTATGATCGGAACCTCTGCGAGGCGATGTGGGCAACCTGGGCGCAGAATCGTCCGGACACCTCCCTGATCATCGCCTGTCTCAACGCCCGTTCGCCGCAGGCCCGGGCGGCGGCGGCCCACGTGTTGCGATACACCACGCACCAGGTGCCGAACGCGGTGTCGATGCTTCGCCAGGCGGCCAACGATCCCAACGGACGCGTCCGCCTCGAAGCCATCGTTGCCGCCTCCTGGCTGGATAACGCGGATGGCGCGCGGATCGTCCTCGACGCACTGCGGCATCCGTTCGACAAATGGATGAGCCCGGTCACCCGCCAGATCCTGAAGACCACGCTCCAGGACGATGTCGCGGCGCTGGCGGCGGCGGAGCCCTCACTGATTGAGGCCAATCCCAATGCGAAGGCATACCTCGCGGGAACGCTCCAACTCAACGCCGCGCCCCCCGCCCCCGACCAGCGGGACTACGGTCCGACGCGTTCCCTCAGCGAGTCCGATCTCAAGGTGTATGCCCTTGGCAAGGAGGTCTTCCATCGGGACGCCCATTGCGCCACCTGCCACCAGTCTTCCGGCACCGGCACCCCGGGCATCTATCCCCCGCTCAACGTCCCCGGGAATCCGTGGCTCGCCGATGACGACCGGATGATCAAGGTGGTGTTGAAGGGTCTGTGGGGGCCGCTGGAGATTTCCGGGCAGCGACTGGCACCCACCAACGGCGTCCCCCCCATGGTCGGCTTTGCCGGCATGCTGACGGACGAGGAGGCCGCGGCGGTGATCAGTTATGTGCGGCAGTCCTTCGGCAATAATCTGCCGATGGTGCGTCCCGGGCAGGTGGCGCGCATCCGGTCCCAGACCCGGGACCGGGCCGACTTCTACATGGTGGAGGAGATCATGAAGGAACATCCGATCCCGGGCTGGGAACAGTGGGGCCGGATGGCGCGTCCCAAGGACAATCCATTTGAGTAGGGCGGTGCCGGCCGGCGCGACGCCGGCCCTGGAAATGCAAAACACCCGCCGGGGAACTCCCGGCGGGTGTTTTTGTCGTGGCGATGCCGGAGGATTACTTGGCCGCTTCGATCTTCGTCACGGCGACGACGAGCTTGTCACCATCCTTCGTGCAATTGCCCTCGACGTTCACCTTGGCAGTGGCCGAACACAGGTTCTTGTGGAAGGCCTGGCTGACGTCACCCGTGAGATAGTAGGTGGTGGTCTTGTCGCCATTCTTCACCTGGACGACGTTCTGGCACTTGTCGGCGGTCTTGAGTCCGCACTTGGCGCAGGTGCCTTCACCCGTGAGTTTGACGTTCTTGCCGTCGTCGGCCTGGACGCTGAGGATGCCGGACGCGATCGTGGCGGCGGCGAGAAGTTTGATGAGGTTTTTCATGGAAGGAAGCGATTGCCTTAGAATCAGGGGCACGGAAGCCCATGCCGCCGGAATTGGCAAGCGTCGATTCCGGTCGGGCCTATGAGGAACCCGGACGCCAGCGGTGTCGTGCTCGCCGGGGGGTTCGGGCGGCGCATGGGCCGTTCGAAGCTCGATCTTACCGTCCGGGGTGAGCCACTCCTGCTCCGCCAGTTGCGCGTGCTGGCCGACGCCGGTGTCCGGGAACGCTGGGTGAGCCTCGCGCAGCACCAGTCCCCTCCGGACTTCCTTCCGCGCGGGATCGGGATCCTGCGGGACCTTCGGGACGAAGCGGGGCCGATTTCCGGATTGGAGCGCGCCCTGCGGGCGGCGTCCGAACCGAGGGTCGTGGTCCTGGCCGTGGATCTCCCGGCCATGAGCGCCGGATTTCTCCGGGAGTTGCTGGACCGGTGCCGGAATGCGAAGGGATGCGTTCCCCGGATTCATGGTCGGTTTGAGCCCCTTGCGGCCGTGTACCCGAGATCCGCCTGGGAGGTGGTTGCCCGCCGCCTGGAGCATGGGGAACGGGCACTCCAACCCCTCCTCGGGACGTTGATCGGCGCGGGACTGATGGATGGGGTGGACGTGACGGACGCCCAGCAACCGCTGTTCGTAAACTGGAACCGGCCGTCGGATTTCTCCGAGGACTCCCCCCCGGACTGAGCTTCCGGGGGAACCCACCCGGTACCGGGCATGTCGGTTCCATTTTCGCGGGGACTTCCGGACGGCCCGTCGGCAGATTTCCCTGGCGATGATCCGATCCCGATCCCCTGAAGGTACCCGGACCTGGCTGCTGCGGTCCCTGTTGTTCCTGTTCGGACTGGGTGCGGTTGCCCAGGGTTCCCAGTCGGACTACGAGCGGGCCCTTGGACTCGCCGGTCGGACCGAGGACCGCGTCTTCCGACAACGCATTCGTCCCGAATGGCTCCCCGGAGCAGCGTCCCTGTGGTATCGGGTCCCTACGGGTCCCAACGCCCGGCAATGGGTCCTCGTCCATGCGGTCACCGGACACCGCGAGCCCTTGTTTGATCACGACCGGTTGGCGTCCGGGCTGTCCCGACTGCTGGGGAAGCCGGTGGCACCGGAGCAGTTGCCGCTCGAACAACTCGCCGTGGAGGGGGAGCCCCCAGGGCCGGTTTCATTTCGGTTCCGGGCCGATGGGCGCCGCTGGATCTGGAGTCCCGCCGCGGGGGATCCCGTCCTGGATCCCGAGCCGGACCCGGGATTGCCTCTCCTGACGGGCGACCGCGCGCCCAAGCGGTCCCGCGCTTCTTCGGACGAAACCAGGATCGTGTTCCGCAATGAGTCCCGGGAGGACCTGGAATTGTTCTGGCTGGATACCGAGGGCGTGCGGAAGGGCTATGGCCGGCTGCGTCCCGGGCAGGAGCGGTCTCAGCACACCTATGTGGGACATGTCTTCCTGCTTGCCGATCGTGATGGCTCCACCGTGGCGGTCTTTGAGGCGGCGGTGGACGCCACCCAGGCGGTGGTCGGTCCGGACGCTTCCAAGGGGCGACCTGCCCGGGCCGTCACCCCGGAGCCGGGTCTGTCCCCCGACGCGCACTGGGTCGCCTTCCTTGAGGGCAACAATCTTCATCTGCGCTCCAAGGACACGGGTGAGGTCCGTTCCCTGACATCGGATGGCACCGCTGAGGATCCGTATCGTGCCGAGGTGCAGTGGTCCCCGGACTCCACCCGCCTGGTCGCCACACGGCTGCGTCCGGGCGGGGATCGGCAGGTGAGCTTTGTGGAGGCGGCGCCGCGCGATCAGCTCCAGCCGAAGCTTCACACCCACCGTTACCTCAAACCCGGAGATCCCCTTCCCAAACCGCGGCTCCGGCTGCTCCGCGTTGCGGGACCCGGGCGGTTTGCCATCGACGACGCCCTGTACCCCAACCCATTTACCGAGGATGGGGACCTGAATGTCCGGTGGGCTCCGGACAGCCGTTCCTTTTTCTTCGACTACAATCAGCGTGGGCACCAGCGGTTCCGGATCCTGGCGGTCGACGTGGCCGCGGCGGAGACGCAGGCGGCGTCGGGATCCGCGGGGTGGGTGACGGTGAAGCCCCGGATCGTCGTGGAGGAGACGTCCGAAACGTTCATCGATTGGACCAACAAGACGTGGCGCCATTGGCTGGACGCCACCGGGGAGCTGTTGTGGATGTCCGAACGGGACGGCTGGGCTCATCTTTGGCTGTACGATGCGCAGACCGGGTCCATGAAGGGGCGGATCACCCGGGGGAACTGGGTGGTGCGGGAGATCCTTCACGTGGACGACGCGGCGCGGGAGGTGTGGTTTCTGGCCGGAGGTGTCCGCCCGGAGCAGGACCCGTATCAACTGCACCTCTGCCGGGTGAACTTCGACGGGTCCGGATTCACCGTGCTCACCGACGGCGATGGCACCCACAAGATCGAGTTTTCACCCGACCGCCGGTGGTTTCTTGACACCTGGTCCCGGGTGGATCTGCCGCCCCGCACCGAACTGAGGAAATCCACCGACGGATCCCGGGTTTGCGTCCTGGAGGAGGCGGACATCTCGGCGCTACTCGCGGCGGGGTGGACGACGCCCGAACGGTTTGTGGCGCCGGGACGGGACGGCGCGACCCCGATCCATGGCATCCTCATTCGTCCGAGCAATTTCGACCCGGCGCTCCGGTATCCGGTGGTGGAGGAAATTTATGCGGGACCCCACGGCGCCTTCGTTCCCAAGGAATTCGGCCGCCTGCTCCGGCAGCATGCCATCGCCGAACTGGGCTTCATCGTCGTCCAGATCGATGGCATGGGTACCAACCATCGGGGAAAGAAGTTCCACGACGTGGCGTGGAAGAATCTCGCGGATTCCGGCCTGCCGGATCACATCGCGTGGCTGAAGGCGGCGGCGTCCACACGTCCCTGGATGGACCTTTCCCGGGTGGGCATCTACGGCGGCAGCGCGGGCGGGCAGAGTTCGACCCGGGCGTTGTTGGATCATGGCGACTTCTACCGCGTGGCGGTGAGCGACTGCGGATGCCACGACAACCGGATGGACAAGATCTGGTGGAACGAGCAGTGGCTTGGGTGGCCCGTGGACGAGAGCTATCGGAAGTGCTCCAACGTGGAGGATGCGGCCCGGTTGCAAGGGCACCTGCTGCTCATCGTGGGGGAGATGGACACCAATGTGGACCCGGCCTCGACGTTGCAGGTCGCGGCGGCGCTGGTGCGGGCGGACAAGGACTTCGAACTGCTCATCATGCCCGGCTCGGACCACGGGGCGGCGGAGTCCCCCTATGGAATCCGACGACGGATGGACTTTTTCGTCCGGCACCTGCTGGGCCGTGAACCGCGCTGGCGGTAATTCCGCCGGGTGGGGAACGCGTGGCCTGGGAATGAGGGGACGCCCGGGGATCGCGCGGGTCGCCCCCCATTCTTCCCCGCGTCGGGAGCGTTTCAGGCGGGCCGCTGCGCCAGCACCGCTTCCGCAAGCTGGAGGTCTGCCTCCGTCTTGATGACGTGGGCCGCGAGGTGGTCCACCGTGTGGAATCCGACCCTGCCCGCGTAGGTTGCGCAGGTGCCCGCCGCGACCGCGGCCAGGTATGTCGAACGGCGCCAGGCGGTGATGCTCCAGGTGATTCGTTGAACCGGACGCAGATCCTGGGAGTTGGTCTTCTGCTCAAAGGTGAAGTTCACCGGACGGCCATCCAGGGCGCACTCGATCTGGATCGATTCGCAGCTCAGGAGGCAGTCGTATTGACCCGAGTGCATCGTCTGCACGAAGGCGCGGACGTCCTCAACGGACAACAGCGGGGCGATACTGTGAACCTGGAACAGGTATTCGCAGTCGTGGACGGAGAGGAACTCGTGGACGAACTGTTCGCTGGTCGCCTGGTTGTTGCCGAGGGCTTCCGGGCGCTGGTGGAATCCGACGCCCTCGGCCCTTGCGATGTCGCCAAAGGCGGGGTGTTCGGAGTTGACCCAGATCTCGTCGAAAAGCCCTGCGGTTTGGCACTTCCGGATGGCCCGGGTGATGAGCGGAACGCCACCCAGCTCACGGAGGTTCTTCTGTTTGAGACGCTGGCTGCCCATGCGGGCGGGGATCATGGCGATGGATTTCGGCACGGGAATGGATGGGGTTGGGGTTCAGGACGCGCTGACGCGGCCGTTCGTGGCAATCACCTCGAACTGCCACCGGCCGCCGGCGGCGCGGGTTTGGAAGGTGCCACCCGCGGCCGCGACCAGGGCCAGGCCGGCGGCAACATCCCAGAAATTGATTCCCTCCTCATGGTACACCTCGGCATGCCCCGCGGCGACGAGGGCGAGGCTGAGGGCGGCGGATCCCAGGAGGCGGACCTTCTTGTACTGCTGGGTCTTCCGGACGAAAGCCAGCAGGGATGCATCGTCGTAGGAGCGGCCGGAGGGGAATCCGGTGCAGATCACGGCGGCGGCGCGGTCGGCGACGGTACTTACGGACATCGGTTCGCCATTCCGGGTTGCCCCGAGCCCGATGGCACCCGCGTAGGTGACACCCCCCAGGAAATCGTGGATGACCCCCAGCACCGGCCGGTCGCCGTCGCAAAGTCCGATGCTCACGCAACACAGCGGCAGGCGACGGCTGAAATTGTAGGTGCCGTCCAGCGGGTCCACGACCCAGCGCAGTCCCGCGGCTCCAAAGCCGGCGTCCTCCCCCGCCTCCTCGGAAAGAATGGGGTGGGGAGAATGGGTCCTGAGCCGGCTCAGGATGGCCTCCTCGGCGAGGAGATCGGCGGCGAGCTTGATGTCCTTGCCCCGGGCCGAGTTCACGGAGGAGCCGCGGTGGAACTCGCCGCACAGCAGTTCTCCTGCGGCGAGGGCGCATTCCCGCGCGAGGGCGAGGTCTGTGGCGATGGAGGACACGCGGGCTGGGAAACTCGGTCCGCCGTGCGGCGAACCCAATGCGGTTGTCGTTTACGGACGGGGAGCGTCCGTGTCGAGCCAAGGATTCTTCCACGACACCGACGCCGGATCGCAGGTCCGCGGAAACGCCCGTTGCACGAAGCCTCCGTCGCTGGTAGGACACTGGAGTCGTCTTTCCCGGGATCATGCGCCTCCGTTCCCATCCCCCGACTCGGGGCTTCACCCTGATCGAACTGCTGGTGGTCATTGCCATCATTGCCATCCTGGCCGGGATGCTGTTGCCCGCCTTGGGAAAGGCGAAGGTTCGCGCCCAGGGGACCCAATGCATGAGCAACATGCGCCAGCTCCAACTGGCGTTCCAACTGTATGCCGACGACTCCCGCGGGAATTACATGCCCAACACCTATGGCGGGGATGGATGGGTCAAGGGTTCCGTGGATTTCAACGACGGCAATGCGTCCAACTGGGACGTGAAAACCCTGCTGGACCCCAAGACCGCCCTGCTGGGCCCCTACACCAAGAGCGCGGGGATTTACCGGTGCCCCGCGGACTGGACCACGGTCCGGCGCCCGGGCCTCGGAAAGGTTCCGCGGATCCGGAGCGTTGCCGCGAGCCAGGCCGTGGGAACCTGGAGCACCGGGGGGGCCACGCTGGGGTACTGGCTGGATTCCGCGCTGGTGGGCGGCTCAGCGTCCAATCCGGGGGGCAAATGGAGGGTCTTCGCCCGCGATTCCGACGTGGTCCGGGCCTCGCAGATCTTTGTGTTCACGGACGAGCATCCGGCGAGCATCAACGACGGCGGATTCGGGTTCCGGATGCCGGACAGTTTTGCGGCGACCGCCCAGCAGGGTTGGGTCGATTTCCCCGCAGGATTCCACGGGAGTTCCGGGGCCTTTTCCTTCGTGGATGGGCACGCCGAGATCCATCGCTGGATCCAGCCCGCGCGGTCGGGTCGGCAGCCGCTGTCGGCCAAGGTCACCGACTATTCCCGCCTGGATGACGGACGTGTCGCGAATCACAAGGACATCTGGTGGCTCGCCCAACACACCTCCCATCTCGACAATGGCGTGGATCCCTGGGAGCGCTGACCGCCGGTCTTCGCCCGGGCCGGGTCCGGTTTTCCCGACTGGCGTCGGGACCCAACCCCGGCATATTGGCCGGGCATGAGACGCCGATCGCTGATCCTCTGGCTGTTGTCCGCCCTGGTGCTGCGCGCTGCGGAAACCGCGGCACCCGCCCTGTCCGGTCCGGCCGTGGAGGGAGGCGTCCTCCGGTCCGATCCATCCCTGGTTTCGGCGAAGTATACCAACGCGCTGGTACTGGCCCCTCAGTCGGGCGACGGCGACATCGCCCAGACTTTTGCGCGCCTCCTGGAGCGCAGCCACTACACGCGGCACAAGTTCGACAACGAGATGTCGGCGCGCTTCTTCGACCGCTATCTGGAGGTGCTCGATCCGCAGCGGGTGTACTTCCTTCAGTCCGATGTCGACGAGTTCTCCCCCCTGAAGGACCAGCTCGACGACCTGATCCTGCGTCACGGGGACTCGTCGTCCGCCTACCAGATCTTCAACCGGTTCCTCAGGCGGTTCGACCAGTCGTACGCCCTGGTCATGGATCTTCTCAGGACCAATCAGTTTGAGTTCAACGGCGAGGACAAGTACGTGCTGGACCGCAAGGCGGCACCGTATCCGAAGGATCTCGACGAGGCGCGGGGGTTGTGGCGGGACCGGCTTCGATCGGAGTACCTGTCGGAGAAACTGAGCGCCGGCGACCGGCAGGAGCTGCTGGCGAAGTTCCAGCATCACATCTCCAACGGAACCTGGGAGCCGCTCACCCGCTACCTCACCAACCGCTTTAGTCCGGAAAAAGCCGGCGAGTTGGTGGGATTTGCGCGCAAACAGTACGAGGCGGCCCAGGCGGCCGCCGCGTCGGCCAAGCCCATCGCGGCCGGAACCGGAAAACCCGATGCCGCGGCCCCGGGGCCGGTGGAATCCGTCGTCCAGCAGATCGAAAACCGCCTGGCGACCGACACCCGCGAGGAAATCGTCAAGAAACTCACCCGCCGCTACAACAACTCGCTCCGGAACCTGAAGCAGTTTGAATCCGATGAAGTGCTCCAGTTCTGGCTCAGCGCCCTCGGACACGCCTATGACCCGCATACCGACTATTTCGGGAAACGGGAGCTGGACCAGTTCTCCATCAGCATGAACCTCGCCCTCTTCGGGATTGGGGCGACGCTGATGAGCGAGGACGGATATACGGTGATCCGCTCCTTGGTTGCGGGCGCCCCGGCGGAAAAGAGCAAGCTGGTGAAGGTCAACGACAAGATTGTCGGTGTTGCCCAGGGGGACGGGGAGTTTGTCGATGTCCAGGGTGAGAAACTCAACAAGGTGGTCGAGCAGATCCGCGGTCCCAAGGGAACCCGCGTGCGCCTGCTGGTCATTCCGGCGGGTGCGGACCCCTCGGTGCGCAAGATCGTCGCCCTGGTTCGCGACGAGGTGAAACTCGAGGACTCAGCGGCCAAGGCCAAGCTGGTTGAGATCATCCGCGACCATCACACCAACCGGCTCGGGGTGATCGACCTCCCTTCCTTCTACGCCAATTTCCCGGTCGCCGGACAGAAGGGTTCCGGCACCACCACCACCGGCGACGTCTCCAAGCTCCTGAGGAAACTCGTGGCCGAAGGCGCCGAGGGGCTTGTGCTGGATCTGCGCCGCAACGGGGGCGGTTCCCTGGAGGAGGCCATCAACCTGACCGGACTCTTCATCAAGGCGGGACCGGTGGTTCAGGTGAGGAACTTTGACGGATCCAAGCAGGTGGATGAATCCCAGGAGGACGTGCCTCTCTATGACGGGCCCCTCACCGTGCTCACCAGCCGCTTCAGCGCGTCCGCCAGCGAGATTCTCGCCGGGGCACTCCAGGATCATGACCGCGCGGTGATCGTTGGGGACACCGCCACCCACGGCAAGGGGACCGTCCAGACCGTCCAGGAACTGGGTCTTTACCTCGGGCGCACGGTGGACAAGCCGGGTGCCGCCAAGATCACCATCCGGAA
>JAEUHD010000051.1 GCA_016793645.1 Verrucomicrobiales bacterium
ACTGGGCGATGAGGATGGGCTGGGGCATGGAGACCGTCGTTGGACCGGGGCCGACAGAATCACCGGGGTTGGCCGGAATTGCAATTCCGCGACCGGACCGGCTGAAGGACAGGCTAAAGCCTGCACTACGAACGGGCCGTTTGTAGTCCCGCCTTTAGGCTGTCCCCGCCCAACTTCGGAGCCGCGCTGATGAAATTGTCCCCGGGGGCGGGCAACGGGGTCCTTGACGCCCCGGCGCGCCTTCCGTTCCATGCGCCGTCCTTTTAGAGTTTGACCTAGCGAAGCATCCACCATGACGAAGATCACTGAAGTCCTGTCCCGTGAAATCCTCGACTCCCGCGGCAATCCCACCGTGGAGGTCGATGTCACCCTCGAATGCGGCGTTCTCGGCCGTGCCGCCGTTCCCTCCGGTGCCAGCACCGGCGAGCATGAGGCCATCGAGCTGCGCGACGGCGTGAAATCCCGCTACCTCGGCAAGGGCGTGAGCAAGGCGGTGAAGAACGTCACCGACCGCATCGCGCCGGCGCTCGAAGGCGTGGACGCCCTCGACCAGCTCACCGTGGATCGCATCATGCTCGACCTCGACGGCACCGAGACGAAGTCGAAGCTCGGCGCGAACGCCATCCTCGCGGTCTCGCTGGCCAACGCCAAGGCGGCGGCGGCGGCGCTCGGACAGCCCCTCTTCCGCTACCTGGGCGGACCCAACGCCAAGGTGCTCCCCGTGCCGATGGCCAACGTCATCAACGGCGGCGCGCATTCCGACGCCCCGATCGACTTCCAGGAGTTCATGATCATGCCGCACGGCTTCCCGACGTTCAGCGCGGGCCTGCAGGCGATCACCGAGATCTTCCACGCGCTGAAGGCCGTCCTGAAGAAGAAGGGCCTGAGCACCGCGGTCGGCGACGAGGGCGGGTTCGCCCCGAAGCTGGAAAGCGCCGAGGCGGCCCTGGACGCCATCGCCGCGGCCGTGAAGGACGCCGGCTACAAGCTCGGCAAGGACATCTTCCTCGCGCTCGACGTCGCGAGTTCCGAGTTCTACACGGGCAACGAGACCTACGTCTTCAAGAAGAGCTCCGGACGCAAGCTCACCGGCGACGAGCTGGTGGACTTCTATGTGAAGCTCTGCCGCGACTATCCAATCGTGTCGATCGAGGACGGCTGCGCCGAGGGCGACTGGAAGACCTGGAAGAAACTCACCGACAAGCTCGGCGCCACCACCCAGCTCGTGGGCGACGACCTGTTCGTCACCAACGTCAAGTTCCTCCAAAAGGGCATCGAGACCGGCACGGCCAACTCGATTCTCGTCAAGGTGAACCAGATCGGTTCGCTGACCGAGACGCTGGATGCCGTCCGGCTCGCCCAGACCAACGCCTACACCGCGGTGCTGTCCCATCGCTCCGGCGAGACCGAGGACGCCACCATCGCCGACATCGCGGTGGCGACGAACTGCGGCCAGATCAAGACCGGCTCCCTGAGCCGCACGGACCGTACGGCCAAGTACAACCAACTCCTGCGCATTGAGCAGCTCCTGGGTTCGAACGCCGTGTACGCCGGTACGAGCGCCCTCCCGAAGGGACGTTGAACGGACGATTCGGTTGTTTTCAACCCGGCGGTCGTGATCGCGACCGCCGGGTCTTTGTTGAATACGCATGATGGAGTCGGTTGGGATAGGGAATCGACTACGGACCAAGGACGAAGGACCCATGACCAATCCACTGCTGCTCATCTCGACGGATTTTGACGGCACCATCCACGAGGACTTCGCGCACTCGCCCGTGCCCGACGCCCTTCAGGATCGGCTGCTGGAACTCCAGCGGCTCGGGGCGACCTGGGTGATCAACACCGGGCGCGACCTCGCCAGCCTCATGGAAAGCGTCGGTCGCGCGCATCTGCGGGTGCGTCCCGACTTTGTGGTGACCGTCGAGCGGGAGATTCATCGCCACGTGCGCGGTCACTACGAATCGGTGGAACCCTGGAACTCGAAGTGTGTGGAGGATCATGGGCGGATCTTCAAAGCCCATTCACCGGCGCTCCTTGAACTGGCCTCCGGCCTGGAGAACCGGTACGACGCCACCTTCTACAGCGACACCTGGTCGCCGGTGTGCGTGATCGCCCAGACGAACGCCCAGATGGATGCCATCCAGCGGGAACTCGAGGAGTTTTGCCTCCGGGTTCCGGAGCTGGTTCCCGTGCGGAACGACGTGTACGTCCGGCTCAGCCACCGGGCCTATAGCAAGGGGACCGCACTTCAGGAAATCCAGCGCCTCCTCGGGGTCGGTCCGGAGAGGAGTTTTGCGGCCGGGGATCATCTCAACGACCTGCCGATGCTGCGGCGCGAGGTGGCGCATTGCCTGGCGACGCCATCCAATGGATTGCCGCAGGTCCGCGCGCAGGTGACCGCCGAGGGTGGGTTCCTGGCCACCCGTCCCTGCGGGGAGGGCGTGCTGGAGGCATTGGAACACTTCGGATCCGGCGGCCGTTGATTTTGCCGCTTCGCGGCTTCCGCGCCGCCGGTGGAGTGGTATCGTGAAGTCATGGACGCCACTCCGGAGCCGATTGCGGCGGCGAATCCGCGCCTGAAGGGCGAGGTGGTGTTCCTGTTCGCGTTCGACATCGCCTATGAAATGCACCGCGAACCGGTGCGCGAGGTGTTGGGTCAGCCGGTGGTCCAGTTCAGCCTCGATGCCGGACGGCGAAGTCCGAAACACCTCCTGTTCCACCAGCCCGCGGTGGTCCAGATGCCGGTCCAGGAGCGGCCGGGCCCCGGCGGCAAGGTCCGGGTGCGGACCTCGATCAAGCTGCTGTCCATCGGCGCGATCAGCATTTCAGTCCGCGTCCCATTCGAGGTGGATCGTCTGGAGGATCTGGTCGCATTCCACGACCTGCACCTGGGCGACGCCCCGCTGCAGGACGAGGTCCGCCGGCTTGCGGAGGACATTCGGAAGTCGCTGGCTCCGCACATCGCGCGCCCCATCGAGGAACTGGCCAACGAGGAGGCGTACACCGTGTTTTGCCTCCACTCCCCGGTGCTGACGGACGCCGGGGCTCCGCTGCGCGCCGAGGCGTGGCTGGAGAATCATCGCCGTGCGATCGCCGCCCTGCTCACCCAGGAGAGCGGCACCCGGCTGTCCCGCCAGGAGATCCTGGAGTCCACCAGCCGCAGCCTGAGTTATTACGAGGACGATCTCCTCGTGGTGGACTGGGACGCCGCGCTGCTCGTGGACCAGCCGTCGGATTTTGCGGAGACCATCCACATCCTGGAGCTGGCCAATCTGCAACTGGCGGAACTGGAGGCCTACGACCGGCTGCTCGACGCGGTGCTGGAGCGGAGCTACCGCGATCTGGGTGAGAATCCCCTGCGGCGCCGCGCCGATGTGCTCCGGGAGTTGCGGGAACTGCGCATCGACATGGCGCGGTTCAATGATGAGCTTTCCAACCTCTCCAAGTTTTTTGGCGACTGGCACCTGGCCCGCGTTTACGAGGCGGTGGCCCTCCGGTTCCACCTGGCGGACTGGCATCGGGCCGTGGACGAAAAGCTGGCGACCATGGGCGAGCTGCACCAGCTCCTGAAGTCGGATCAGGGCAACCGGTGGATGATGATTCTCGAGGTGACCATCGTCCTGCTCTTCATCATCGACCTCGCGATTCTCTTCCTGGGCGCGCGGCACTGAAGGCCCGATGGGGATTTGCGTTCCCTCATTTCCGTCTCGTCGCTGGCGCGGTTCCTCCCCAGCATTCGGGTCTTGTGAATGACGACGGGGTCAAGGCGGCGAAGATGTTTGTGGGGTTGTTCTTCGCCACGCTGTTCATCTACATCACCGGTTACGGTGGATGCATGGCCTATCAGCGCCGCGGGGGTCCGTGGGCGGTGACACAGGACAAGCAGCCGGACGGCACGCCGCTCATGAAGATCGAGCACCACCGGGTCCTGGGGGGAACGCCCGTGACCCTGACCTTCCCCGGGGAGGCCGCTCCCGCCCGGTTCACCAACGCTCCGTACCAGCGGGTGTTCTCCATGCCGAACACCAACATCTTCCCCTACGGACCGGTTCTGTTCCTCGACACCACCATTCTCCCCGGGAGTGTGGCGTTCGACGTGTTCGGACACATCGTCGAGATTCTGCCGCGGACGTTGATGCTGGACGGCCGCGAGATCCCCTGGGTTCCCGGAACGAACATCACGGTTCCCACCACGGGAAAGATCCCCCCGGAACAGCGCCCGAAGCGGAAGGAGAAGTAGTTTCGTTCGCAGTTTCGTTCGCAGTTTCGTTCGTAGTCCGGCCTTTAGGCCGCCCCCAGGGCACCTGCCGGACAGGCTAAAGCCTGCACTACGAACTGGGGACGCATTGCGCGGTGTGCCGGAGGGCGTGGTCCACGAGGACCAACGCCGTCATGGCCTCCACCATCGGCACGGCGCGGGGCAACACGCAGGGATCATGACGCCCCCGCCCCTTGAGCGTGGTGTTGTTCAATTCCGAGTCCACGGTGTCCTGCTCGTGCATGACCGTCGCAACGGGCTTGAAGGCCACGCGGAAGTAAACCGTTTCGCCATTGGAAATACCCCCCTGCACGCCCCCGCTGCGGTTGGTCACAGTGCGGACGCGTCCCTCGACATTGCGGAACGCGTCGTTGTGCTGGCGTCCGGTGAGGCTGACGCCCGCGAACCCGCTGCCGATTTCAAATCCCTTGGTGGCCGGCAGCGACAACATCGCCTTGGCCAGATCGGCCTCCAGACGGTCGAAGACGGGGGAACCCCATCCGACCGGAAGGCCACGGGCGATCCCCGTGACGATGCCGCCGACGCTGTCGCCCTCGGACCGCACCTGTTCGATGCGCTCGATCATGCGTTCCGCCATCGCGGCATCCGGACAGCGGACGATATTGGACTCCACCTGTGCCGCGGTGACGGACTCGACGTCGGCGGTCGCCACGAGGTCCTGGACCTGCGTCACACAGGCGAGCACTTCGACGCCCCATCGGGACCGGAGCAGCTTGCGGGCGATGGCACCGGCGGCGACGCGTCCGATGGTTTCGCGGGCGCTGCTGCGGCCGCCTCCGGGCCAGGCGCGGATCCCGTACTTGGTCTGGTAGGTGTAGTCGGCGTGCGACGGGCGGAACTTCGTCGCCATTTCGTTGTAGGCGTCGGAGCGCTGGTCCTCGTTCTTCACCCACATCGAGATCGGGGTGCCGAGGGTTTGCCCCTCGAAGGTGCCGCTGAGAATCCGGACGGTGTCGGATTCCTTGCGCGGGGTGGTGATTTTGGACTGTCCCGGGCGGCGGCGGTCGAGGTCGGGCTGGATGTCGTCCTCGGTGAGCGCGAGCCGGGGCGGACATCCATCCACAACCACGCCCACGCCGCCCCCGTGGGATTCCCCCCACGTGGTGATGCGGAACAGTTGGCCGAACGTATTGCCCATGTTTCGATGGAGAATGCCCCAGTCCGCCCGGTCGAACCAAGGGAGAATCCCGCCAGGAGGGATGGCGTGTCGCCGTCCGTGAACAAGTCCGGGGTCTGGTTACCGAATGAAATGGCGGGTGACTTCCGGCGTGGCGACCGTGACTTGAAATGGGCCCGCATCATGCGAGCCCTCCCGATCCAAGAGGTGGCCGCGGGCTGCCTTGGCTGCGAACTGCCTTGGCTACGGGCTGCGGTGGCCGCGGGCTGCCGCCCGCAGGTGAATTCCCCTTCGCGCCTGCTGCGCGAAGGCGGTCCGCTCCCCGAAGTCCAACCGGACGAGCCCGTCCCATCGCCCCCGGGGAGCCGCCGTGTCCGATGCCGCCAACCTTCGTCTCCGTTGCCCGCATGGACGCGGGCCAGCTCGACGTTCAGCGCCACGAGGTCACCGAGTAGGCGGTGAAGTCCCCCTCGTGCTTGGTGGGGACGGATCGGCGCACGGCCTCCACCCGGCGGAAGACCCGCTGGAAAAGCTCCTCGCTGATCAACACCTCGCCCGCCCCCGCACCGCTGCAGAAACGCGACGCGCGGTTCACCGCGTCGCCGATCACCGTATAGTCGAGACGTTCGCTCGCGCCGACAAAGCCGTGGATGACTTCGCCGCAGTGGACGCCGATGCCGATTTCGCAGGTGGTCCGTCCCCGTGAGGCGCGGCGCGCATTCACGACCTGCATCGCCGATTGCATGGCCAGCGCGGCACGCACCGCCTTCTCCCGATGTTGCGCATCCGGGATCGGGCTGCCGAAGACCGCGAGCACCGCGTCGCCGACGAACTTGTCCAGAACGCCATCATGCTGGAACACGGCGTCCGCCAGGGCGGGGAGATACTCGTTGAGGAGTTCGACCACGTCGGCGGCGTCCATGCCCGCGGAAATGCGGGTGAATCCGCGAATGTCGGAGAACAGGATGCTGACGTCCGAGCGCTCGCCTCCGGGGCGCAGTTGACCATGACGCGCCTGCTGGAGCAGGTGTTCGCGAAGGCGGGGGGAAAAGCTGGTGAGCAGACGCTCCAGCACGCGGGCATTCGTTCGGAGATCCGCCTGGAGCCGCTGGTTCGCCACGGCCATCGCCGCGAAGTGCGCGATGACGAGCAGCAGTTTGAGGTCCGAGGCGCTGAACGCCTCGGCGCTCTCAGGATTATCCACGCAAATCACGCCCAGCGCCTGATCCTGCCAGATCAGGGGCGCATACAGCCCGGACTCGATACGCAGTCGGCGGATGCTGGCGCCGGGATCCTCACCCGCGCCGCGCTGCCAAAGGAACCCTTCGCGGGTGTCCAGGGCGCGTCGGGCCAGCGCCTCGCTGACAGCGGGTGTTCCGTCCGAGACATGGGCGGCGAGCCGGAGTCCCGCGACGGCCCCGCCTTCGCAGAGGAGGATGCTCCCCCGTTTCGCGCCGCTGAACGCGCCGACCGACCGCTCGAGGACGCGCTGGAGCAGTGCCTCGAGGCTCTTCGCCCCGGCAAAGGTGGCGGGAAGTTCCAAGAGCAGCGCCTGGCGACGCACGAGGTCGGAATCCTCGGAACCTGCAAGGAGCGTGTCACCGACGGCCGGTGCCGTCGGACCGATGCTCACGGCGTCCCCGGGCGTGGCGACCGGCAACGGAGGCATCGTGGGGCCGCCCTGGGTCAGTTGGACCGTCAACCGGGTCTCGCCGACCAGGAGCGTGTCGCCCACGGTCAGCCGCTGCCGTCCCTGCCCGCGGATTTCCTGTTCGTTGAGCCTCGTTCCACGGCGGCTTCCCAGGTCCTCGAAACCGAATCCCGACTCGTCGAGGGTGATCCGCGCGTGCAGGCGCGACACCGCCCCGTCCGACGACAGGTCGATGTCCACCGGGGATTCCGGGGAGGCGCGCCCCACGAGCAGCGGGAAGCGCTCGCAGACGAAGACACGTTTGGCATCGCCGAAGACGACGGCCAGTTCCAGAAGCGGCGGAGGGGACGGGGTTTTGGACATGACAGGTCAACCGGTCAGGGTGGCGAAAGCGGCTTGAGGCGGAGGTTCGTGAATTGCACCTGCACTTGGTCGCTCTTTCCACCATGGCGGGCCCCAAGCATGATGAACGCCCCTGAAGGACGGTTCTTCACATCCTCGTCCAGAAGCTCCGCAGTAATGACCCCGTTGACCTCGGTGGACACGCGCTCCCCCTGGGCCCGGACGACCAGATCATTCCATTCACCGAGCCGAACCGGGTCCGGGACACTGGGGGATCGCGTGAGGCGGACGGCATCCCGTTCCTCTCCCGGCTTGATCGTCCGCTTCTGGCCCCGCCACACGAGCGGAGGGTATTGCGCCCCTTCACGGCAGAGGGCACCGCGTCCCCAGTTGACCCCACTGACCTTGAACAGATAGCCGGCATCCGGCACCCCGCTGACCGTCCGGGCGGAACCGCGAAATCCAACCAACAGGGTTCCCCGGCCTCCCCGAAGTTCGCTGGTAAACCGAAACCGCAGGCGCAACTCAAAGTCCGGGGACATCCCGTTGGTCCAGACGAGATAGCTCCTTTCCGGATGTCCCTTGGCGGCGTCCAGGGAACCATCCAGCACGCCATCGTTGACCGACCAGATGCGACTGTCTCCCGACCAACCGGAAAGATCACGTCCGTTGAAGATCGGCAAAAATCCCGGTTCCACCGGGGAAATCCCTGATTCCGGTAATGAAGCCGGCGGGGAACCGGTCGGTGGAACACTGACAGAAACGCCCCTCGGAACCTTGGCTCGCCATGGCTCCAGGCCCACGCCCAGCGCAGCCGCCACCGCCAACACCACGGCCAATCCACCGATCCATGCCATGCGCGGCAGCCTTCGTCCAAGGGCCGGTTCGCGGGGGGGAATCTCCCGTGCCGGGTGCGACTCCGTCCCGCCGGACAACCCGAGCCACTCCGCCACGGCCCGCACGTGCTGTGGCCGCTGGTCAGGATCCTTCGCAAGGCAGGACATGACGAGCGCCGCCACCGCCGGCGGCACGTCGTCCTGGATCCCCAGTTCGGCAAGACGGTCCTGAATGGGCTCGGGCGGGAGCTGGCGGATCTGGAAAGGAATGTCGCCGCTTTGAAACGGCGGGCGTCCGGTCAGCAGGTCGTAAAGCGTGGTCCCCAGCGAATAGATGTCGTCCGTGGCCCGGGGCGAACGCCCGTCGAGCTGCTGCGGACTCATGTACATCAACGTGCCGCTGGTCGGCTGACGCAGGGAGACACGGCTCATTGAGTCGGCGGCCGTGGCGGCAATGCCGAAGTCCGCCAGCTTCAGCCGACCCCTCACGTCGACCATGAGATTGGCGGGCTTGAGATCACGATGAATCAGCCGTTCCCCATGCGCGTAGTCGAGCGCGTCGCAAAGCTGCTTCACCCAAGGCGCCAGGGTCGTCCACGCAAAGCGGCGGCCGGGCTGCTCGAGGCGGAGATCGTTCAGGTTCTTTCCGTCCACGAACTCCATCGAAAGCAGCAGGGTGCCGTCGTCATCGCCGTGCAGGTCGTGGATGCGGACAATGTTGGGATGGCTCAACTGACGGCTGCGCGCAGCCTCGTGCCGGACACTGTCCAAAGCCACGGAATCGCCGCGGATCTCTGGCGGCAGGAATTTGAGCGCGACCTCCTCACGGAGTTGCGTGTCCGTGGCAAGCCAGACCACACCCATGCCGCCGCGTCCGAGCGGTCGCACAAGAATAAAACGCCCACCTCCAGCTTGTTGTCCGGGAGCAAGCGTGGGAGGCATGGAACCGAGTATCGTGAGGGTGCCCGCGGGTGTCACTGCCGGAGTCGGGTGGGTTGGCAGCCGTCGGCCCCGGCAACCCCGAACGACACACAACCCGCCCGACTCGCACGAGGATTCACCCGCAATCCCAACCACGCACCCAACCCCGGACCAACTGGGGACGGCATGTCCCCCGTGCGTCAATCAAGGCCGAACGCGGCGCGTTCTTCGGCCCCCAGGACGGGCAGCGCCTCCTGATGCTGGCTGGCACCTTGCGGTTCGGCCATTCGGTTACGCAGGCCCTGGGGCATGTCGGATTCAAGGTCGAGTTGCGGAATGGGTCCGGTGACACCGGCGGCGTGCCGGTCCGCCAGCGCGGTCAACAACCGCAGCGTGAGCCAGCCCACCGGATCCACCAGCTTGTCGTACACGAGCAGCGGGTTCGCCGGCAGGTTGCCGTCCGGCTGCGCGACTTGGATCGGCGGCGAATGACCGATCACCGCGCCGCCGTCCACAACCTCGGAAACGTGATGGATGCTCCACACCGTCTCGGTGACGCCCCGCGCGGCGAGATCCTCATACGGTGCGGGCCCAGCGCCATGGCCATGCGACAGGTCGGAGGGATGGAAATTGTAGATGCCGAGTGGCGGCGCCTGGATGATCGGCGCATCAATAACCTGCCCGAATCCGCAACTGAGGATCGCATCCGGGCGCCACGTACCCAGCATTTCGCGGAACGCATCCACCTTTACTTCTCCGGTGAAGACGTCCATGCCCGCGGCCAGTGCGGCGTCGGCAATGGCGGTCTCCAGATGGATGCGCTCCCCGGTCTCGATGTATTTCCAGATCCGCTTCCTCAAGCCAATCCGGGCCTCGGGATTCACCGGATCGTCGGTCACCAGCGCGGCGAGGAAGAGTCGTTCCGGAAACCGCTGCGCAAACGCGCGCGCGGCCTGCAGCGCCAGGTGGCCGAATTCGAAGCTGGCGAACATCACCACGCGCATCGCGCCCGGCGTCGCGGCACGGCGTTCCGACGCTGCCGGCAGGATCAACTCCCCCCAGCGCGAACCGGCCACCGGCGCGAAGACCCGTCCGGGTTGGACCAGGCTCAGGCGCCAGTTGACATCCTCTTCCTTCTCAAGATCCGTCGTCACGATCCCCATAAATATCGGGCAGCTGATCGGTGTTTGGTTTCTCTACAGTCGAAGGCCTGGATGCGGCTCCAGAGGCGATCATCACGGCTTGATCACCAGAACGTTGAAGGTCATTCCCACAGGGAAGTAGTCCGAGATGACCTCGGCGTTCCGGATGAACCACTTTCCCTTCACAGGATTGTACGAAACGCTCACCGGGACCGGAATATGAGTGAAATCCTCCGCGGTATCCTGGGTGACAAAGAGGAGGGCATCCGGATTGTCGTTGCATTGAGGGTTGTCGATGTACACCAGCCAATCCTCGGAGTTGACCCGGACCTTGAATGCCGCCGTGGGGGTGCCCCGGCCTGCCCCTTTGACCCGGAACGCACCGTGATCAATCTGGAGGGCCGTACCCGCATTTGAGGTGGCATCGGCAACAACCCCCGCCTCATCGGTTCCCAGTTTGCCACGATTCGAGCCATTGATTCCGTGGACGCCGGTGCCACTGAAGCTCTGACCGATGACTCCCGCACCTGATTCGCTGGTGCCGAGGATCGCAGTGGACGCGCCATTCCCTTCCGAGAAGATCCCGTACGCTCCGACGGCCGTGGCGGTTTGGCTCGCGTGAATCGCGGGCCTGCCGCTTCCCGTTGCCGTCAACCCCTCGCCATCCGAACCCGTGAGGTACAACGCCGAACTGGTGCCGGTCGATCCCCACCCGGCTCCCGAATGCCCGTGATTGGCGCGTGCAACCGTGTTATCCAAACCCGCCAGGCCGAAATCGACGGAGAAGGTGGTGCCGTTGAGTTTCAATCCGGGGCCGGGGGAATACAGGGTATCGTTGTCGACGCCGTCGGCAAAGCCGGCCGGGATCCCGGAAATGCCCGCCCAGCTGGTTCCGGGTTCGCCCTTCGGTCCGGCGGGGCCCGGAATACCGGGATCTCCGTGGTCGCCCTTGGCGCCGGGCGGTCCTTGGGGTCCCGGCGGGCCTTGGGGACCGGGTGGGCCCTGAGTTCCTCCGGAACCGGCGCCGGCGGTGAGGGCGTAAAGGGCGTACGGCGCGACACTGATGGGTTGGCGGGGTGTCAGGACCGCGAACTGGGATTCGAAGCTGTGGCTCTTGACATGGACCTCCAGCCAGCGGGCCTGCCCCGCGAACACACCGGAACCGAAGTCCAGTGAGACCGTAAAATCCCCGTTGTCCACGGCGACGTCGGACTTGGCCACCAAAGGACCAATTTGATTCCCGCCCACCGCGGCGTCGTACAGCAGGAAGCGGAAATCGAACCCGCCAATGGCTGGAAAGTTGTGCTGGGAGAGGGTGCCTTGGTAGTCGAAGGCGGTTCCCAGTTCCGCGCCTTGAACGGAGACCAGCCCGGCGAACGCCAGCAGGGTGCAGTACCGCTTCGCGCGTTGGAGAATCGTTTTCATGGATCGGGAATGGGTCAGCGAAATACGAGGCGATAAAAACAACCGCTCCTGCGGAAAGCCTCGCCGTCCGCCAATTCAATCCGGCCATCCATGAATCGGGCGGCGTTCGGGAGTGGATTCCAATGGGTCATATCGGGCGAAGCCTCGAGTTGAACCCCCGCCAGGTCCTCCGGGAGGATGGTCCGGCCGGGGGCGGCATCGATGATCCACCGGAAAACCCCCGGGGCTTCGCCTGAGTACGTCAGGCTCACTTCGGAATGGGACAACGGGGAGACCGGAAGCGGACGCGACAGCTTCCATTCCCGGGCGATCAGGGCGGGTGTAAGAGCCCGGCGGAAGATCTTGATCTCGTCGATCTGTCCGAGCAGGGGATTGTCGTAGAGCCGTGGATCGTTGGACCACGGCTTGCCGATGCTGCAGGGATCGATCCCGGCGAGCAGACGGCCGGTCGCGGGCAGGTCGGCGGGCCGGGAGGTGCTGCCCGCTAGGATGGGCTGGCCGTCACGGTACACGACAATATTGGTGCCGGCGCGGACCACCGCGACGTGATGCCATCGACCGTCCTTGACGTTGAGTTCCGCCCCGCGCGGGCGGGCGGCAAGCTCCATTTGGTTGACTCCAGCTCCGGGGTTCGATCCGTAATAGGAGAAGCCGGGCTGGGAGTAGGAGAAGTTCTGGGCGGTCAGGCGCAGCCTCCAATGGGGAAGGAACCCACAGTCTTCACGCCATGAGAGCAGGGTGGGAGAGACCACCCTCCTGTCGGCAGTGATCCACAGGCTCAGCGTGAAATCCTCGAGGCCGAATCTGCCCTGGATGGAGCCGAGGTCGAGATAGTTGGTGCCACGACACTCGAAACCCTGGTTGACCCGGCCGTCAAGGTAGGACGCGCCGTTGACGGCCTGGGCGGATTCGCCCGTGATCGCGTCGAGCAGGTCCCCGTCCAGCTTCCACCAGTGGTCGGGCCTGGGCATTTCGATCGACACGTCGGCTTCGATCGACGCCCGAACGCGGGGCACCGCGGACGCACGGAGCTGGAACTCTCCAGCGGAAAGACGGTTCCGTGCTCCCGACCCCAGGTCGCCGACCAGCGAATAGCCTCCGCTGCTGCTGGTGACCGTGCCGGCCCCGAGCACCCGGCCGCTGAGCGCGTACTGGGCCTGGGCGTCGAAACCAATGAACCCGGACAGCACTGACACGGCGACGACGCACGATTGGAACCCTCTCCAGCGGGTCGTTGTCTCCCGGCCGCAAAGGAACGCCTTGGGTTGGGTAGCTCTTCGCATCGCTTCGATCCAGTGTCGCAACCGCGTTCTGACGCTGGCGCGATTCAGTGCGGCAAACGCGGCCGGCAAATTGGGGAGCGCAGGGCTTATCCATCAGTTGGCGACCCTCCGTCAAGTGATTGAAGGCATCGGATCGTGGCCGGGTGATGTGATTCCCGTTCCTGCGCTTGGCCAGGCGATGGAGATAGGGCGCCGCCGTGCAGAGTCTCGAGATCTCGCCAGCTACGGATCCCTTGACGGCACACCACCCCTCCCCAGGGCGCTCAATTCTCTAGGACCGGCCAGCGGTTGCCAGGCTCCAACTTGTGGGGCGCCTCAAACCGTGCGAGCCAATGGGGTCACCCAAGCGGGGCCAGATCGTGCTGCCGGCGCCCTTGAGGGAGCGCGACCGCATCGCCGCCGGGCAGCGGTTTGACATTGAGCGCCTGGAAGCCGGTCAATACCTGCTCAAGCGCGAACCGGTGCCGGACAATGCCGGACATGTGGACTGGCTGCTGGCCTGCCCCGACAAGGACAAGTTCCAGCCCATCGCCTCGAAGTCCACGAACACACTCTGGGGTACCTTGTGTATGCAAACGTCCTCAGTAAACCGACCCGGCCTGTCCCCAACGTCGCCGGACTTGTGGACTGGCTGCGGAAGACCGAGCAAGACCTTGCGGTCAACCCCATCATCCTTGGCGAACTCGACTATTGCATCCTGCACCTGCCCGCTGGGCGTCGCCGCACACGATTGGCCCAATGGTTTGAGGCCGCTGTGCAGCGGATGCGAATCCAGGACTTCGATGCGGCCACCGCCTCCGAATGGGCCCGATTGCTGGCGCGGTTGAGAGACAAGGGGACTGCCATGCCGATCAAGGACAGTGTGATCGCCGCCACCGCCCTCGCTCACAGACTGACCATGGCCACCCGCAACACCGCAGACTTCCACCAGGCGGGCGTTCCCTTGGAGGACTCGTTCCGGACATCAACCTGCCGCCCGCAGCACCCGACCAACCGCTGCTGGCGCAAGCCCCCCGGTACGGGAGAAACATACAAAGGTCAAACGGACAGGCCACGACGTCCACCTCACCAAGATGGGCCCTCTTCGAGAATCCGCTGTCACACGGAACCGCCAAGCCCGACTGGCTTAAAACTCGGTATCGACAGAAATGCCAATAATATGGGACAAACCCGTTGGCCCCTCAATAACGCCTATGCTAAAAGATCACCGATCCCTTTTCTTGGCATGCTTTGCATTGGTGGTAGGATTTGCCTCCTTGTTTCTTGTTGGGGTTTATTTGGGATACGTGCCATTCCGTTACATTAATGTTGATCGAGGGGCCAGTTCTCCAGCGTTAGCAGATCTGAAGGCAGCTGTAGAGGCGCATGCCAGCGCAATCGTCCGTGATCCACTTTCTGATTGGAGGCATCCAATCAAGTTTAGGGGTGCTGTGGTAGATCAGGATTCGAATCCAATCTCTGGGGCAAATGTCGCACTTTCGTGGAACGACTTGAGCCCCGGAGGAACGACAGGCCGGATCATTGCTTCCGATGACCGTGGTGAATTCGAGTTGATGGGGGTTTCTGGAAAGGCGTTGAGCGTAGAAGTAAGTAAAGTTGGCTACTTTCAAGTAGGAAAGTCTATTCAGTCGTTTGAGATTGCGGACCCTGCTTCTCCGAATTATTTGGATACCGTGAGGGAGCCTATAGTCGAATTTCGTCTGATTAGGGCGACGGAAAATCCCAGAGTTTTGAAGTATTGTTTGGACACAACCCTAGATTCAAAACACGGAGTAACGTTTGATCCGGTGCGATTGCGTTTTGATACGACTCAGGCGCTTATGTTTGAATTGCGTCGAGGCTATTTCAATACATGGAGTCTTGTTGTGCGAAGTAGTAGTACGGGTGTACTTGAGGCCGATGATGAGGTTTTGTTTGTACCGCCCCTTGAGGGATATGTTAATGAATTTGTTGCCGCGGATAAAATTGATTTTGACGCAAGTAAGTATGCATTGAAGACCAAGTTCTATTTTAAATCGGGCTCTCGCCCGTATTTTGGTGCCGCGGAAGTGGAGGTAGTGGTTCGCTCAAAAATCGCAGGCGGGGATGACTTTGATGCTAATATTGCGATATCGTTCTCCGTAAATTCTGATGGTGATCGAGATTTAAGTTCAAATCCTATTGTCAGCGGAATTAGATTAAACGCAGAAGAAATTCGAAATGGTTTCGGTCCTGTTGGTTTGGAGAGAAATTGATTCCGTGGAGTGGTGGTTGATGTCGCTCTATTGGTCTTGTCGTCAAACCTAGCGGATGAACCAATCCAAGGGTGAATCAAACGAAGTTAGATCCGTACATTTTCCAATTGATCTGGATTGTTGCGCAGCGCGGAAGAAGGAAGGATAGATGTCTTCGATCCACGCCCTCGCGCCCCCAAATTTGAGAATTACTCTGTTACCAAGCGAGTGAGGGGCTGGAGCAGGATGCCCCATCCGTGATTGGGGCGGGATCGAGTTTGGGACGGCGGCACGCCATCCCTCCCCGGGGCGCTCAATTCTCCTTCTCCTGCGGGTAGAGGAGGACGCGGTCGTGGACGATGAGGAGGAGGTCGTTTCGGCCATCGCCGGTGACGTCGGCGATTACGGCTTCGCGTGGCTCGGGGACCTCGTTGCGGCGCTGGCGGAAGGTGCGCTCCTCAAAGACCGGCCAGCGGTTGCCAGGCTCCAACTTGTGGGGCGCCTCGAACCGGACGAGATCCACGTAGTTCCGGGCCGTCTCCAAAAACACCAGGTCCTTGCGGCCGTCGCTGTCGAGGTCGCCGCTGGTGACATCATGCAGCCAGCCGTCGCGCACCGGCGTTTCATAGCCGTCCAACTCGGTCATGTCCCAGACCTCACCCGAGAATTGCTTCCACGCAACGGCGTTGTTGCCGATGAAACCGACGGTGTTGGTCTCGCGTCCGCCGAGGGCCAGCGGAACCAGCCTGGAAAACTCGGTGACCGGCAACGCCGTGGTGCGAACCGCCTGCCATACACCGTTGGTGTCCCGGCGGGCCACGGTCAGCCCCTTGCGATCCCCATCCAGCAGGTAGAGCAGCGGGGCGCGTCCGCCCGGCTGCGGCAAGGCGGTCGCGCCCACGATCCGGGAACTGCTGGTGGCGCCGTTGATCTGGTCCCGGACGCTGAAGCTCCAGGTGGGCTTCTCCTGGCCGTCAGACACCAGCACCACCGCGCGCAGGAAGTTGCGTTGCGGGAGCAGGAGTTCGGACTTCCCGTCGCCATCCACGTCGGCGGTGATCATCCACGGGGATTCCAGGGACCCTCCCGGCGGCGTGACGTCCACCTCGTCGAAGCGATTGCCGTTCGCAGGCTCCTTCCGCTGAAGGAAGATCTTGGCCTTCTCATACGGCGTGAGCGCGATCAGGTCGGTCAACCCGTCCTGATTGACGTCATGAAACGCGAGCACCGCGGGGGCTCCCTTGAAATCCTCGGACAGCCGCTGCGTGGACACCGGCCCCATCGACGACCGGAGCACGAGCTCCCGCACCGTGGCGGTCTCCTCCTTGCCGTCCCGGCCCGGACGCTTCTCATCGCGCTCCTGGATCACCGCCAACAAGGGCGGCTCCTCGGATCCCAGGCTGCCGACGGCCAGGGCGAGCGGACGCCCGGTCAACGGCACCAGTTCCGGAAAGGGGAACCGCCCGGAGGCATCGAGCGAGGTGATGCCAATCTGCCGCTCATCGGCGCTGAGCAGGAACAGTTCCGGACGCCCATCGCCATTCCAGTCGGCGACCACCAGGTCCGCCACCCCGGTCAAACTGGGAAAATTCCGCGGCGCCCCGAGGGAGCCATCCGGGCGCTGCAACCACAGGGTCATCTGCCCGGCACCGGGATCGCCGGCCACCAGATCCGAAAGACCGTCGCCATTGACGTCCGCCCACACCACGCCGCGCCGGGGCTTGTCGGTGCGCGTCAGGGGAAGCACGGAAAACTGACCATCCAACTGATCTCCGACCAGGGTCTCCGCGGCGTGCTTCGCAAAGTTGGACACCGCGGCGCGGCCGGATTTGGCGGCAATGGTGACGACCTCGGTGCGTCGGTCGCCGTCGAGATCATCAGCCCAGTAGC